>CAYZVY010000329.1:0-4273 GCA_964481675.1 uncultured Verrucomicrobiota bacterium
TGCATCCTCGTTGAAAGCTATCACCCCCGGGTGGGCGGAACGCCGACCCAGGCGCGGTTGCTTGCGGCCGACCTGCTCGCCGCGGGCCATGAGGCCGTGGTGGTCACGCGCCGCTGGGACCGGGCTCATCCGGAACGCGAAACCGTGGACGGCGCGGAGGTGATCCGCGTGGGGCCCGTCGGCCGCGGGGCGTCCAAAAAATGGGGCATGCTGCTGCGCGTGCTGCCCCGCCTGCTCCGGCTTCCCCGCTTTGACCTGATTTTCTGCCCCGGCCTGCGGGTGCTGGGCGCGGCCGCCGTGCTGGCCGCCCGCTGGCGGCGGGCGCCCTGCGTCCTGCGGCCCGTGAGCTGCGGGGAGATGTCGGGCGCCTTTTTCGCCGACGGACTGAAGCGGACGGGTCTGGGGCTCTCGGCCTGGCCCGTGCGGGCCGCGCTGGGGCTCCGCAACGCCCTTCTCCGGAAGGCGGACGCGTTTGTTTCCATTTCCGCCGAAATCGCGGACGAGCTGATCCGCTGCGGCGTGCCGGAGGATAAGATCGCGCGCATCCCAAACGGCGTGGACGAGGCGGTTTACCGGCCCGCCTCAGCGGAGGAAAAGGCGGCCACCCGCGCGGCGCTCGGCCTCCGCCTGGAGGAGCGGCTGCTGGTGTATACGGGCCGGCTGGTGACCTACAAGGGGTTGCCGGGCCTGCTGCGCGTGTGGGAGCGGGTCGCGGCGGCGCATCCCGGCAGCCGGCTGGCCCTGGTGGGCGGCGGCGGGAACGACATGGCGAACTGCGAAAGCGAGCTGCGCGCCTTTGTCCGCGAGCGGGGCCTGGAGGCGCGCGTGCTGTTCACGGGCGACGTGGCGGGCGTGGCGCCCTGGCTCCAGGCGGCCGACGGGTTTGTCTTTCCAACGCAGAACGAGGCGTTCGGCATCTCGCTGATCGAGGCGATGGCCTGCGGGCTGCCCGTGGTGTCGACGGATGTCGGCGGGGTCAAGGATATCGTGGAAGACGGCGTCAACAGCCTCGTGTTCAAGGCGGGCGACGAGGCCGCCCTGGAGTCGGCCCTGACCCGCCTGATGGGCGACCCCGCACTCGCCGCCAGGCTGGGCCGCGGGGCCCTGGAAACGGTGCGGGCGCGCTACACGCGAGGCCGCGTGGCGGGCCTGTACCTGGATCTGTTCCGGCGCCTGGCCGATCCAGGCTGTCGTTCAACCGCGAGGATGCCATGACCGGTCGCCAGCGCATGATCAAGACCCTGCGGTTCGAGGAGCCGGACCGCCCCCCGCATTTCGAGTCCATGTTCCAGCTCGAGAACGAGGCGTTCGGCCTTGCGTTCCCGGATTTCACGGGGTGGTCCGCCCGCGGCCAGGCCGACCGCGATCGCGCCATCGGCCAGTGCATGGCGATCTACGAGCGGATTGTCGACCGGTACAGCTGGGACGCGCTGGCGGTCTATTTTCCCTGGGGCGATCCCGACGGCATCCGCGCCGCCCGCCGCACGTTCGGCGACTCGATCCTGATCGGCGGCATCATCAGCGGCACGGTCTGGTCGATCGACTCCATCGCCGACTGGGACCGGTTTTCCGAGGACCTGGCCGACCAGCCCGGGGTGCTGCACGCGGAGGCGGAGCGGCGCACGGCCTGGGCCTGCGCGCAATACGAGGCGTTCGCCGAGGCGGGGGCCGAGTTCGTTTACATCGCCAACGACGTGGCCTTCAACCAGGGGCCCTTCGTTTCGCCCGCCTGCTTCCGGGAGCTGGTGACGCCCTACTGGGCGCGGCAGGTGGCGCATGCCCGGGCGTGCGGCCTGATTCCCTTCATCCACACGGATGGCGACATCATGCCGATCCTGGACGAGCTGCTGTCCCTCAACGCGGCCTGCCTGCAGTCGATCGATCCCATGGCGGGGGTGGACATTGCCGAGGTCAAGCGCCGCTGCCAGGGCCGCCTGGCGCTGATGGGGAACGTGCAGTGCAGCCTGATGCAGGATGGGCCCGACGAGGCGATCCGCCGCTCGGCGGAGTACTGCCTGGCACACGCCGCGCCCGGCGGCGGCTACGTGTTCAGCACGTCCAACACGGTCTTTCCGGGCATGCCGCTGAAAAACTACGAGTTCATGCTGAAAGTGTTCGGCGAGTTCAACGCCCGGCGCTTGAAAGGAAGAGACAGATGAAGAAGATCGGCATTATCGGATATGGCGGCCGCATCCGCGGCATGTTCAGGCAGCTGGAGAAGTTCGGCAAGGACGTGGGTGTCGCGGCCGTCACGGACGTGCGCATCCCGGAAATCAAGGCGGCCATGAAGGCCGAGGGGCGGGACCCCGACACGATCCGGTTCTACACGGACGCCGGGAAGATGCTGGCGACGGAGGATCTGGACGGCGTTATGATCGGCACCCGGTGCTCGATGCATACGTCTTACGCCTGCAAGGTTCTCAAGCGGAACCTGCCGCTGTTCCTGGAGAAGCCCGTCAGCACGACGCCGGCCGACTGGAAGAAACTGTACGACGCGTACCGCCAGAGCCGCAGCCCGGTGGTGGTGTCGTTCCCGCTCCGCGTGACCGCGCACGTCCAGCAGGCCGTGGAGATCATCCGCCGCGGCGACCTGGGCAAGATCCACCACGCGCAGGCGTGGAACAACGTGCCCTACGGCACCTGCTATTTCATGGACTGGTACCGCGACGAGAGCGAGACGCAGGGGCTGTTCCTGCAGAAGGCCACGCACGACTTCGACTACCTGACCTACATGCTGGGCCTCCAGCCCGTTCGGGTGGCGGCCATGAAGTCCAAGCTGGTCTACAAGGGGAACCGGCCGGCCGGGCTGTCATGCGACGCCTGCAGCCTGGGCGAGGAGTGCCCGGAGAGCCCGTTCAACGCGTATTACAGCCTGGGGCGGACCGACGGCGTGAAGCCGAGCGGCCGCCAGTGCGGGTTCGCCCGGGATACGGGCAACGAGGATGCCGGCAGCGCGCTGGTGGAATACGACAGCGGCATGCACGTGAGCTACAGCCAGAATTTCTTCGCCCGCCGCGGGGCGGGGGCGCGCGGCGCGCGCGTTTTCGGGTACAAGGGAACGCTCGAGTTCGACTGGTACACGAATGAGCTGAAGGTGTTCCACCACCACGTTCCGCGCTCGACCGTCGTCACGTTTGAGCCCACGTCCATCGGCCACGGGGGCGGGGACGCCGTGCTGTGCTGGAACTTCTTCCAGGTGCTCCAGGGCGACGCGAAGTCGGTCTCGCCCCTGGGCGCCGGGCTGCGCAGCGCGCTGATGTGCCTGAGGGCCCGGACGTCGGCCGAAACCAGCACGTTCCAGGACATTCCGGACATGCCGGGCCTGGAAACGGACACGGCGCTGCCCGTCAGCAAGATGTACAAGAACGCGATCTTCAAGCACGTGGTGTGAGCAAGTAAGTGCCGCATGAGAAAGGACTCGCAAGGCCGGTAGGGCGAACCCTCCGGGTGAGCCGCGATGAAACGGTCCCATCACGGCTCACCCGGAGGGTTCGCCCTACCGGCCTGCGGTAGAATCGTATGCAAAAGGCTTTTCCCGCCAACTTCATCTGGGGCGCGGCCACATCCGCCCACCAGGTCGAGGGCGCGGTTTCCGAAGACGGCCGCGCGCCCTCCATCTGGAACGTGTACGAGCGCGAGCCCGGCCGCATTTTCCGCAACCAGAACGCCGACGGGGCGGTGGACCAGTATCACCGGTTTCCCGAAGACGTGGCGCTCATGCGCGCCATGGGTTTGCCGTCCTATCGCTTTTCGGTGTCCTGGTCGCGCGTGATGCCCGGGGGGACGGGCGCCGTCAACGAAAAGGGGCTGGCCTACTACGAACGGCTGACGGACGCGCTGCTCGCGGCGGGCATCACGCCCTGCCTGACCCTGTTCCACTGGGACCTGCCCGAGGCGCTCCAGCAGCGGGGCCACTGGCTGAACCGCGACAGCGCCCGGTGGTTTGCGGACTATGCCGCGGTGGTGGCCGGCCGGCTGGGCGACCGCGTGAAGCGGTGGATCACGGTCAACGAGCCGACTATCCACCTGCTATACGGATACCGTGAAGGCTGCATGGCGCCGGGCATGAAAGTGTCCTTTCCCGAGACGCTGCGCCAGTTGCACCATCTCCAGCTCGCCCACGGCCTTGCGGTCAAGGCCATCCGCGCGTCGGTCCGGCAACCGGTGGAAGTCGGCTGGACGCACGCCTGCGCGCCCGGCATCCCGGCCACGGATTCGCGCGAGGATCTTGAAGCCGCCCGCGCGGCCACGTTCGACATGCCGGCCGTGCCGG
>CAYZVY010000330.1:0-4263 GCA_964481675.1 uncultured Verrucomicrobiota bacterium
GCGGGCGGACGGGGATGGCTGGCCTGGAATGCCCATAAGCCGGACCAGGGCGTGCGGGTGACCGCGGGCTGCGACATCCTGGAACCCGCCCTGGCCAAGTTCCGCGAACGGTTCGGGGCCGACTCCTTCACCACCTCCGACTACAAGGCCCTGCTGGACCGCTCCGAGCTGGACGCCGTCTTCGTCACCACCCCCGACTTCCTGCACGAGGAACACGCCGTGGCCGCCCTGGAGGCCGGCAAGGACGTCTACCTCGAAAAGCCCATGGCCATCACCATCGCGGGCTGCGACCGCATCCTGGAAACGGCCGCCCGCCTGAAGCGGAAAATCTACCTCGGCCACAACATGCGCCACATGGCCTTCGTCCAGAAAATGAAGGAGCTGATCGTCAAGGGCGCGATCGGCGAGGTGAAGGCCGGCTGGTGCCGCCACTTCGTGGCCTACGGCTGCGACGCCTATTTCAAGGACTGGCATGCCGACCGCTCCAAGAGCACCAGCCTCCTGCTCCAGAAGGGGGCCCACGACATCGACGTTCTCCACTGGCTCTGCAACGGCTACTCGTCCCGCGTCTCGGCCATGGGCAACCTGACCGTCTACAACCAGATCCAGGACCGGCACAGCCCCGCGGAGCGCGGCGACGCCAGCTGGTCGAACAACAACTGGCCGCCCCTCTCGCAGAAAGGGCTCAACCCCGTCCTCGACGTCGAGGACCTGAGCATGATGCTGATGCAGCTGGACAACGGCGTCCTGGCCTCCTACCAGCAGTGCCACTACACGCCCGACGCCTGGCGAAACTATACGATTATCGGGACGGAGGGGCGGATCGAGAATTTCGGCGACGGGCCGGGCAGCATGGTCGTGCGCCTCTGGAACCGCCGCACCGGCTACAACCCCTACGGCGACGAGCAGTATTTCATCCCGCGCGACGACGGCAGCCACGGCGGCGCCGATCCGCGCATCGTGGATGAATTCGTCCGCTACCTGCGGGAAGGCGCCAAGATCACCACGTCGCCCCTGGCGGCGCGCTACAGCGTGGCGGCGGGCTGCCAGGCCGCGCAATCCCTGCGCAACAGCGGCATGCCCGTGGATGTTCCGCCCCTGCCGGACGGCGTGGAGGCCTACTTCAAGGGCGACTGCGCCTGACCGGCGTCAGGCCGGCGGGACGCGTCCGCCGCTCTCAAATGACGATCACGCTATTCCGGGAGCCCCGGTCATTGGGCACCGTTTCGCGCCCCTTGGGGTCGGTCATCCAGTCGCCATTGACGATAAACTTGTACTCGTAGCGCCCCGGCAGCAGCATCACCATGACGCTGTAGTTCCCGGCGGATTCCTTGAGCGGGGTGGCCTTGGGCTCCCACCGGTTGAACGTGCCGGCCACGTATACCTCGCTGCCGGCAGGCGCCGTCAGCCGGAACTGGACCCGGCGTTTCGTGTTTCGTGTTGAAGATTCCATGGCTCTGGCCTCGTGTTGTAGGCGATCTGTTCGATCGTGGCGTCCGGTTTTCCCGGCGCCCGGAGTCAGGGGGTGACCTGCTCTGGTTTCACCGGCCCGCCGAGGACCCGCTCGAGCCGGGCCGCCGCCTTGCCGGCATCCGCCGTGGTCTGCGCCTCCATCAGGCGCGTTTCCAGCAGAAAGCGTTCACTTTCAAGCAAATCCGAAAACCCGATGGAGCCGGTCCGGTAGGAGGCTTCGGCCGAGGCAAACTGCTGCTGCGCCTGGGGAACCAGCGACTCCCGGGACAGGGCCAGCGCGCGGTTGGCGTTGTCCAGCGCATAGCAGGCGTCCTCGATTTCGAAAATCATCTCGCGCCGGGCGGCTTCCAGGGCGGCGGCCTCGGCGTCGCGGGTATGTTCGGCCTCGCGGATTCCCGCCCGGATGCCGGAGCGCCAGAGCGGCAGCGTGAGCCCGGCCATCAGCATGACCTGGTCTCCCCCGGTTGAGTAGTTCCGCTTTTCGGCGCTGATCATGAAATCGGGCCAGCCGTTCCGGGCGGCCAGTTCGGCGCCCAGGCCGGCCTGCTCCACCCGCACCCGGGCGGCCTCGAGTTCGGGCCGGGTGTTCACGGCCAGCTGGCCCAGACTCCGGGGATCGGGCGCCGGCAGCGGCTTCGGCGGCGCCGTCACGGCGGTCACCGGATCCTGCGCCGGCCGGTTCAGCCATTGGCTCAGCCGCGCCTGAAGCCCCTTTTCGCGCCGCTCCCATTCGAGCTGGCGCTGCTTCAGCGCGATCACCTCGCTCTGCGCCCGGATGACGTCCATCGACTTGACGGTCCCCACCGTCAGCCGCGTCCGGGCCGTCTCCACGATCCGCTCCAGCACGGCCTGCTCCTGGCGGAGCAGCGCCAGGCTGGCCTGCGTGGCGGCCAGATCATACGCCGCTTCGCGCACCTGGAGCGCCGTCTCGTTCTCCCGGATCCGCAAGTCCACCCAGACCAGGGCCGCGGACCGGGCGGCCAGGCGGCCGCGCAGCTCCCGCTTGCCGAAGCCGGGAAGCTCCTGCGCCACCGTCACCCGTGTTTCCTCGCCATCGATGAGTCGGATATGCTCCGAGGGGTTCATGGTCCCGAACGTGACGGAGGGGTTCGGCAGGACGGTTTCCTGGTCGGACCGGTCGTCAAGCGCCGCGGCCCGGGCCCGCAGGCTGCTCAACTCGGGATTGGCGCGCAGGGCTTCGGCCACCGCCTCGTCCATCGTGAGCACGCCGGCGCCCCACAGGGGTGCGGCGGCCAGGACACACGCGATGCTGGAAAGCACGCCATGACGGACCCGGGAAAACACGGCCGGCTCCTTAGTGTTCCACGGTGGGGGCATGACTATCCATGCTCATTTCCTTGTGCATGGCCTCATGCTCCAGATCGCTCACCTTGACATAAAGGTCGTTGATCAGCAGGCAGGTCCCGACCACATACAGGACGGCGGCAACGATCAGCGCCTTCAGCAAAAACGGTCTCGGTTTTTCCATATGGCATGACTCCTATAAGACGGATTCGGCAATCCTGCGGGCCAGCCGGACCCAGTTCCGAACGCGCTCGGGATCGCCTTCAACCGTTTCCACGTCTTTCAGTGTAAGGTCCACATGGCATCCCCGGCAAGCGGAAAGATCCCGCTCCAGGATGCGGCGGATGCGGGCCTCGTCGAACCCGTAGCCCACCATGTCCGTGGGACTCGGCCGGTAGCTGATCACGTAATCCGTCCCGATCTGCTCCGCGCAGCGGGGGCAGTCGGCAAAGGGCGACACCGCGATCCGGCGCAGGTTGGGGATCTGCCGGAGCATGCCGATTTTCTGCGTCAGGTCCTCGCAGCAGCCGTACGCGCTCAGGCCGAACTGGCTGAGGATGGGCAGCTGGTAGCGGAGCAGGAACTCCTCGTGCATGGCCGGCGAGACGGCGGTGAACTCCTGCGCCGCCATGTAGCCCCACAGCTGCTTGCGCGCCACGCCCCGGCGGTTGGCCGCCGGATCGGGCAGCTCCTCGGCATAGGGCATGGCCTGGTTCTGGTGATTACACAGGCCCCAGTCCCCCGCCGCCTCCGCCTCGGTCTGGGCCTTGAGCACGCCCTTCGACATGAACCCGACCAGCCGGTGCAGCCACTCGGGATTGTCCAGCATGTCCACCATGAAGTGCTCGATGCCGCGCAGGTGGCCGAGCTCGGTGGAAAGGTCGGCGCTCCACATATTGTAGGCCGGCCCGCGGTCGACATTGATGGTGATCAGGTCGCCCACCGCATCCTGCAGCTTAGCGACTGATTCGGCCGTTTTGACCTCGTCGATGCCGTGCCACGGCACGCGCATCTTCTCGCTGTCTTCCAGCGCCTTGATGGGATAGTCCACCTTGTAGGACCCGCGCGCTTCTCCGGAATAGTGGCGTTCGGCCTTGAAGCCCCAGCCGTAGCAGGTGCGGGCCGCGGAGACGGTCAGCCAGGGCTCGAAAATGGAATCGTCCTCCAGCGAATGCCAGAAGAGCTGGTGGCGCAGCTGGGCTTCGTAGGATTTGAAAAAGGGATCCTCGCACAGGCACGTGGCTTGCGGCATTTCCGACCAGGCGAAGGCGCGGACGTAGATGAGCGGGCGCGTCGGCTTCAGGCTGTTGTGGCGGCGCCAGAGCGCCCTCCGCTCGTCCTGCACCGGCTCGCGGCAGATGTCCGCGTATTGCCTGACCCACTCGCGCAAGATCGTCACATCGCGTGAAGCCGCCATACACTCTCCCTTTTCTAGCCGTCCAGTTTACACAATCCCCCGTTCCCTCTGGAAGATTTATCGGACAC
>CAYZVY010000331.1:0-4261 GCA_964481675.1 uncultured Verrucomicrobiota bacterium
CCACGTTGCTGGTGCCTTCCTTCTCCATCCAGGGCGTTCCGAAATTGGTTCCAAGGTGGAAGCCGCGGAGCGGCTTGCCCATGAACCAGAGCAGCAGGTCCACGTAGTGGCAGCCGTGGCTGAAGAACTGGCCGCCGCCCAGCGTGGCGATCTTGTGGCCCCAGCTCTTGTCGTCGGAGAACTTGGTGAACTGCTCGGTCCAGATGGAAACTTGAAAAGGCGTTCCGGCCACGCCGGCTTCCATCATCTCTTTGGCCTTCAGCACCAGCGGGTTGTAGCGCTGGACGTAGCCGACCATCAGCGTCAGCTTGTTGCAGTCGGCCAGATGGATCAGGTCCAGGCATTCCGCCTCGGTGATGGCCAGCGGCTTTTCCATGAGCACGTGCTTGCCGGCCAGCAGGCAGTCGCGGCCGACCGGGTGGTGCAGGTGGTGGGGCAGCACGATCAGCACGGCGTCCACGGCTGGCAGCAGGTCGCGGTAGTCGGTGACCGCGAGGTCGGCCTTGAGCAGCTCCTTCGCCATCTTCGCCCGCTCTTCCACCACGTCGCAGACGGCCGTGATACGGACCTGGTCGCCCAGGCCGGCCAGCCCGCTTTCGTGCGCTTTTTCCATGCCGCCGCAGCCGATGATACCGAGCCGAATGGGTTTCATGAGGATCTCCTTGAACACTGACTATAGCGCGTCACGCGGGTCGAATCAACTGCGGCGCTACCGGATTTTCTCGCCGTCCCCGCCTCCGCGCTTGCTTTGTGGCGGGCTCCTGTTATTCAATAGGCGCAACCGGGAGCGTGGACCATGAAGCGAGCGGGGCTGGCCATTGGCGTGCTGTTCATCCTTTCCCTTGGCGCCGGTGCGGAGCCGGCCCGGCCGGACTGGGTGAAGCACGTGATCGATCCCGGGCTGCCCGCCATTTCCGCGGTCGCGTTCGACGTGGATGGCGACGGCCGAACCGACGTCATCGCCGCGGGAGGCCCCTCCGGCGGCTATTCGAAGTGGTCCAACAAGGTCTTCTGGTACCAGGCGCCGGACTGGACGAAAAAGCCCGTCTGCGAGCTGCGCGACAAGGCCGTGATCCTGCACCTCGACACCGCCTTTCTTTCCGGCGCTGGCCAGGCCGGCCAGCCCGACCTGATCGTGGACGACGGCCATTTCGGCGAGATCCACCGGTGTACCTATAATCGAAAAACAGGGGCGTGGAGCGACGCGTTGATTGCCACCAACGTGGTGGGCGCCCACGGGACCGCGGCCGGCGACATCGACCGCGACGGCTTTCCCGACCTGGCGATCCCGTCCCAGCGCGGCGAGCCCCGCAACGGCATGCTCTGGATCCGCAACCCCGGCCCCGCGGCGGGGACGGGCCTCTGGGAGCGGGTCGGGGTGGCACCGTCCAACACCGTGCCGGGTTGGCAGGAATACGTGCGGCTGGCGGACTTGAACGGCGACGGCCGGCTGGACATCCTGCACGGCTCGCATGCCAGGAGCGGCTGGGTGGGGTTCTGGCTGCAGGGCGCCGATCCGCGGATGGCGTGGGATCTGCATCCCCTGAAGGGGCCGATGGCGCAGACGACGAACCTTGACGCGGCCGACCTGAACGGCGACGGCCTTCCCGACCTGGTGGCGGCCGAAGGGCACGGTGTGGGGCTCTGGTGGTTCCCGGCGCCGGACTATCCCGCGATCCGGCTGGACGACACGCTCAAGAGCCCCCACAACCTGGCGCTGGCCGATTTCAACGGAGATGCGGCCATCGATGTCACCGCGTGCGGGTATGGCTCTTCGAACACCGTCTGTTATTATAATAACGGGACGGGCGGGTTTGCGCGGGTGGTCATCGATACGAACCAGTGCGCGTATGATATCCGGGCCGTGGATCTGGACGGGGACGGCGACCGGGATATTCTGCTGTCGGGCCAGAACAGCGGAAATCTGGTATGGTATGAGAATCGGAGCCGGACCCACGCCGCGCCCCGTCAATAGGGCAAAATCGAAAGGACGTTATGGACATCCGGAACAAGCGTTGTCTGGTGACGGGAGCCGGCCGGGGGCTGGGCCGGCAGATCGCCCTCGACCTGATTAAAAGCGGCGCCGTCGTCCATGGCTGCGACGTCAGCGAGGAGGCGCTGAAAGGCCTGGCCGAGGCGTGCCGGGGCCTGCCCGTCGCCTGTCATGTCTGCAACGTGGCCGATGAAGCCTCCGTCAAAGCCCTGTTCGCGGAAATCGCCAGGGCGGGCTCGTTGGACGTGTTGGTCAACAACGCCGGCATCACGAAAGACGGGCTCCTCCTGAAAGTGAGCGACCAGGACATCAAGACGATGCCCCTGGAGAACTTCAAGGCCGTACTCGATGTGAACCTGACCGGTGTGTTCCTGTGCGCGCGGGAAGCGGCCGCGCTGATGGCGCGCATCGGCGGCGGGCTCATCCTCAACATCTCCTCGGTCTCCCGGGCCGGCAATTTCGGGCAGACCAATTATGCCGCGTCCAAGGCCGGGGTCGATGCCATGACGGTCACCTGGAGCAAGGAGCTGGCCCGTTACGGGATCCGCTGCGCGGCCATCGCGCCCGGCTACCTCCGCACGGAAATGGTGGCGGCCATCAAGCCCGAGGTGCTGGAGAAAATCACGGCGCAGGTGCCGTTGCGCCGTCTGGGCGAAATGGCGGAAATATCCCAGGCGGTCCGGTTTGTCATTGAAAATGACTTTGTAAACGGCAAGATCCTGGAAATCGACGGCGGGCTTCGTCTATGAGAAAAGTCAAAATCATCACCGCGTCTGAAGCGGCGGCCCTGGTCACCAGCGGCTCGACCCTCGCCACCGGCGGGTTTGTGGGCTGCACCCACCCGGAAGCCCTGACGGCGGCCCTGGATGAACGGTTTTTGAAGGAGGGGACGCCGCGTGGCCTGACCCTCGTCTATGCCGCGGGGCAGGGCGACGGCAAAACCAGGGGGCTGAACCACTTCGGGCATGAGGGCATGCTGAAGCGGGTTGTGGGCGGCCACTGGAACCTGGCTCCGGCCATGGGCCGGCTGGCGCTGGACAACAAGATCGAAGCCTACAATTTTCCGCAGGGCGTCATCAGCCACCTGTTCCGGGAAATCGCGGCCGGCAATCCGGGCCGGCTGACGCATATCGGGCTGAACACGTTCGTCGATCCCCGGAAGGACGGGGGCAAGCTGAACGCCAGGACAACCGAAGACCTGGTGGAGCTGATCACGATCCACGGGAAGGAATGGCTGTTGTACAAGGCCTTTCCCATCCATTTCGGGTTGCTGCGGGGAACCTCCAGCGATTCCTTTGGCAACATCTCCTTCGAGGACGAAGTGATCACGGCGGAGGCGCTGTCGATTGCCCAGGCGGTCCGGAACAGCGGCGGCACGGTCGTGGTGCAGATCGCGCGGATGGCGGAGGACTATGCCCGGGATCCCCAGAAAATCGTGATCCCGGGCATCTATGTCGATGCGGTGGTCCTGTCCGACAAGGCGCACCACATGCAGACGTATGCCGAGGCGTTCAACCCGGATTACGTGCGACAGGGGGACATTCAGCAGCTGAGCCTGCCCCGCATGGAGGACGGCCCCCGCCGCTACATTTCCAAGCGCGCGTTCCAGGAAATCAAGCCGGGCGCCATCGTCAACCTGGGCATCGGCCTGCCCGAGGGAATCGCGCAGATCGCCAAAGAGGAGAAGAGGCTGGACGCCATGACCATGACGCTGGAATCGGGGCCGATTGGCGGCGTTCCGGCCTCCGGGCTGAGTTTCGGGGCGTCACGCTTCCCGGAGGCCATCATCGACCAGCCCTACATGTTTGATTTTTATGACGGAGGCGGCCTGGATGTGGCGTTTCTCGGGCTGGCGGAATGCGGCCGGGAGGGCAACGTCAACGTCAGCAAGTTCAATGGACGGGTGGCCGGCGTGGGCGGGTTCATGAACATTACCCAGACGGCCCGCAAAGTCGTTTTCGCCGGAACCTTCACCGCCGGCGGCCTGGAGGTCAGTTTCAGGGACGGTACGCTTCACATCGACCGGGAGGGCACGTTCGACAAGTTTGTCCAGGCCGTCGAACATGTGACCTTCAGCGGGCCGTATGCCAGGGAAAAGGGGCAGCAGGTCATGTATATCACGGAGCGGGCCGTCTTTGAGCTGACCGCCTCGGGGCTGACGCTGGTCGAGATTGCGCCGGGCATCGACCTGGAGAAGGATATTCTCGGCCACATGGCCTTCCGCCCCGCCATCAGCGAGTCCCTGCGGATCATGCCGCTTTCCGTGTT
>CAYZVY010000332.1:0-4261 GCA_964481675.1 uncultured Verrucomicrobiota bacterium
TAAAACGAATCGGAGGAGCGGTAGTTGGGTGCTTCCTTGAGGATCTTGACGGTGTGGGGGTGCGCCTCGCGCAGGCCCGCCATCGAGACGCGGATGAACCGGCCCCGTTTCTGCAGGTCGTCGATCGACCGGCAGCCGCTGTAGCCCATGGCGGCCTTCAGGCCGCCCATATACTGGACGATGACCTGGTTGACCGAGCCCGCGTAGGGGACCACGCCCTCGATGCCCTGGGGCACCAGGTCGCTTTCGGCGATGTTGGACTGCCCGTAGCGCTCCCGCGAGGCCATCCCTTCCTTCATGGCCGCCAGCGAGCCCATGCCGCGGTAGACCACGTATTGGCGGCCCTGGTGAATGATCTTCTCCCCGGGGCTTTCGGCGCTTCCCGCCAGGGCGGAGCCCATCATGACGGCATCGGCGCCGGCCACGAGCGCCTTCGGAATATCGCCCGAGTGGCGGATGCCGCCGTCGGCGATGATCGGAATGCTGCCCTCGAGGGCTTTGGCGCATTCGAAGACGGCGGTGATCTGGGGAATGCCCACGCCCGCCACCACGCGCGTGGTGCAGATGGAGCCGGGGCCGATGCCCACCTTGACGGCGTCCGCGCCCGCGTCACGCAGGGCCAGGGCGGCCTCGGCGGTGGCGATGTTCCCCGCCACCACATCGATGGCGGGATAATGGGCCTTGACCCATTTGACCATCTCGATGACGCCCTTGCTGTGGCCGTGCGCGGTATCCACCACGACGACGTCGACGGCCTCGGCGGACAGGATTTCGACGCGCTCGTGGTCGTTCGGCCCGACGGCCGCGCCGGCCCGGAGGCGGTACTGGGAGTCGCGGTTGAACTGCGGCTCGACGTTGTCGACCAGCGTCCGGACGTCGTGGTAGCTGTAAAGGCCCACCAGTTTGCCGTTCTCGACGAGCGGCAGTTTCCCGATGCGGTTCTGCAGCATGAGTTCGAAGGCCTGCTTCAGCGTGGTGCCGGCCGACGCGGTGATGACGGTGGTGGTCATGACATCGGCCACGGTCAGGCCGTGCGTGCGGGACGCATATTTGATGTCGGTGGCCGTGAGAATGCCGACAACGCGGCCGTCGTCGTCCACGATGGGGAAGCCGCTGAAGCCATAGCCCTTTTCGGCCTTCTTGCGGAGCACGGAGTCGAGCGATTCGCCGGGCTTGAAGACCACGGGATTCTGGATCAGGCCGTTCAGGTGGTGCTTGACGATGCCCACCTGGCGCGCCTGCTCCTGGGCGGTCAGGTTCTTGTGGATGATGCCGATGCCGCCGTTGAGGGCCATGGCGATGGCCATGCCCGATTCGGTGACCGTGTCCATGGCCGCGCTGACCGCGGGAATGTTGAGCGTGATGCGGTTGGTCAGGCGCGAGCGGATGTCCGCCTGCTCGGGCAGGAAATCGGCGTATTGGGTGATGAGGGAGACGTCGTCGAAGGTCAATCCTTCGCGGGGTGACAAGGCCATGAACTTCTCAAGGTCCTGATTGCGATGCATAGGTTGGTCTCCACTGTCCACCATGGACTTTTGCCGATTGATTATGATCCCGAAACGGGGAGTCAGTCAAGGCGATTTATGATTGCAGGAAGGGGTTCTTTTCTGGTTTGATAAGCGTTTATGGCGCCGCCTGAAGCGGGGCCGGAGGAACGCATGCAATCTTTTGAGCAGATTCTGACCGACTGGCTGAAACCCCGCGTCGTTGCGGCCATTCCCGATTCGCCCGTTTCCGCGGAGAAGATGGCCGCCGTGACCGCCTCGGCCAACGCGGAGTTCGGCGACTACCAGTGCAGCGGCATCATGGGCGCGGCCAAGGCCATGAAGCGAAACCCGCGCGAAATTGCCGACGCGGTGCTCGCGGGCGCCGTGCTGCCCTCCTGCGTGGCGAAGACCGAGGTGGCGGGCCCCGGTTTCATCAATTTCTTCCTCAAGCCCGAAGCCCTGGCCCAGGCCGTGGAAACGATCGCGGCCGACGCCCATTGCGGCGCCCCGCCCATTGGCGCCGGCAAGACCGTGGTGCTGGACTATTCCAGCCCCAACGTGGCCAAGCCCATGCACATCGGCCATATCCGGTCCACCGTGATCGGAAACGCCCTCGACCGCATGCACCGCTTCCTGGGCTACCGCGTGCTGGCCGACAACCATCTCGGCGACTGGGGCACCCAGTTCGGCATCATCATCATGGGCTTCCGCCATTTCATCGACGAGGCGGCGCTGGCCGAGAACCCGGTGGAGGAGCTGGAGCGCATTTACGTCAAGAGCTACGAGCAGTCCAAGGCCGACCCCGAGTGGCTGGCCGCCGCCAAGCGCGAGCTGGTCAAGCTCCAGGGCGGGGATCCCGAGAACATCGCCTTATGGAACCGCTTCATCAAGCTGAGCATGGATGAGTTCAGTCGCGTCTACAAGCGGCTGAACGTGTCGTTCGATCTCGTGCGCGGGGAGAGTCATTACCGCGACCAGCTGGCCGGCCTCGTGGAGCGGCTCCAGAAACTGGGGCTGGCCGTGGAGAGCGAAGGCGCCCAGGTCGTCTTTTTGGAAGAGGAAAAGCTGCAGCCCTGCCTGATCCGCAAGAGCGACGGCGGGTTCAATTACGCCACCACCGACATTGCCACGGTGCTCAACCGGATGGAGGAATTCAAGCCGGACCGCATCGTGTATGTGACGGACGAGCGGCAGCAGCTGCACTTCAAGCAGTTCTTCGCCGTGGTCCGGCGGCTTGGGGTGAAGACGGAACTGGTCCACGTGTGGTTCGGCCTCATGCGCCTTCCCGAGGGCACGTTCTCGACCCGGCAGGGCAATGTGATCAAGCTCGAGCGGTTGCTGGACGAGGCCGAGCAGCGCGCGCTGGCCCTCGTTCAGACGGCCAGCCCCGACATGGCGCCCGAGACGCAGAAGGACGTGGCGCGGGCCGTGGGCATTGGCGCGGTCCGGTATGCCGATCTGAGCCAGAACCCCCAGACGCTGATCACCTTCACCTGGGACAAGGCGCTGGCGCTGAACGGCAACTCCGCCCCGTATCTGCAATACGCGTGCGCGCGGATCGCGAGCGTGCGCGACAAATACCGCGACCGGTTTCCGACGGGGACCTACGACGCGGCGCCGATCAAGGCCGACGATCCCGCCAGCCGGGCCCTGGCCTTGCGGCTGGCCCGCTTTCCGGAGGCGATTGTGCGGGCGACTGAAACCTACCGCCCGAACGTCCTGGCGGATTACCTGTATGATCTGTCGCAGGCGTATAGCACGTATTACCAGAATGTGCCGTTCCTGACTGCGCCCGAGGGCGTGCGCGAAAGCCGCATCCGGCTGTCGGCGGTGACGGAGCGCGTGCTGCGACAGGGACTGTCGCTGCTGGGCATCGAAACGCCGGATCGGATCTGATCAGACAACAGTGTGGGGGAAGAGCATGATCGAAACCGTCAAGGTTGTCATTCTGGCTATTGTCCAGGGCATCACGGAAATCCTGCCGGTCAGCAGCTCGGGCCATCTGGTGCTGGGCAAGCAGCTGCTCAAGCTGGAATCGCACGGCGCGCTGCTGGAAGCGGTTCTGCATGGCGGCACCCTGATCGCGATCATGGCCTATTACCGGGCCCGGCTGGTGGAGTTGATCGTCGGCTTTTTCCGGAACGACGGATCCGCCCGCCGCGATGTGGGCGTGTTGCTGGTGGGCATGATTCCGGCCGGCCTGATCGGCGTCCTGTTCAACGATCCGATCGAGGCCGCGTTCGATTCGGCGCGGCTGGTCGGCGGCTGCCTGATGATCACGGGGTGCCTGCTGATGCTGCCGAAGATCTTCAAGCCGGCGATCACCCGTTCCAAGGTGACCTTTCCCCAGGCCCTGGTTGTCGGGTTTGCGCAGATCCTGTCGCTGTTGCCGGGCGTGAGCCGTTCCGGCTCGACCATCACGGCCGGACGGATGGCGGGTGTGGAGGGAACGGAGTCGGCCCGCTTTTCCTTCCTGATGGCGATTCCGCTTCTGGGGGGAGCCTTGGGTTTGACGATACTGAAAGCCATCAAGGCCGCGGGTCCGCTGGACATTCCGGTTCATGATCTGGCTATCGGATTCGGGGTCGCGGCCATCACCGGCTTTCTGGCGATATCCCTGCTGAACCGGCTTCTGGGCTCCAACAAGCTCTGGCTTTTCGGCCCGTATTGCCTGATCGTGGGCCTGGTCGCCATCCTGGTCAGCCGCTAAACGGGATTGGTAGCCGCCGCTGATAAGCGGTGGAGATGGCGATGGGACGCACGGGGTTGGGTAG
>CAYZVY010000333.1:0-4176 GCA_964481675.1 uncultured Verrucomicrobiota bacterium
CTTCCGACCCGTGTCCTTTTGCGATTGAAGAGGCGCTTTCGAACGGGCATAATAACGGAATGAAAGCCAAGGTCGCCATTTTAAAGACCAGCCCGGCCACGGTGCTGGAGGACTACCATCGCGTGATGAATCTGGCCGGCTACCAGGAGGCGCTGCCCAAGACCAAGGATACCGCCC
Source organism: uncultured Verrucomicrobiota bacterium (assembly GCA_964481675.1). Lineage (GTDB taxonomy): Bacteria > Verrucomicrobiota > Kiritimatiellia > CAIKKV01 > CAIKKV01 > CAIKKV01. The sequence goes on from CAYZVY010000333.1 coordinate 178, forward strand.
TCAAGGTCAATATCAGCTGGCACTTCTTCTACCCCGGCAGTTCCACCACACCCTGGCAGATGGAGGGCGTCATCCGCGCCCTCAAGCGCGACGGCTACGACCCCAAGCTTATCCACGCCTGCCACAACCGCACGGTCGTCATCGACGCCCACCTCGGCGAGCGCGAGAACAAACAGCTCAACGTCGTTCAGGCGCATGGCCTCCGCAACGTGCATCTCTATGAAGGCGAGGAGTGGATCCACGTGCGCGACGCCGTGGGCGACCTGGCCGACCAGTTCCTCTGCCTGAACCAGGTGTATCCCGACGGCTTCATGATCCCCAAGCGGTTCATCGGCGAGAACATCATCCACCTGCCCACCATCAAGACCCATATCTTCACCACCACCACCGGCGCCATGAAGAACGCATTCGGCGGCCTGCTCAACGAACACCGCCACTGGACCCACCCGGTGATCCATGAGACGCTCGTCGACCTGCTCATGATCCAGAAGAAGATCCACTCGGGGATTTTTGCGGTCATGGACGGTACCTTCGCCGGCGACGGCCCCGGCCCGCGCTGCATGATGCCGATGGTCAAGAACGTCCTGCTGGCCTCCTCCGACCAGGTCGCCATCGACGCCGTGGCCGCCAAGCTGATGGGCTTCGACCCGATGCGCGACATCAAGTTCGTCCGCCTGGCCCACGAGAGGGGGCTCGGCTGCGGCGACCCGCGCGACATCGAGATGGTGGGCGACCTCGACGCCGCCAAGGAGAACTGGAACTTCGTGGGGCCGTTCCAGAAGATGACCTTCGCCAGCCGCATGCAGCACAAGATCTACTGGGGCCCGCTGAAGAAGCCCATGGAGTGGTCGCTCAAGACCGTTCTCGCGCCCTGGTCCTATATCGCCAGCGTGCTCTACCACGACCTGTTCTGGTATCCCACGCACCAGGGGCGCATCCGCGAAATCCTGAAAAGCGACTGGGGCCGGCTGTTCAACAACTGGGAGAAGGTGGCGTTAAATCCCGACGACCTGACCCTCCCCGGCTGGCCGGATGTCGGCGCGGAGCCGGCCAAGCTTGACCGGCAGACCGCCCGCCTCATGGGCAAGGCCCTGCGCGTCCTCGGCACCTGCGTCAAGGAAGCGCCCGAGTTCGACGCCAAGCGCCGCCGCAAAATGGGGCGCTGAGCCGTGGCCCCTGCCCCCATCCGCTGGCAGCCTTTCGCGTCGATCGCCAAACCGGGCGCGCCTTTGCCCATGTCCCGCGCCGAAATGCAGGCGCGGGGCTGGGACCAGTGCGACGTGATCCTGGTGACCGGCGACGCCTACGTGGACCATCCCTCCTTCGGCGCGGGCATCGTGGGCCGCTTCCTCGAGTGGCTGGGCTGCCGCGTGGGCGTCATCGCCCAGCCGAGGCCGGATGCGGTGGAGGATTTCCAGAAGCTCGGCCCGCCGAAGCTGTTCTGGGGCGTGACGGCCGGCAACGTGGACAGCCAGCTGTCGCAGCTGACCATCATGCGCAAGCGGCGGCACGACGACCCCTATTCGCCCGGCGGCGAGGCGGGCGCCCGCCCCCCGAACGCCACCATCGTTTACGCCTCCCGCGTCCGCCAGGCCTTCAAGGGCATACCCGTCGTGATCGGCGGGCTGGAGGCTTCCCTCCGCCGGTTCGCCTATTACGACTACTGGACCGACCAGGTCCGCCGCTCCCTGCTGATCGACGCCAAGGCCGACGTCCTCGTCTACGGCATGGGCGAGGACGCCCTGGCCTGGCTGGTGGCGCGGGCCCGCGAGGGAAAACCCCTCGGCGGCGGCCCCGGCATGCTCACGGTGGTCAAGGCGATCGCCGACCTGGCCGACCCCGTGACGCTGCCCGATTACGAGACGGTGTCCCAGAAAACGGAACAAGGCCGCCGCGCGTTCGCGGAGATGACCAAGCTGATCTACACGCACACGGATCCCGGGCGCGGGCGCATTCTCGTCCAGCCCCACGCGGGGCGGCTGGTGGCGGCGTCCCCGCCGGCGACGCCGCTCACGACGGCGGAGATGGACCTGCTCTACGGCCTGCCGTTCACCAACCGGCCGCACCCGGCTTACAAGGGGAAACGGATCCCGGCGTATGACATGATCCGCGACTCGGTGACGACCCACCGCGGCTGCTACGGCGAGTGCCGCTTCTGCGCCATCGCCATGCACCAGGGGCGGAGCATCAGCTCGCGGAGCGCGGCGGGCATCCTGGCCTCGATCCGGAAGCGGGCGGCCGATCCGGAGTTTCACGGCACGGTGAGCGACCTGGGCGGGCCCTCGGCCAACATGTGGGGCACGGGCTGCGGCCGGGGCGAGGGGGGCTGCGGCCGGCAGGGCCGGTGCCTGTTCCCGGAAACGTGCGCCAACCTGAAGGACGACCACGCGCCGCTGACGGCGCTGCTGAAGGCGGCCCGGCAGGTGCCCGGGGTGAAGCACGTGTTCGTCACCAGCGGCATCCGCTTCGACCTGGCGCTGCACGGCGGGGGCGACGCCTATCTGGATGAGCTGGCCGGCCACCACGTGTGCGGCCGCCTCAAGATCGCGCCCGAGCATGTGACGGACAATGTGCTGCGCCGGATGGGCAAGCCGGGCGCGGCCGTGTACCGCGAGTTCATGGCCCGGTTCCGGGCGGCGGCGGGGCGGGCGGGGCAGCGGCTGGAGGTGGTGGAGTATTTCATCAGCGGCCATCCCGGCTGCACGCTGGCCGACATGGTGGAGCTGGCGCTCGCGCTGAAGAAGTCGGGCGTGAAGCCCGAGCAGGTGCAGGACTACTACCCGGCGCCGCTGACGCTCTCGGCCGCGATGTTCTACACCGGGGTCGACCCGATGACCGGCGAGGCGGTTTACACCGCGCGCTCGGACCGCGAGAAGCTGCTCCAGCGCGCGCTGCTCCTCTGCCATCTTCCCGAATTCAGGGACAAGGCACGCGAGGCCCTGCTCGAGGCCGGCCGCAGCGACCTGATTGGAACGTTGCTGTGACTGGCGAAGAATAGGTCCTATAGGTCCTATAGGACCTATTCCTGAACCCTGAACCCTGAACCCTAACCCCTGAACCCTGAACCCTAACCCCTAACCCCTAATCCCTAGCCCCTAACCCCTAGCCCCTACAAATACCCCTTGGCCTTCAGGTTCCGGACCATGCGCGCGGCCACGGGTTCGTCCGTGACAGTGAAGGGCAGGCCGGTCACCGTTTCATACGCCTGGATGTAGCGCTTGGCGGCCTCGATGCGCACCTCTTCCGTGAGGGCGGGCGGCGTGCCGTCGCCGCGGAAACCCTGGGCGGCGAGCCATTCACGGACGTATTCCTTGTCCAGCTTGCGCTGGTCCTTCCCGGCCTTGAAGAGCGACTCGTAGGTGTCGGCGAACCAGTAGCGGGAGGAGTCGGGCGTGTGGATCTCGTCCGACACGGTCAGCTTGCCGTCGCGCATGCCCAGCTCGTACTTGGTGTCCACCAGGATCAGCCCGCGCGTGGCGGCGAATTCCTGGCCGCGCTTGAAGAGCTTGAAGCACAGGGCCGCGGCCTCGTCGAACAGGTCGCCCCCGATCAGCTTTTCCCCGAGGGCTTCCGCGCGCGAGATGTTGCGGTCGTGCTCCTCGTGCTTCGTCGTGGGGGTCAGGATGGGGCGCTCGAGAATCTGGTCCTTGCGCAGGCCGTCGGGCAGGGGGTTGCCGCACAGGTTGCGCACGCCGCGCTCGTAGTTGAACCAGGCCGAGGTTTTGGTGACGCCGGTGATGTAGCCGCGGACGATGAACTCGAGGGGCAGCTGCTGGCACTCCTTCACGACCATGACGTTGGGGTCGGGGACGTCCAGCACGTGGTTGGGCGCCAGGTCCTTCGTCTTGTCGAACCAGAACGCGGCGATCTGGTTCAGCACCTGGCCCTTGAAGGGGATGGTGCCCAGGACGCAGTCGAACGCGGAGACGCGGTCCGACGTCACCAGGATGCGGCGGTCGCCCTGGGTGTAGCTGTCCCGCACCTTGCCCTGGTGGCGCT
>CAYZVY010000334.1:0-4137 GCA_964481675.1 uncultured Verrucomicrobiota bacterium
ATCAAGTGGGCGTGCATGCCCACGACGCTGCTGGCCATGGTGGACGCCGGGCTGGGCGGTAAGACGGGGGCGGACCTGCCGGAAGGCAAGAATCTGGTGGGCGCGTTCCATCCGCCGGCGCTGGTGCTGATCGACCCCGAGGCGCTGGCCACCGTGCCGCCCGCGGTTTTCCGCTCCGGCCTCGCGGAGGTGGTGAAGCACGGGATCATCGGCGACCCGGGCCTGTTCGAGATTTGCGCGCAGGGCTGGGACGCGCTGTGGAGCGGCGACCGCGACGCGCTGGTGCGGCGGGCGGTGGCGGTGAAGGTGCGGACGATCGAGGCGGATCCCTTCGAGAAGGGCGTCCGGGCGTCCCTGAATTTGGGGCACACCATCGGCCATGCGGTGGAGCAGGCGATGCATTTCACGCTGGATCACGGGGCCGCGGTGGCCATCGGTATGGCGGCGGAAGCCCGGCTGGCCGAGGCCATGGGCCTGGCTGAAGCGGGCTTGGCCGCCCGGATCGAGGCGGTGTTGGAAGGGCTGGGCCTGCCGGTGAAGATGCCCGACGGGCTGGATCGGACCGCGATGCGGGACGCGCTGATGCGGGACAAGAAGAAGACGGCCGGCACTGTGAAATTTGCGCTTCCTATCCGGGTGGGCGAGGTGCGCACGGGCGTGGTGGTGGAGCCCGAGCGGGTGGCGGCGCTATGACGATCAATGGCGATTTGCAGAAGGTGCGCGACGAGATCCGGCTGGCCGACGAGGCGCTGGTGCGTGACCTGGTGGCGCTGGAGGCGGCTCCGGTTCCGGTTTGGGAGCGGCGGGCCATGGCGCTGCCGGCCTATCGCATCCGCGTGAGCCTGGGGGTCAAGGTGGCGGACAGCAAGTTCCGCCAGGATCCCGAGCGGTACCGGCCGCTCGCCCGGAAGCACGACGAGGTGGGCCTTGAACAGGCCATTACGGATGAGGCTGTCGAGGCGGCGGTCCTGGACCGGGTGCGGCAGCAGGCGCTGGCTTTGGGCGCGGATGCCGGGCTGGCCGGCCGTGTGGCGGATCTGTATCGCGGCCGGATCATTCCGGAAACCAAGCGCTTCCAGATCCGCTGGCTTTTCGAACTGGCGTGATTAAGAGAAGAGCTCTCACGAAGCCACGGAGGCACGGGAACGAGAATATGGGTGGACGGCGCTTCCTTAAGGTACAGCGGGACCTACGGGACCGCTGTGGGCGGCTTGCAGCGGTCCCGTAGGTCCCGCTGTACCGAACCCAACAATAAGCAGAATCATCCCATTTCTGCCTTAAGTAAGCGCAAGTCCACCCGGGTGGACTTTTATAAGTGGCTGAAGACAAACAAGTTATGACTTAAAATTTCGGGCCGCGGTTTTCCAGGTTCAAACTCAGGAGGCGTTCGAGAATCGCGTCATCGGAAAGATCGGCGGGCCAGCCATAGGCGGCGGCGACGGCGGCGTCCAGTTTCGCATGGGCGTCGGCCAGCCAGGCCGGGCGCTCGTTGTAGAGTTTCGTCAGCGTTCGGTCCTTCAACCTGGCGGCGCAGGCGGCATCGCGCGCCACAAGACGAGGATACCGCACGGTCCCGACCTTGAACGCCCCACGGTCGGCCACGGTCGCCGGGTCAATATAACGATCCCAGGGGCCGCCAACCGTGCCGGGAAATTCCAGGACTTCCGTGCGGGTCCATTCGGGCGGGTTCAACCAGGCTTCGCGGAGTTGGTTCAGTTCCTTGGCGGCGGCAGAGATTACAGCGTTGTGTTCAGTGTTGGGTACAGGAAAAGGGAACGTTTCAAAGCATGTCGTTGGCGTATAGCGTGGACGGGTTTCGAGGCGGGTTCCGAGTTGTAATGCCCATATTTCATGAAAATGCGATTGTAGGATGCCGAAGAATGTATCGTCTGATCGGGCGACTACACGTGTTTGATGATCAGGAAGATATACCGAGTCAAGCCACACAAAAATTCTATGTTTTGATACTTCCGGGGTAAGGATAAAGCGGGGCAAACTGTGAATTGCTTTTCGCAGTCCGGGGCGTGGTTCGCCATGAAGCCACCAGTAGACCACTAGACTCTTCCGTCGATTTATGTCTCTCTGCGGTTTGACCTGATTCAATACATGGCCATAAGGGCGCTCGTAGCGGGCCACTTCACCCGCATCAGAATCGCAGCCAAAGTCAATAATCCATCCGCCACCTGTTCTTCGCAGAATGTCCATTGCATTCATACGCGGTCGTAGAACATCGCTGCTAGGCCGCCCATTTGGATTCGGTGTAGTAAGCCACTCCAAGGCAATTGCATCGGGAATATCGAAGGGACCTGCCTTCATAATGCCTAAGAAACATAGGCCACGGTTAGCCGAAAGTGGGCTTGCCGTAGCCAGATCAGAGATAGCCGATAAATTTGCGTTAATTGACGAAACGGTTTTACCGTCGAGTGTTCGAGCTTTCTCTTCGCCATTATCAAAGGCAACCATGCTGACATGAACATTGGCGCCATCCAGAATCCAAGGCCTGTCGCTTTGCGCCCAGAAAATTCCGCCGCTGTCCTTGATGCGCTTCAGGACTTCCCGGTTTGCGCCGCCGCGAATACCCTGGGTGGCGAGTAGGCCCGCGCGTTTGCATTTACCTGCCTCGATATGGGCGCGGGCCTTTTCGAACCAGTAGCAGCAAAGGTCGGACTGGCCGGGGATGCGGTCGGCGTAAAGGGCGCGGAGCTTGTCCACGTAGTCGTCGCCCAATTCCCGGCGCATGAGCTTGTCGCCCAGGAACGGCGGATTGCCGATGATAAAGTCAACGGCGGGCCATTCCGGTTCGACAGGCTCACCGCTTGGCGGCTCGCCGTTATTGGACAGGATGGCGTCCATGCGGCGGATGTTGTCGGTGAGGGGGCGCAGGATGGGATTGTCGGGGAAGCCGAAGCCGTTGGCGCGAATCCATTGCAGCCAGCCGATCCAGACGGTCATCTGGGCCAGATCATGCGCGTAGGAGTTGATTTCGATGCCGTAAAGCTGGGAGGGGCTGACCCCAGGCAAGTAGGAGTTCAAGCCGTTCTCGCTGGGGAACGTGACGGCGGCTTCCTGTTCAAGGTCTTTCAGGCGAAGCAGGGCCACGTACAGGAAGTTGCCGGAGCCGCAGGCGGGGTCGAGTATCTTGACGGCCCGCAGGCGGGTCAGGAATTGATGGAGGATGCTGTCGGCTTCCCCCTTGGCCTTCTTCAATTTTGAATCGGAAAGTTTTTCCTGAACCCCGAATCCTGAACCCCCGCTTTTCTTACCGGTGGCCAGCAGGCATTGGATGATGCCTTTGGTCTCGTCCCACTCGCGCCGGAGCGGGGTCATGACAACGGCGTTCACCACCAGCTCGATGTCGGCCTTGCTGGTGAAATGGGCTCCCAGTTGGGACCGCTTCGCCGGGTCGAGGCCACGTTCGAAAAGAGTGCCGAAGATGGACGGATCGACGGCGCTCCAATCGAGGGTTGCGGCGGAAGCGATCCGCTTGATGTCATCCGATGTGAGGGCAAGAACTGAACGGTCATCAAAAAGGTTTCCGTTAAAGTGACGGATGGAAATGAAACCGTAATCGCCTCCGGTGGCCATGGTGTCGAAGAGTTGGCCCAGCATCTTGCCGTAGCGGGCGGGATCGCCTCCGGATTTTTCCACGATCCGGGAAAAGACCATGTCCGGGAGGAGGCCGGTATCCTCGGCAAAGAGGCAGAAGACGATGCGGTCGAGGAAGTGGGCCACGGCGGCGGGGTCGAGACCGCGTTCCCGCAAGGCGGCGGCGATTTCGGCAAAGTGTTTGGCCGCTTCCTGGGTGACGGCGGTGCTGGTGCGGCCAGGGCGGAGAGATTCCGGGTTGTGGAAGACCGCCCGCATGATTTCGATGTTACGGGGGTCCGCCAGGGATTCAAGGGGTATCTCGAAAGCCGTCGAGACGGTGCCGGTGAAGTTCGTGTTGACGATAATGCGGTCCAGGTCGCACAGGACCAGGAGGGGCGGGTTTTCCAGGTTATTGCGGTACTGCAAAAGCTGGTCGTAGGCAGCGGTCAGGTCCTTATGCTTGCCCTTGTACTCCCAGCCAAAGAATGCTTTCTTCCACACATCCGCGAAGCCGTCCCCGCCTCCGTGCTTCTCGGCTCCCTTTTCAAA
>CAYZVY010000335.1:0-4126 GCA_964481675.1 uncultured Verrucomicrobiota bacterium
GGTTCAAGTCCTTGTCGGGCAACCATTCGACGCGTTCGCTGCGCTCACTTGCTCAGCAGGCCGTTTCAACTCGGCGCGCTGCGCACGCCTCGCTCATGGCAGGCCATCTTCCTTTCAAAACCCGGGCGGTTCGCAACCCTTGTCCATCGGTGGAACAGGGCCGCCGACCATCGGGCCGCCGGCCCGCGACTTCCCGCTCTACATTACCGTAAAACGGGTTACTGTAATGGGCGTTACGGTAAGGAGGCAGGCCATGAAGTTTTACGACCGGGAACGGGAACTGGCCGAGTTAGGCAAGGTGGAGAAACAGACGGGCAACTCCGCCCGAATGACCGTCCTCACCGGGAGACGGCGGGTCGGCAAGACCTCGCTGGCCCTGGAATTCGCAAGGTTTCGCAAGCATCTCTATCAGGAAAATCTGAAGCGTCGGGCTCAAGGGCTGCTGGCCTCGTATCCCCGCCATCGCCCGGACTGGCTGGGGCTGAGCGTGGAGAACATCGCGGACTACCTTCCGAAGGAGAAGTAGATCGTGATGTTGCCTCCTGTCGTAGCCTGTCGCTTCCTGGCACCCCCCACCCTCGAAAGGTGACAATTTCGGGGCCTAAAGATGACAACGGTCAAAAAGCCCAATAAAATAGATGTTTTGCACAGACCCTGAATCTGTTTGTCAAGATTCAAGTCCTTGTCGGGCAACCAAATTAGTATATGGTTCTACGATGTCACCGGACAGCCCCTCGTCGCGCGGAACCAGGAAAGAGGTCATCAGGTGCACGCCCAGTTTCCGGCCCTGCGCATGGACCCGGTCCCGTGCCTCGCGGAGGAAGGCGGTATACCAGGGCGAAGGTGCCGTATGCGGGCTATCGTAAGGAATAGGTTTTCGTTGACAATCTGTGTACAACAATATATTTTTGTACACAAATAGCTGAGGAGGCCATGATACGATACGAGAAAGAGCTGCTCGACCTGCTGGATGTAGAACTGCGCAAGCAAGGCTACGAAGGCAGGATTGAATCGCCTCAAGCCCCCATGATGAGGGTTGATGCCGAATACCGCCATCCCGGCGGCGGGGCCCTGCTGGTTGAATGCAAGAAGATCCACCTCTACCGCGCCGAAGAGTTCCGAGGCCTGATCGGCGACTCCATCCTCCGAGTCCAGCGGTCAGGCCTTCTTGCTCCGAACAAGAGACTCATGCTCGCAGTCCTCCTCGCCCGGATGAGTCGGAATGCCGAGCGGGATTTGCAGGATTACGCCAACCACTTCATGCCCGACCTCCAATGGCTGCTTCTCGGCATGGACGGTCGCGGCCGGTTGCATCTCGATGGACTGGATGTGGACGTCGACACGGATAAACAGCTGCAACGGTCGGCCGATTCCCCAAGAGGCAAGAGCCGATCCGGACTCTTCTCGCCAAAGGCCCAATGGCTCTGGAAACTCCTCCTGCTGCCGGGCCTTGAAGGACGCTACTGGGGCGGCCCCGTACAGAGGCCGAAGAGCGTCAACGACCTGGCCAGACTCTCGGGCGTATCCCAGCCCGCCGTGTCGTCCTTCCTTTCACGGGCGGAGGAAGCGGGTTTCCTCGGGCGCAGCCCATCGGGTTTCATGGTGGAACGCCATCGCGAACTGCTGGACGATTGGGTCTTCGCGATCAAACAAGGCCGCCGGGAGGAGTTGCCACTCCGGTTCGTGTATCCTGGCGAGTCGGAGGAGAAATGGTTGGGGAAGATCCGTGCCTTTTGTGGGAAGCCCGGCAATAGGCCAAACTGGCCTCCGATGGTGGTGGGGTCCCATCTGGCCTGCCATCTTCTGGGATTGGGTCGCTCCAACGTCCGCCTGCCGTGGCTGTATTCGGTCATGGAGGCCAAGGATGTGATGGCCGCGCTGGACCTGGCCCCAGCGGAGCCCGGAGAGAATAATCTCTCCTTGATAGTGCCGCCCTCACCGGAGTCCGTTTATGGGGGCTTCGTCCGAGCGTCCGAAGTGCCTACCTGCGACGCCCTGCAGTGCTACCTTGACGTCCGGCAATCGTACGCGCGCGGGGTGGAGCAAGCCGAAGTCATCATGAACCGCGTCCTGAAGCCACACTTTGATCGGAGGAACTAATGCTGCGTGATCCAGGCTTCGACCGGATGTTCGTCGAGGCGATCAAGGTGATGCGCCCCTATCTTGACGATGTCATCTGCATCGGGGGGTGTGCCAACGCTCTATACCGCATTCACAAACTGGCGGCCGATCCAGCGCCGCCATACCTTGGTACTTTCGACAGCGATTGGGCGCTGCCCCTTCGCTTGCCACAGAGGACGAAAGAGCCTCTTTCCGTTTTGATGAAGAAGGCCGGCTTCGTGGAGGAACCCTATGGATCCTCCGAGGTGCCCTTCGTGAAGTACCGGCCTGCGGACGAGACCATGGAGGGCGACATCGAATTCCTCTGCCCTCTCTCTGGCAGCCCCGGCGCCAGGCGCCGAGAACCTTTGGCCGTTGAAGTTCAGGAGGGGCTCATGGCCCAGCCCCTTCGCTACTTGGATATCCTGGCCGAAAACCCTTGGCGGATCGACTTGGGCAGGGCTGAGCCCTCCATCCGGATGACGGGCGTCATGATCCGGGTTCCCAATCCGGCGGCCTATGTCCTGCAAAAGGTTCTGATCCGCGATCAGGGAAGAACTGCGGCGTCGCAGGCCAAGGATTGCTACTACATCTATGAGGTGTCGGTCCTGTTCCGGGACAATCTGCCGGCATGGGCGGAGGAATACGGTCGCCTTCGGTCGCTGCCTCCCTCTTGGCTCAAGCGATTTGAACAGGAAGCACGCCTGCTGTTCCGCGATGCCCACGCCGAAGGCCCGATCTCCGCACTTGATGTCTTCGAGGCCGCAGGCGTTGAAGGTCCCCGTCTATCGGCGGCGGTCATTCAACTGGCCGTTGCGAAGATGTTGAGGGCCTTCGGGATACCCTGACGATTGATCCGCTGGGCCCAGTGGCACAACGTGTCACATCCTGTCACCCCCCACCCTCGAAAGGTGACAATTTCGGGGCCTAAAGGTGACAACGGTCAAAAAGCCCAATAAAATAGATGTTTTGCACAGACCCTGAATCTGTTTGTCAAGATTCAAGTCCTTGTCGGGCAACCAAATTAGTATATGGTTCTACGATGTCACCGGACAGCCCCTCGTCGCGCGGAACCAGGAAAGAGGTCATCAGGTGCACGCCCAGTTTCCGGCCCTGCGCATGGACCCGGTCCCGTGCCTCGCGGAGGAAGGCGGTATACCAGGGCGAAGGTGCCGTATGCGGGCTAGGGTTGCCTCGTCACAGGGCCAGATAGCGGGCCTTCAGCAGATCCCGCAGCGGATTGAACCCGGCCGGGCCGAAGCCCAGCGGGCTGTGCAGGCGCCAGCCCTCGGCGTGCTCGAACCGGCCGGACAGGCGGCCCATCTCCGCGCTCATCTTCTCCATCTCGTGCAGGTAGGCATCCATGCCCTGGCTGACGTCCAGCCATTCCTTCTGGGTCTTGTGGCAGGCCAGCATGGCGCGCTTGGCCGCGAGCACGGGTGCGGTATCCACGAACGCGTCGCAGGCGATCGGCTTGCCGAGCCCGTCGCACAGCCCGTGCGGCAGGGCGTGGTATAAGGCCGAAGGCCCGTCCCAGCAGGAGCGCGCCGGGGCGGTTTCGAAATTGCGCATCGACCTGGCAAATACCCCGCTGACGACCAGGCGGGTGGTATTCTGGTGGTCCTCCATATAGTCCTGCGGGGACTGGGTGAGGACGAGCGTCGGGCGGATCTCCCGCACCACGGCGGCCACGCGGGCCAGGGAGGGGCCGTCGTAAAAGAGGGCCAGGTCGTCGAAGAGCGGGGGGTGGCAGATCGCGCCGGCGAGGGCGGCCGAAGCCCGGGCCTCCTCCCCCCGCAGGCGGACGATCTCCTCCCGGGAATGGCGCACGGTGCCGCAGTGGCCGTTCGCCAGGTTCCACATGTGGATCTCGGCCCCGGCGTTTTTCAGCAGCAGCAGGGTGCCGGCCATCATGAATTCGATATCGTCGGGATGCGCGCAGGCAGCCAGGACAACGGGCTTGGCAGGTGTATTCATGCGCTAGACGTTAGCGGTTGGCAAAACAGCGTGTCAAGCCAAAGGAGCG
>CAYZVY010000336.1:0-4125 GCA_964481675.1 uncultured Verrucomicrobiota bacterium
CCTGCAGCCAGCGGCAGACATCCTCCCGGGCGAGGCCGCGGTGGTAGACGCCGGTTGAATCGGCGTGAAAGGTCCCGTCCTCCACGTCCAGGTCCGCCAGGGCAATCCATCCGCCGGGGCGCAGGGCGGGGCGCAGCCGGCGGAAGGCCAGGGCCACATCGCGAATGTGGTGCAGGACCATGGAGCTCACGACAAGATCGAACCGGGCCGCCGGCAGGGGCGCGCTGCCGATATCGCCCGCCATCGTGCGCACGTTGGAGATTCCTTGCGCGTTGAGTTTGCTTTCGAGCATACGCAGCATCTCGGCCGATGTGTCGACGGCCTTGATGCCGGCCACATCGGCCGACAGGGCTAGCGTCACGAGCCCGGTGCCCGCGCCGAAATCCATCGCCTGCATGTCGGGCCGCAGCGGAACGGCCTTGCGAATGGCGCTGACCACCGCCTTTGCCAGGATCACCCGCACCGGGTTGGCGTCCCAGGTCGCCGCCATGCGGTCGAATCGCGTTTGAACCGGTTTGGCTCCGTCCGTTGTCATAGGCGTCATGCTTTCCCGTTTGCCGTGATAGCCGCCGGCTTCAGCCGGCCGTCTTCCATTTCCACCGTCCGGTCGAACACATCCAGGGCCCGGTGGTCGTGGGTGACGACGATCACGCCGGCGTTCTGTTCGTGGGCGACCTTCCGGAAAAGCTCCATGACCTGCCGGCCCCGGGCGCCGTCCAGGGCGGCGGTCGGTTCGTCGGCGAGGATGAGGCCGGGCCTGTTGCCGAGGGCGCGGGCCACCGCGACCCGCTGCTGCTCGCCGCCGGACAGCTTGTAGGGCAGATGCCCGGCCCGCTCGCCCACGCCCAGGTAGTCCAGCAGCTCCATGGCCCGCCGCCTGGCCGCGCGGGCCGGGTGATCGTTGATCTCCATCGCCAGTTGGACGTTTTCAACGGCCGTCAGGAAGGGGATCAGGTTGGCTTTCTGGAAAACGAAGCCCAGGTGCTGCCGCCGGAAGCGGCGCACGTCGACCTGCGTCCGGTGCCGGGCGAATACCGTTGTCCCGCCGATGGCAATGCGGCCGGTGTCGGGCGGCTGGATCAGGCCGATGAGCGTGAGCAGCGTCGATTTTCCCGCGCCGCTGGGTCCGAGCAGCGCGATGATTTCGCCGCGGGACACGCGCAGGGAGACGTCGCGGACGGCGACCACTTCGGTGTGCCCGCTCCCGTAGGTTTTGGTCAGGCGGTCGGCCTCGAGCACGGCGTCGCGATTTTGGGTTTCGCTGTTCATGCCAGCACATCGTTGGGTTCGACCCGCAGCGCCTTGGTGATGCCCATCAGGCTGGCGAGCACGGCGATGGCCAGGACCACGCCGGCCAGGAGCCACAGGTCCTGCGGAAGAATGACGACCCGCCGCGGGAAGGCCGGAAACACCCACAGGCCGATGTAATAGGCGACCCCGTATCCCAGAACCCCCAGCCAGAGGGCCTGTTGCAGGATCAGCCCCAGGATGACGCTGTTGCGCGCGCCCATCAGCTTGAGCATGGCGATGTCGTGGAGCTTGTCCAGCGTCAGGGTGTAGAGGATCAGGGCCATGATGATGGCGGACACGATGATCAGCAGGATGCGGAACAGGCCGAGCTGCCGGCGCGAGCGGTCCACGATGCCGCCCACCAGCAGCGCGCGCTGGCCGGCCGAGGTGAAGACCGAGACGTCGGGCCATTTGGCGATGACCGACTGCACAAGCGCCGGATCGGAGCCGGGGCGGAGCTTGACCAGCACCGCGCTGATCGACGGCGGGCCGAGGGCCGGCAGGCCCGATGCGGAACCGAGCGTCCGCTCGATCACCTGCGGCTGGGAACGCCCCAGGTCAATGCCCTGGGCCCGGTTGAACCGGGCAAACCGCTCCGAGCGCGTCGCCTCTCCGGACATGTCGTATTGGATCGCCTCCGCGTCGGGCAGGGTGAAAAACGCCATGGAATCCCCGGCGGGCGACGACATGCCTTGGGTGATCCCCACGACCGTGTAGGTGTTCTTGGCGAACTTGACTTTCTCGCCTAGAGCCAGCTTGAGGGACTCATTGGCGATCATCTCGTAATGGGCCTGCCCCAGCGTCCGCCCGCGGACGATGGGAAGCCACTGCCCCCGGTCCTCCGGCCAGGAAAGCCCCTGGACGGTGAGTCGCAGGGGCTGGCCGTTCTGTTCGCGCTGGATGGTGGTCGAGATGAAGCCCCGGCTGCGGAGAACGCCCGGCACGGCGCGGAGGCGGTCCTCGAGGTTGGCCGGGACGCGGGAAATTTCGGCGAACGGACCACGCGTGTCCTTCTGCACCACCCACAGGTCGGCGTCGATCCGGTCCGCCAGGAGGGTGGCTTCCTCGACCAGTCCGCGGTAGATGCCGCCCATGCCCATCACAAGCATGAGAAGGAGCCCCAGGCCGATGGTCGTGAGCACGAACCGGCCGAAATTGTGGCGGATATCGCGGAAGGCCAGGTTCATGGCTTGCTCACGGACCGTCCCTCGACCAGTCCCGCCCCTTTCGGATCCCGGGGCCAGATGACGCGTTCCCCGGCGGACAATCCCGTGACGACTTCCATGCTGTCGGCCCCCCGGAGGCCCAGGTTCACGGTGCGGAACCGGGCATGGCCGTCCTGGTCGACGAACAATCCCGGCTGGCCCTTCTTCCAGACCAGGGCCTGAAGCGGGACGAGCAGCGCCTCGTTCTTCTGGCCTGTCCGGATATATACTTCCGCCCGCTGACCGACCGCCCAGGTTGCAGGCAGCCCCCCGACTGTCACATCCGCCAGGAACTCGCGGGTTTCCCGGTCCACCAGGGGCGCGATTCGCGTCACTGTGCCGCGATAGGACTTGTCGGGCTCGGAGCGGAACACGACCCGTGCCGGCTGGCCCGTGGCCAGGGCGGACATGGCCGTTTCGTCCACCCAGGCCGACACCCACATCTCCCCGGGCGCAATGATTTTGAGGATTTCGCTGCCGGGCACGACGATATCGCCCGGCTCGCGGCTGCGGCGAACCACCAGGCCGTTGAAGGGGCTTGTGATCCGGCTGTTGGCCAGGCGTTCCTCGAAGTAGCGCAGGGATTCCTCGGCCTTCACGACCTGGCGCTCGATTTCGGTTCTGGCCAGCTGGGCCCGCCTCAGCTGGGCTTCCGCCACGTCTCGCTGTTGAGTGGCCTTGTCCAGTTCCTCGTCGCTGATCACTTTCTGCAGGGCCAGTTGGGCGTTGCGGGTGAAGGAGGCGCGGACTTGCACGGCATCGGCTTCGGCCGCGGTGATGTCGGCGGCCGCGCGGTCCACGCCGGCCCGGACGGCCGCCAGGTCGGCCCTGGCGATTTCCACCTGGGCGCGCAGCTCGCCGTCGTCGAGCTCGACCAGGATCTGGCCGTTGGTGGCGCCGTCGCCCTGGTCGGCCAGAACCCGGGTGATCAACCCGGAGATTTTCGGGCTGATCGTCGCCTGCACCCGCGCTTCCAGCGTTCCCGTGCCCAGCACGTCGGACGCGATCGCCCCCGTGGCCGCCATGCTTCCCGCCACGGGGACCGGGGCGAAATGGAGGCGGTACACGACAAAGCCGGCGACAGCCGCCGCCAGCGCGATTTTCCAGCCGGCGGCCAGCCACGCCCGGATTCGCCCGTTTTCGTTGTTCCCGTTTCCAGTGCTATCGTCTTGGCGCGCAGGCTCGGCGTCGCCGGGTGTCTTCTCCGAAGGATGAGGTGTTTCGTTCATGATGCTCCTGTTGCTATACTAGCCCTTATCCCTGCAGGCGTGCGAGCGAATTTGCTTCGGGCCTGAAAAGGGGCGCCGAAGCTCACGATTGATTGCCAGGGAGACTCCATGTATTGTTCGCAGGATTGGGATTTCCAACTGGAAAGGGGCGGGCATGACAAAGGGGATGATGGCCGTGGTCCTGGCGGCGGGGGCCGCGTTCGTGGCGCAAGGCGCCGACGTCAAGCTGGCGGAACGGACGTGGACGGTGGAGGGTGTTGTCCGCCAGGCGCTGGTGGCCGTGCCGGCGGAGGCGGCGGTGTCCGGCACGCCGGTCCTGTTCGTGTTTCACGGGCATGGGGGGAACCGGCGATCCATGGCCCTGATGTCGGGTTATCATCTGCTCTGGCCGGAGGCGATCG
>CAYZVY010000337.1:0-4118 GCA_964481675.1 uncultured Verrucomicrobiota bacterium
GGCGCGCTCAGCTTCCCGAAGGATGAGCACGGCAACCCGATCAAGGGCATCAAGCGCCATCCGAATGTCGAGAACGACGTCACCATCTACGCCGGCGCCACCATCCTGGGCGGCACCACGGTCATCGGGGCCGGCTCCGAAATCGGCGGCAACGTCTGGCTCATCCACTCCGTGCCGCCCGGCTCGCGCGTCTACAACCAGCAACCCCAGCCCCTCATCCGCGAACGCGGCATGAAACGGGACAAGACCCCGGGAACCCCATCGTGAACCTTCTCGTGCTCCAGGGCCTGCCGGCCCTATCCCCCTTCCGCCTCGCGGCCCTGACCCGCGCCCTCCACGCCGCTGCGCCGTCCGCGGGCGCCCTGTCCATCGAGGCCGCCTTCATCTACTTCCTCGATCTGGCCCAGGCACCCTCCCCGGACCTTCTCGAGAAGGCCCGCGCCCTGCTTCACGCCACAGCCATCCTCGAGCCGACCGTGGCCGGGGGCTTCCTGGTCACCCCGCGCAAGGGAACCGTCTCCCCCTGGTCGTCCAAGGCCACCGACATCTTCCACAACTGCGGGCTCTCCGGCGTCCGCCGCGTGGAGCGCGGCCTCCATTACCGGATTCTCGACGCGGCCGGCCGCGTGCTGGATCAGGCCACCCTCGGCGCCCGGCTCGGGCTGCTGCACGACCGCATGACCGAAGGCGTCTACACCGACGTCTCCGACCTGTTCCACCATCTCGACCCCCGCCCGCTGGTCACCCTCGACCTGCGCACGGGCGGCATCGAGACGCTGCGCAAGGCCAACCGCGACATGGGGCTGGCCCTCAGCGAGGACGAAATCCAGTACCTGTTCGCCGCCTACACCCGCGAAAACCGCAACCCCACCGACGTCGAGCTCATGATGTTCGGCCAGGTCAACTCCGAACACTGCCGCCACAAGATCTTCAAGGCCGACTGGGTCATCGACGGCAAGGCGCAAGACATCAGCCTGTTCGACATGATCCGGCACACGCACAAAATGCATCCGGGCCGCACCCTCTCCGCCTACTCGGACAACGCGGCCGTGGTGGAGGGCCGCCCGGCCGACTGGTTCCGCTGCGACCGCGCGGGCTCGCGCGCCTATGGATACGAACAGACGCAGCTCGACTTCCTGATCAAGGTGGAAACCCACAACCACCCCACCGCCATCTCCCCGTGGCCGGGCGCCGCCACGGGCGTCGGCGGCGAAATCCGCGACGAAGCCGCCACCGGAACCGGCGGCAAGACCAAGGCCGGCCTGTGCGCCTTCTTCGTGTCCAACCTCCGCATCCCCGGCTTCGTGCAGCCCTGGGAAAAGGAGCACGCCGAATTCCCCGGCCGCCTCGCCACCCCGCTCCAGATCATGACCGATGGCCCCCTGGGGGGCGCCGGCTTCGGCAATGAATTCGGGCGGCCCCAGCTCACCGGCATTTTCCGGACCTACGAGGAAACCTGCCACGGCCGCTACCGCGGCTACCACAAGCCCATCATGGCCGCCGGCGGCATCGGCGCCATCATCCGCCCCCACGTCCACAAGAAGACGTTCGACAAGGGCGTCAGCATCATCCAGCTGGGCGGGCCCGCCCTGCGCATCGGCCTCGGCGGCGGCGCCGCCTCGTCCATGGACAGCGGGGCCAACGCCCTGGACCTCGACTTCAACTCGGTCCAGCGCGACAACGCCGAAATGCAGCGCCGGTGCCAGGAAGTCATCGACGCCTGCATCGCCATGGGCGACAGCAACCCCATCCTGAGCATCCACGACATCGGGGCGGGCGGCCTCTCCAACGGCTGCCCCGAGCTGGTGGCCCCCGGAGGCGCCACGTTCCACCTGCGCGCCATCGCGAACGAGGAGCCCTCCATGAGCCCCCTCGAGATCTGGTGCTGCGAGGCGCAGGAGCGCTACGTCCTGGCCATCGCCTCCGACTCGCTCGACGCCTTCCTCGCCCTCTGCCGCCGCGAGCGCTGCCCCGGCCACGTCATCGGCGAAACCACGGGCAGCGGCCGCCTCGTGCTCCAGGATAACCATTTCGGGAACAACCCGATCGACATGGACATGGAGGTGCTGCTCGGCAAGCCGCCCCGCATGAAGCGCGACGTGACCCATCTGCGGGAAACCTTCGCCGCGTTCGACGAGGCCGCCATCACCGTTCCCGACGCGGTCCAGCGCCTCCTGCGCCTGCCGACCATCGCCGCCAAGACGTTCCTGATCACCATCGCCGACCGCACCATCACCGGCCTCGTGGCGCGCGACCAGATGTGCGGCCCCCACCAGACCCCCGTGTCCGACGTCGCCGTCACCCTCGCCTCCTACCACGGCTACGCCGGGGAAGCCATGGCCATGGGCGAGCGCACCCCGCTGGCCGTGCTCAACCCCGCCGCCTCAGGCCGCATGGCCATCGGCGAAGCGCTCACTAACCTGGCCGCCGCGCCGGTCGAACAACTGGGTGACGTGAAGCTCTCGGCCAACTGGATGTGCGCCTGCGGCGAACCCGGCGAGGATGCCGCCCTTTTCGACACCGTCCACGCGGTCGGCATGGAACTGTGCCCCGCCCTCGGCATCGCCATCCCCGTGGGCAAGGATTCGCTCTCCATGCGGACCCTGTGGAAAACCTCGGCCGGCGAGTCGGTCAAGATGACCGCCCCGCTCAGCCTCGTGGTCTCCGCGTTCGCCCCGCTGACCGACGCCCGCCTGACCCTCACGGCCGACCTGAAGCCGGGCGTGGCGTCAACCCTGATCCTGGTGGACCTGGGCCGCAAGCGCAACCGCCTGGGCGGCTCCTGCCTGGCCCAGGTCTACAACCAGGTCGGCCAGACGCCGCCCGACCTCGATTCGCCCGCCGATCTGGCCGCCTTCTTCGCCGCCACGCGCGAGCTGATCGCGGAAAAGAAGATCCTGGCCTATCACGACCGCTCCGACGGCGGACTCTTCGTGACGCTGGCCGAAATGGCCTTCGCCTCGGGCCTCGGAGTCGACGCCCGGCTCAAGCACGCCGGGGACGACCCCCTGTCGGTCCTCTTCTCGGAGGAGCTGGGCGCGGTCATCCAGGTGGCCGACACCGACATGCCGCGGGTCACGGAGGTGTTCCGGAATCACAAGCTCTGCGACTGCTGCATCCTGCTGGGCAAGCCCGTCGAAAAGCCCGAATTGACCCTGCACTGGGGGACGAAAATCCTCTACCGCGAAAAGGTGTCCGTCCTGAAGGGAATGTGGGCCGAAACGACCATCACGATGCAGGCCCGGCGCGACAACCCGGAGACCGCCCGCGAGGAGCTCAACCTGATCACGGCCGAACGCGATCCGGGCCTCCAGGCGCGGCTGACCTACGATCCCCAGGCCCCCTTCTCCATCACGGGCAAGGTCAGGCCGCGCATGGCCATCCTGCGCGAGCAGGGCGTCAACGGCGAGATCGAAATGGCCGCCGCCTTCGACAAGGCGGGCTTCGAGGCGGTCGACGTGCACATGACGGACCTGCTGAGCGAAGGCACCACGCTCACGGACTTCAACGGCCTGGTGGCCTGCGGCGGATTTTCGTATGGCGACGTCCTCGGCGCCGGCTCGGGCTGGGCGCGCTCGATCCTGTTCAACCCGCGGCTGAAGGAGATGTTCACCGCCTTCTTCAACCGGCCCGACTCCTTCACGCTCGGCGTCTGCAACGGGTGCCAGATGGTGTCGCAGCTCAAGGACATCATCCCCGGCGCGGCCGCCTGGCCGCGCTTCCTGAGGAACCGGAGCGAGCAGTTCGAAGCCCGCCTGGTGAACGTGGAGATTCTGGAAAGCCCCTCGTTGTTCCTCAAAGGCATGGCCGGCTCCATCCTGCCCATTCCCGTGGCCCACGGCGAAGGGCGCGTGACCTTTGCCTCGCCTGCCGACGAACAGTCGGTCAAAGCCCGGGGTTTGGAATGCGTCCGGTTTGTGGATCACCACGGGCGTCCGACCGGACAGTACCCCCTGAATCCGAACGGTTCCGCGGGCGGGTTGACGGGCGTCACCACGCCCGACGGGCGCGTCACCATCCTCATGCCCCACCCCGAGCGCGCCTTCCGGGCCATCCAGCTTTCGTATGCTCCCCCCGCCTTCCGCGGAATCGAGGAAGGGCCCTGGCTGCATTTCTTC
>CAYZVY010000338.1:0-4110 GCA_964481675.1 uncultured Verrucomicrobiota bacterium
TCGTCCCCGATGAACAGCCGGATGCGGTCGCAGTTGGAAAACACCACCATCGGGGTGTTGTGCCCCTCCTTGATGAGGTTCTCGTTGGGATCGAAGCCGGCCTGGGCGCCCACCTTCCAGCGGGTGACGGCCTGCAGGACCGGTCGCACGGTCGGATCGCCCTGACTGGCATAGAATCCGGCAGCCACCTTCGGATGACGGAAGAGGTCGCAGACGCCCCAGGGCTGGACGCCGTCGATGGTGACCCAGTCCTGGGTGGGATAATCGAACGCGCACCAGGCGATGGCGCCGGCGATTTTGGGATGGCCGAAAACGGCGTTGATCACGTCGGCATGGGCGAGGGCGCCCTTGAGCAGCGTGTCGATGCCCGCGGTCCGGCGCGTGTCGGCCAGGCTCCCGAGTTCGGTGACGAGGTAGGGCGTGAAGGGCGGCTCGTTGATGATGTGCGGGGGCTTGTAGCTGTAATCGTTCGCGGTGAAGACGTCCTCGAGAAATTCGCTTTTGACGCCCCAGCGCACGCCGCCGGTCTGGCGGCTTGGGTCGAGCTCGCGGGCCAGCGCGTTGGTGCGCGTGTAGAGATCGTGGTCGTCCGGCGATTCGTTGATGCGCACGCCCCAGAGCACCACGGAGGGATGGTTGCGGTCGCGGCGGATCATGGCATCGACGTCGCGGCAGGCCAGGTCCTTCCAGCCGGCGTCCCCGATATGGCCCCAGCCCGGTATTTCCTCGAAGACCAGCAGGCCGATTTCGTCGCACCGGTCCAGGAAGTGGGGCGACTGCGGATAGTGGCTGGTGCGCACGATGTTGCCAGCCAGTTCGTGCTTCAGGATGTCGGCATCGCGCCGCTGCAACCGCGCGGGAGCGGCCGCACCGATGTAGGGGAAGGTCTGGTGGCGGTTGAGCCCCAACAGCCTGATGGGCTTGCCGTTGAGGAGGAACGGGCCGTCGGCCGTGAAAACGGCTTCGCGGAAGCCGGTCCGGGTTTCGAGCTGGTCGTGGATTTTTGTGTTTTGGAAAAGCGTGACCCGCGTCGTGTAGAGGCGGGGTTGATCCAGGTCCCAGAGGGTGATGCCCGCCAGGTTTTCAAGCGAGAGGGCAAGAGTCGCTTCGCCTCCGGCCGGAACATGGCAAGCCTGCGCCGCACCGGTTGCGAGCAGTTTGCCGTCCAGGGTCAGAAGGCTCACCCGGGCCGTGCCGTTCCATTCCGTAGCCGCGGCATTGCGGACCCGGGCCGAAGCCAGGAGCGTTTTCCGGCGCTTGAGGGCGTCGGGGGTTCGGACAAACAGGTCCTCGAGCCGGCAATCGGGCGTCTGACGCAGCCGTACGTCGCGGTAAAGGCCGCTGAACGGCTGGAAATCCATCACCTTGCCGCATGGGGGGACCCCGGAGTCCAGCCTGCCGTCCACGCGAATGGCGATGACGTTGTCCGACCCGGCGGCGGGCCGGAGAAAGCGGGTGATGTCCAGGGCATAGCCGGTGTAACCGCCGCGCTGGCCGCCGGCCCGGCGGCCGTTGACGTAGACATCGGACGTCAGCATGGCCCCGTCGATGTCGAGGAACACCCGCGAGCCAGCCAGGCCGGGCGGCGTGGGAAGATGTTTGCGGTACCAGGCGGCGAACTGGGTCTGTTTTTCTGAAAAACAGGCGGCCGGCACCTCCTTTAGCGTGTGCGGGAGATGAACGCGGATAAAGTCTTTTTCCGATCCGGTTGCGGAAGCGGAGGTCCGGCGGTCACGGGGGCAAAACAGCCAATCCTGATTGAGGGAGGTGACGGTGCGGCGCATGGGGAACTTGCTCCTTGCCGGACAATAAAGCCCGTTGACTTCAAAATGCTACTGCACAATAATGAAATAATGATTCGAGCACAGTCAAGCGCCCTTTTGGACAGGACTACGTCCTGCGATCGGCGCCGTCTTTTTGTGGATTTCGAGGATGTTGAACGGTCGGATCATATCCGCCAGACCGTGTGCCAGGCCCGCAAGCATCCGCTCAATCCGGTCCTGCGCGTGGGCATGGCCCACGAGCCCGACGGCGGCCGCTGTTCACCGTGGCCGACCCGCAGCGTGGTTTACGATGCCCGGGCAAAGCGGTTCCGGGCGTGGTGTTATGCCATCGATCGCGGGTTCGGCGGCAATCCGGACGGGCAGGTGGCTTATGTCGAGAGCGGGGACGGCATCCGCTGGACCAAGCCGAAGCTGGGCCTTTTCGACATCAAGGGCCAGGCCGGCAACAACCTCCTCCCCGAGCCGGCGCGCGGCTGTTCCTGTTTTTTCCTGGATGAGGCGGAGCGCGATCCGGCCCGGCGGTTCAAGGCGCCCGGCTGGGTCGAGGGGCCCATTCCCGGCAAACACGTTCCGGGCCTCTGTTATTCGGCCGACGGGCTGACGTGGACGCGCGGGGAGGCTCTGTCCATCAAGGGTATGACCGGCCGCATCTGCGATCCCGTGGCGTTCCTGCGCGACGACCAGGAGCCCGATCCGAAACGGCGCTGGAAGCTGATCTGGCAGGATTATGCGTCCGGCAGCAAGCCCGGCCCGGAAATGGTCCGTCACAAATACCTGGCCTTCGGGCCCCAACCGCACCGGCTGACGGTCAGCCGCCTCAATCCCTTCATTTCGCCCAACACCGGCCGCGAGCAGGAGATCCATTTCCTGGCCTATTTCCCCTACGAAGGGCTGTGGCTGTCGCCTTACGAATACGGGTTCTACCACCCGAACGGCCTGGGAACATTCGGCCAATACGGGGCCGACATCCGACTCATGGCGAGCCGGGACGGCGAACGCTTCGAGCGGGTTTGCCCGGATGAGCCGTTGATCGCCCGCGGCCCGCGCGGCTCCTGGGATGCCGGTTTCCTGGTGATCACCCAGGCGCCCGTCTATGTGGGCGACGAGATCTGGTTCTATTACGCCGGGCTGGGCGAGGAGTGGTCCGCGTGGCCGCCGGGCAACAACCCGTGCTGGCCCGAGGCGCGCGGCCCTGCCCGCTATTCGCGCGACGAGATGGGCTTGGCCATCCTGCGACGGGACGGCTTCGCCTGCGTGCAGACGGCGGATCGCGTCACGTCGGGTTCGCTTGAGACGAAAACGGTCAAGGTCGCCCGGAAAGACGCCGACTTGATCGTGAATCTGGGCGATACGGCAGACGGGCGCGACTGGATGGAAGTCGAGGTTCTGGATGCCCGGACGGGCAGGGCCCTGCCCGGATTCGGCCGCGGGGACTGCGACGATCTGACCGTCGATTCGGTGCGCGCGAAGGCGACCTGGCGGGGCAAATCACTGTCGACCGCTCTGCGGAAAGCCGGCGCCGCCATCCGGCTGCGCTTCTGGCTGCACGGGGCGGTGCGTTTCTACTCCTACCGTTTTGCGAAATCGAACAACCAGAGGGAACCTGCCAATGCGATTCACGTCTGAATTCAACGACCCGAACAAGATCCTGTTTTTCGATTATGACGCCATCTTTGACATGGACGGCTGCGTGCGCAAGTGGCACCAGCCGGTCAAGAAGGGTGTGGTGATCAAGCCCGAGCTGGAATACGAGGGCGGCATGACGCTGCCGATCGCCTATTATCCCAGCCCGGACGGCAAGAAGATCGTCTGCCACTATTCCTGCTTCAACACCCCCGAGCTTCATCCCAAGCTGGCCGAGCAGAACGCCCTGCACCTCAGCTGCGTGGCGGAATCGACCGACGGCGTCAACTGGTCGCGCCCGGACCTGGGTCTCGTGGAATTCCGCGGCTCGAAAAAGAACAACATCGTGCCCGACCCGGACCTGGAATTCAAAATCGTGATGGATCCTTATGACAAGGATCCCAACCGCCGCTACAAGGGGATCGCCCTCCTCTGGCCGAAGAAGGGGCGCTTCATCGAGCAGGAGCGCGGCAAGCGCTGCTTCTGCATCTCCTACAGCCCGGACGGCCTCCATTGGAGCGACCCCAGGCCGCTGCCGCAGTTCCTGGAAACCGGCGACACGAGCGGGCTCTCCTATGACGAGCGCCGCAAGCTGTTCCTCTTCACCACCCGGATGCGAGGCTACTGGATGTCCGAGGAGTTCCCCTCCTTTTATTCGCGCCCGGTCAAGAAGGGGATGCCCGACGGCCGCTGGGTGGCCCTT
>CAYZVY010000339.1:0-4054 GCA_964481675.1 uncultured Verrucomicrobiota bacterium
GTCCCGTCCGGCGCCTCCACCGGCGAAAACGAAGCCGTTGAACTGCGCGACGGCGACAAGAAGCGCTTCGGCGGCAAGGGCGTGCTCAAGGCCGTCAAGAACGTCAACGACCTGATCACCCAGGAGCTCGTGGGCCTCGACGTGCGCGACCAGGTGACCCTCGACAACACCATGCTGGCCCTCGACGGCACCGCCACCAAGAGCAAGCTCGGCGCCAACGCCATCCTCGCCGTCTCCCTCGCCGCCGCCAAGGCCGCGGCCGAGTACAGCGGGCTGCCCCTCTACCGCTACATCGGCGGCGCCAACGCCAAGGTCCTGCCCGTCCCCATGATGAACATCCTGAACGGCGGCGCCCACTCCGACGCCCCCGTCGACCTGCAGGAATTCATGATCATGCCCAAGGGCGCCTCCTCCTTCTCCGACGCCCTGCGCATGGGCGCCGAGACCTTCCACGCCCTCAAGGGCGTGCTCAAGGGCATGAAGCTCAGCACCGCGGTCGGCGACGAAGGCGGCTTCGCCCCCAACCTGGAGAGCAACGAGCAGGCCCTGGAAGTCATCATCACGGCCATCAAGAAGGCCGGCTACAAGCCCGGCAAGGATATCGTGATCGCCCTCGATCCCGCCTCCAGCGAATTCTATGACGTGGCCAAGAAGCGCTACGTCTTCAAGAAGAGCGACGGCTCCGAGCGCACCTCCGCCGAAATGGTCCAGTTCTACGTGGACCTGCAGAAGAAATACCCGATCTTCAGCATCGAGGACGGCATGGCCGAGCACGACTGGGACGGATGGAAGCAGATCACCGACGTGATGGGCCACAACACCCAGCTCGTGGGCGACGATCTGTTCGTCACCAACGTCAAGTTCCTGAAGCGCGGCATCGACACCGGCACGGCCAACGCCATCCTGGTGAAGGTCAACCAGATCGGCACGCTCACCGAAACGCTCGACGCCATGGAAATGGCCTTCAAGGCCGGCTACAAGGCCGTCGTCAGCCACCGCTCGGGCGAGACCGAGGATACGACCATCGCCGACATCGCCGTGGCGACCAACGCCGGGCAGATCAAGACGGGCTCGCTCTGCCGCACCGACCGGATCTGCAAGTACAACCAGCTGCTCCGCATCGAGCAGGAACTGGGCGACAACGCGATCTACGCCGGCACGCTCTGGAAGTAATCAGGAACCGATCCTAAAACGGCGGTCGAGGATGCCCTCGACCGCCGTTTTTTTTCGCGATTTATCGGTTTCCCCTTTTTTTTCTTGCACCTGTGCCGCTTCGCGCTACACTTTCTGCAAATAATGGGGGAAGCCCTAACCGTTCATGAATAATATTTATGTTTTTATTTTCAGGATCTCGGTAGCTGTCGTCATCCTTGTGACCGTGATCGGCGTCCTCTATATCTATATTCCTGAATATTCCGAAATGACTTCGCTTCAGCAGAAAAAAGAAGTCTTGCTGGCCAAGAACCAGGCTCTTGAAACCCAGATCCACGATTACCAGAACCGCCAGATCCTGTTCCAGACCGATCCCCGCTTCGTCGAGCGGTTAGTCCGGGAACAGTTCGGCATGGTCCGCGACCATGAGACCATCTACAAAGTGATCCACGACAGCCCTCCGGCTGCCACCGTGACGCCCCTGAAACGCTGATTCGGCGCTTACTTCTCCAGTCGAACCGGTTCCCGCCCCTTTTCGATGCGGCCGATCACCAGCGGATGGGCTTTTCCCATCTTCAGTATCGTCATCGCCTTGGCGGCATCCGCCGCGGGGACCATGATCACCATGCCGATGCCCATGTTGAACACCCGGTACATCTCCTCGCGATCCACCCGCCCCTGCTCCTGCAGGAACTGGAACAGCGCCGGCACGGTCCAGGCTGAGCGGTCGAACACGGCGGTCACACCGTCCGGCAGCACGCGCGGAACGTTGTCCGGGAAGCCGCCGCCCGTGATATGGGCCAGGCCGCGGACGCGGACCCCCTTGCCCAGCAGGGCCGTCACCGGCTTCAGGTAGCTCCTGTGCACCGCCAGCAGCACCTCCGCCACGCTCTGCTTCAGGCCCGGGAACCGGTCCTTGACCGAGAGCCCCGCCGTTTCAAACACGATTTTTCGGGCCAGGGAATAGCCGTTCGTGTGCAGGCCGCTTGACGGCAGCCCCAGGATCACATCGCCGGGGCGAATGGCATCGCCGGTGATCACCTCTTTGCGGCCGACGGAGCCGACAATGGTGCCGACCAGGTCGTATTCGCCCGGGGGATAGACGCCCGGCATTTCGGCCGTCTCACCGCCCAGCAGGGCGCAGCCGTTCTCGCGGCAGGCCTTGCACATGCCGCCGACCAGTTCCGCCATCACCTTGCGGTCGACCTTGGAGGTGCCGATGTAATCCATGAAGAACAGGGGCTTCGCACCCTGCACGAGGATGTCGTTCACGCAGTGGTTCACGATGTCCTGGCCCACGGTGTCATGCTTGCCCGCGGCCGTGGCGATCTTCAGCTTGGTGCCGACGCCGTCCGTGCTGGCCACCAGGATCTGGTCCTTGCCGGGCGAGCGGAACATGCCGCCAAAGGAGCCGATACCGGTCAACACGCCGGCCGTGGCCGTGCTCTTGACCATTTTCTTGATGGACTCGATGCCGGCCATCTTCTCGTCGATATTCACGCCGGCTGCCGCATAGGCCGAACCCACGCCCGTCTTTTTCATGGAACCCCTCTTCATAAGCCCACCGCCTTGAACGTGCGGTTGACATCGCGGAAATGCACGGTGACGTCAAATACCCGGTCGAGGTCGGCCGGCGTCACCTTGCTCATCAGTTCGGCGTCGGCGGCCACCAGACCCTTCAGGTCCTGCCCCGTTTCCCAGGCCTTCATGGCATGCGTCTGCACCATCCGGTAGGCCACCTCGCGGGGAAATCCCTTCTCCGTGAGAAGCAGCAGGACCTGCTGGGAGTGGATGAGGCCGTGGGTCATGTCGAGGTTCTGCTGCATCCGCTTCGGGAACACGCGGAGGTTCTCGACCAGCTTCGTCATGTTGCTCAGCATGTGGTCGAGCGCGATCGTGCTGTCGGGCATGATCACGCGCTCCACGGAGGAGTGCGAGATGTCGCGCTCGTGCCAGAGGGCCACGTTCTCCAGGGCGGCCACATGGTTGCCGCGGAGCAGGCGCGCCAGGCCGCACAGCTTTTCGCCCGTGATCGGGTTCTTCTTGTGCGGCATGGCGGAGGAGCCCTTCTGCTCCTTGCCGAAGAACTCCTCCACCTCGTGCACCTCGGTGCGCTGCAGGTGGCGGAACTCCGAGGCCCAGCGCTCGATCGAGGCGCCGACCAGGGCGATGGCCCCGATGTATTCGGCATGGCGGTCGCGCTGCAGGATCTGGGTGGAAATGGCGGCCGCCCGGAGGCCCAGCTTGCGGCAGACATACGCCTCGACCCGGTAATCCAGGTGGGCGTGGGTGCCCACGGCGCCGGAGAGCTGGCCGACCTTCACGATGTCCTTGGCGGCCTCGAGCCGCTTCAGGGCGCGGCCGAATTCGTCGTACATCAGCGCCATCTTGAGGCCGAAGGTGATCGGCTCGGCGTGGATGCCGTGCGACCGGCCGATCATGGGTGTGAACTTGTACTGGCGCGCCTTTTTGGCGGCGGCCTTTCGGAGCAGCTTCACCCCGCGGATCAGGATGTCGGCCGCCTGCACCATCTGGACGGCCAGGGCGGTGTCGAGTACATCGGAGCTGGTCATGCCTTTGTGGATGAAGCGGGACGACGGCCCCACATGCTCGGCCACGTTGGTCAGGAAGGCGATGACGTCGTGGTTGACCTTCTTTTCGATCTCGTTGACGCGGTCCACCTCGAAGGCGGCCTTTTCCTTGATATTCTTCAGGTCGGCAGCGGGAACCTGGCCCATCTTGTGCATGGCCTCGCAGGCCAGGATCTCGATCTTCAGCCAGATGGCGAAGCGGTTCTCGTCCGTCCAGATGGCCCCCATCTCGGGGCCCGTATATCTCGGTATCATGGGCGCTCCTCTCGATTGACGGGCCATTATATAGCGGATAGCGAATAGCGAATAGC
>CAYZVY010000340.1:0-4036 GCA_964481675.1 uncultured Verrucomicrobiota bacterium
TGGGGGGCCTGGGCCGCAAGGCCCAGGTCTACCCGGAAGTAAGATTACGATTACGATTACGAAAAAACCACCTGATCGAAATCCTTGTCCGTTTTGTTTGACAGGGGAAAGGCGGGTCGTTACAGTCGAACGTCATGATACACACACGCTTTGCCAATCGGATCAAGGCCGGCAAACCGGCTTTCGGCTTCAACACCCAGTTCGCGGATCCCGGCCTGCTTGAAATGGTGGGGGCGGAGTGGGATTTTGTCTGGATCGACCTCCAGCACGGCCTCGCCCAGAGCTCGGACCTCCTCAACCTGGTTCGGGCGTGCGACCTGACAGGCTTGACCGCCTTCATTCGCCTTCCCGCGGGCGTGCCCGACCTGGTGTCATATGCACTCGACCTGGACGCGGGCGGCGTGATCGTGGCGCAGGTGGAGTCGTTCGAGCAGGCCTTGGCCATGGTCCAGGCTGCCAAATTCCCGCCCCTGGGAAACCGTTCCTACGGCGGCCGGCGGATCATCGACCGGCACAGCCGCGACTATGTCGAAAAAGCCAACCGCGATCAGCTTCTCATTCTCCAGATCGAAAGTCCCGCCGCCGCCGCCATCGCCGGCTCCCTTGCCGCGATCAACGGGGTGGACGGGCTGATGATCGGCCCCGATGATATGAAACTGCGGCTCGGGCTGCCCATGTCGGCCCCGCTCGCCACACCGGAACTGGCCAAGGCTTCCGCCTCCGTCACCGCCGCGACCCGCACGCACGGCAAGCTGGCGCTGGGCTTTGCCGAGGCTTCACCGAAAGGCATCCAGGCCAGCGTGGAAGCCGGTTTCAACATGATCAGCCTGAGCGCCATGGCCCGGTTCGTCCTGGCCGGCAGCGCCGAGATGGTGAAAATTCGCGCGGCCTGGGAGGGCTAGCCCTTCAGGATCGCCGCGCCGTAGGGGGCGAGTTTCAGGGCCGTTGACACCGCCTTGCTGCTGACCAGGTCCGTGCCTTTTTCCGTAAGAGGCACCGTCTGCGGGAACGCTGTGTGATTCAGGTAGAAGCACAGGGTGCGGCCCGAGCCCGAGCGGCGAGCCACTTCAACGCCAGCGGGAATATCCTCGCGGAACGTCACGCCCGCCAGGGGCAGCACAATGTTCCTCAGCAGGATCATCCAGCCTTCGGCCGCCGGCAGCGTGCCCAGATACCAGACGACGCCCTTGCCGTGCGCCCGGAAGGTCATGCCGGGCCAGCCTTCCATGTGGCCGCCGCGGTTGATGCCGGCCGGTTGGGCGCCGTTCTTCGGCATCACATGCTCACGGATGCGGGCGGCCTTGACCGTATAACCGGCCGCCTCGAGCTTGTAGTCCGCGTCCTTGGGCACGATGTCGTATTCGTCCACTTCCACCCCGGCCAGCTTGGCGAAGGGGCCGGGGAGGGGCTCCATGAGGTTGACGTTGTCCATTGTCTTCACGCCGCTGCGCGCGGTCAGCACCAGGTGGCCACCGTTTTTCACGTAGGCATCCAGCTTCTTCACCAGCTTCGGATCGGCCAGGGTCAGGGGGGGGCAGAGGATGAGCTTGTAGGTGTCGAGCTTCTCGAAGCTGTCGCCGAACGTGCCGAAGGAGGCGCCCAGCGGGGCGAGGCCGTTCGCCATGCTGCGGAGCTGTTCCTCGAACTGGACCGGCGCCGAGGAATTCTGCTTCTGGATGTCGGCGGCCCAGCATTGCTCGTAGTTGTAGTAGAGGCCGACTTCGGCTTCGGGCTCGGTGCCCAGCAGCGCTTTTTCGAGCTTCTTGAATTGCTTGCCCGTGTCGGCCACTTCCTTGTACCGGCGGCGGGGGACATTGTCGTGATTCAGGATGCCGTGCCAGTACTGCTCCTGGCCGGAGATGCTGGTGCGCCACCGGAAATAGCTGATGCCGTCCGCCCCGTGCGCCACGGCCTGCATGGCGTAGAGCGCGGTCTGGCCGGGTGCGGTCTGTCCGTTGTAGGCATCCCAGCCGCCGGGGCCGGACTGCTGCTCCATGACAATGAAGTTTTTCCGCTTGATGCCCCACATGACGGCATGCGCGAGGGCGATGGAGCCGAAGGCGGAGGCGCTCTCGAAGCCGGGGTAATTGTCCCACGACAGGAAGTCCAGATCCTCGAACAGATCGAAGTAGTCGACGCCGTGGTAGAGCCCCATGGCGTTGTGGGTGACCGGCTTGGCGGGGGCGAACTTGCGCAGGAGGGCGATCTGCCGGGCCTGGTGCTCCACGTCCAGCCAGGAGGCGAAGCGCTTGGCGTCAAGGCTGTGCGACGGGCTGGCCATGGAGTGGAAGGCGGGCCAGTCGATCTCTTCGAACGCGGTATAACAGGCGCCCCAGAACCAGGTTCCCCAGGCCTTGTTCAACGTGTCGATGGTCTTGTATTTCCGCTTCAGCCAGTCCTGGAAGCGCTTGAGGCACAAGCCGCAGCGGCAGTGGTTGCCGCCGAACTCGTTGTCGGTCTGGAACGCGATCACGCGGCGGTCGCGGGCGTAGTGGCGGGCGACCTGCTCGGTGATGCGCATGGCGAGGCGGTCGAAGTCGGGATCGCTCAGGCAGTAGTCCTTCCGGACGCCGAAGCGTTTCCGGCGCCCGTTGTCGTCCAGCGCCATGACGGTCGGATAGCGGTGGGCCATCCAGGCGGGAATGGTGGCGGTTGGGGTGCCAATGATAATCTTGATGCCGGCCTTGTCGAGAATGGCGATGGCGTCGTCGAGCCAGGTGAAGTCGAAGCGTCCTTCCTCGGGTTCGAAGAAGCACCAGGCGAATTCCGCCACGCGGACGGTGTTGAAGCCGGCGGCTTTCATGAGCCGGGCGTCGCGGGCCCACAGTTTGCGGTCCCAATGCTCGGGATAATAGGCGGCGCCGTAGAGGAAGGAGCGGGGCAGGCTGGTCATGGCGATTCTCCTGGAAGGTTTGAACAAAGATAAGGGGATCACGGCGGGCTGTAAAGCAAATGTGGTAATTCTTGACCCCGCGCAACCGGTGGGAGATGATGGGCGCGTGAACGCATTCCCGTCAGAAGCGAGTTCCCGCAAGGCTGTTCCCGTTCAGATCAGCCTGAATTTCATGCCGTCGTTCTATCACAAGCATCTCGGCGTGACGTATGGCGAGGATTACTATTTCAATCCCGGGTATCGCGCCCGGATCGAAAAGGCGGAAACCCGCTTCCTCTACGACATTCTCGGCCGCTATGGAGTGGGGAGCCCCAACCCCGAACCGTCGCCCATGCTGTTCATCCAGCCGATCGACCTGATCAAGCTCACGCAGGGCGCGCAGTTGCATTGTCCACCGGACGCCACCCTGGAAGCCCGGGGGCACCCGTGGGAGGGGCTGACGCCGGACCAGATCGGGCGCCTTGATGCGGAGGCCGCCGCGCGCCATCCGGTCATGGAGGCGGTGCTTCGCCAATATGGCGAATTGCGCACCCTGTATGGCGACCGGGCGGATATTTTCGGGATCAAGGCCGGGGTGATGAACATCCATGCGCCCTATACGACGGCCCACCAGTTGTGCGGCGAGTCTCTTTTCACCCTGATGCTGGACGATCCCGGCGGCGCCCGGCGTATTTTCGCCAAAATCGCGGACATTTACCGGGCCATCTTTGACCGCCTGATCCGTGACATGGGGGCGCGGCGCCCCGACCGGGTCCAACTGGGCGATTGTTCGTCCAGTCTTCTTTCGGCCGATCTTTACAGCCGCGTGGTGCTTCCCGCCAATCAGGCGCTGGCTTCCGATTTTCGCGTGACCGGCTATCATTCCTGCGGAGCGTCCACCCATCTGCTTAAGGCGTTTGCCGCCCTTCCGCGGCTGAAGTCCATTGAACTGGGGGCGGGCACGGACCTGGCGGCCGCGGTTGCGGCGATGCCGGGCGTCGCCATGTTTCCGCTGGTGGATCCGGTGCCGATGCGGAACGGGACGCCATCCCAGGTGGGGCAACTGGCGGCACACCTGCTTCGGGACACGGCTTCCGCGCCCTCCGCCACGCTGTGCGCGTGGTCGTTTGACCGGGAAACGCCGGTTTCCAATGTCGAGGCGCT
>CAYZVY010000341.1:0-4032 GCA_964481675.1 uncultured Verrucomicrobiota bacterium
CGGATGGGCGTCGATCCAGGCCAGCGCCCGGCCCAGGTGCGCGGCCAATTCCGCCGGCGTGGGCGGCTCGTAGTATTTGTCCAGCCCGATTCCAGCCTTCTGCCAGGTCTCCCACGGCATCGGGCGGACCACCCGGGGCCGGCGATCCCAGCCCGACATGACGATCGGCGCTACCGCCGCCCCCGTGTCGGCGCACCGCTGCCAGAATTGTTCAGCGTGCGCCGCAAGCGCCGCATAGGGAGCGGCCATCCCGCCCCCGCTCGTGGCATAGGCGCTCAGCGCATCCGCCCCGATGACGTCCAGCCACCGCCGGCCGGCCGCGGGATTGAAATCCATGATCACCAGGTACGGGTTGCCCGCCCCCTTGCGGATCGCGTCGGAGCGAAACCGGTCGATGGCCCGGCGGTAGCCCGCCTCGTCACCCCAGGTTTTCGCCACGGTTTCCTGTTTAATGAAACCCAGGTAAATCACGGGCCGCCCGTCCAGCACCTTCACATAGCCCGGCTCGGTCATCAGGTCGCTCAGCCGGTCGAAGAACGCCGGATCGCCCCACCGGCTGCACTCCGTGACCGCGCAGAAGCGGATCCGGTCGCGCCGGCGGCTGGACAGGTAGCGCGCCAGGCCGATGCTCATGGGGTCCGCCGGCTGGTACAGCAGGAAGCCCCAGTAGTCCAGCCCGGCCGAGGCGGCGTAGTCGATTTCGCGATCCATGACCCCCTGATCGGTGCCGTCGATAAGCACATGGTCATCGTCGACAACTTTCCCGAAAAAGGGGACACGGTTACGCCACCGGCTTGGGCCCAGGGCCTCCTGGACGGCCAGCCCCGGCATGCCCTTCGCGCCATGCCACGCATCCCAGCGGATGGCGCCGACAAGAGGTTTATTCATCTCGTCATGATGAATGGTTCGCCGGTTGCGCACAATAAAATTGAATCGGAAAGGGAAACTTTTCCTTGCGCGCGGCCCGCTCCGCGCCGATGATGCCCCGATGCCATCACGGAAAGGACGCCATGCAACCCATTCGGTTTGACTCGACCAGCTACCTCATCGGCGGAAAACGCGTCTACCTTTATTCGGGCGAATTCCATTACTTCCGCGTCCCCCAACGCGACTGGCGCCGGCGCATGCGGCTCTTCAAGGCCGCCGGCGGCAACACCCTGGCCACGTACATCCCCTGGGCGCTGCATGAGCCCCGGGAGGGCCGGTTCACCTTTTCCGGAAAGCCGTGGCTGGACCTGGAGCTGTTTCTCGACATGGCGGCCGACGAGGGGCTCTACGTCATCGCCCGCCCGGGTCCGTATATCTACAGCGAAACCGTCTACGACGGACTTCCCCTCTGGCTATGCGACAACTACCCGGCCCTGCGCGCCAGGAATCGGGCCGGCAAGGATTTCCGCCGCAGTTCCGTGTCGTATCTCCATCCGGTTTTCCTTGAAAAGTCGCGCCGCTGGTTCGATCAGGTGTGCCCCCGGCTCGCGCCCCGCATGGTGGACAAGGGAGGCTCCGTGGCGATGGTGCAGCTCGACAACGAGCTGACCGGCATCCACGTCTGGTTCGGCACGCTGGACTACAACCGGGAGAGCATGGGCTTCGGCCGCAAAAACGGGCGTTTCCCGCTCTGGCTCCAGGCGCGATACGAGACCATGGCCGCGCTGAACCGGCATTACGGATCGTCGTTCAAATCCTGGGCCGCCGTGGAACCGCCGCCCGTGCCCGCGGCAACGGCGGCCATGGGCGACCTGCGGCGCGCCAAGGACTATGTCGATTTCTACTTCTCGACGATCGCCGACTACGGCACGACCCTCGCCGGCTGGGTCCGGGAGCATGGCGTGGACTGCCCACTCGTGCACAATTCGGGCTCACCGCCGATGAATGCGTATTACCGGGAGATGAACGCGGCCCTCAAGCCGGGCGGCTTCCTGCTCGGATCGGATCATTATTACACGCTCAACCAGGACTGGGGGCAGAATAATCCCACACCCCAGTATGCCGTCCGCTCCTTCATCTCGCTGGAAACCCTCCGGCTCATGGACGCGCCCCCGACCGTCTTCGAACTGCCGGGCGGAAGCGGCTCGGACTGGCCGCCGATCGGCCGGGAAGACGCCGAAGCCTGCTACTTCACCAACCTGGCTCTGGGGATGAAAGGCCACAATTTCTACGTCTTCACGGGCGGCCCTAATCCCCCCGGCCTCGGGAACACCGACACGATTTACGATTACGGCGCCTCCATTGCCGCCGATGGAACCCGCCGCCCGCTCTTTGACGCCCAGAAGGCGATGGGCACGTTCCTGAAGAAGAACGACGCCTTCCCGTCTTCCGTCCGCGAATCGGATTTTCGCGTGCTGGTGGATTGGACAGCCTCCCGCGCGGATCAATGGAACCGGCAGCGCGGCCCGTTTGCCCTCGCGCCGCAAGAGTCCTGGGAGTTCATGCGGAAGGGCCTGCTGACCTCCGCCTTCTGCGCGGGGCTGTCGCCTGAACTGGTGGATGGAGAGTCGACGGCCTGGGCTCTCGACACAGGCACGCCGCTCGCCGTGCCCTCATCGTCGGTCATGACCGCTTCCGTCCAGGCCCGGCTGGTGCAATTCCTGAAACGCGGCGGAAAGATGATGATCGGGCCGGTTTGGCCGGAATGGGACGAAACGCTCAAGCCGTGCACAACGCTTCGTGACTATGTGGGAGCAACGGCCAAAACGGAAACCATTCCCGACGGTTCGTTTGTCCGATTGCCGTTCGCCGGCACGATCTATTGCACGAGTCTGGCGGTGACGATGGCGCGCCTCCCCAAAGGGGCGGTCGTGCTGGGGCGGGATACGCTCAACAAGGGCGCCGCCGCCTGGATGAAGAAAATCCCGGGAGGCGGACGGGTCCTGTGGCTGGGGCTTCAATGGGTCCATGCCATGCGTTATCAGGAGCGGCTGCTGAAAGGCTCCCTCGCCAAACTGGGCCTCAGGTCCGTGATCGGCTGTTCCAATCCGAACCTCTGGTGCACGCTCTGGACGCATGAAAAGACGAGCATCCTGTTCGTCATGAACCTGCATGTCGCGCCGCAGGAAGCCAACCTGACGTGTCAACCGTCATGGAGTCGCAAGCCCCTTGCCGTGGGCAACATACGCGTGCCGCCCATGAAGGTGAGGACCATCGTTCTGTCATGAGTCGGCCAGTGCGCGGATGGTGGGATGCCGGCCGCACAGCGGACAGGCGGGATTCCGCTTGAGCGGAACCTTCCGGAAGCCGGCCCGCAAGGCGTTGCAGACCAGCAGTTGATCGGTTAACAGGTCGCCGATCCCCATGATCAGCTTGAGTGCCTCGGTCGCCTGGAGCGTTCCCAGGAGGCCCGGCAAGACGCCCAGGATCCCGGCCCGCGAACAGGCCAGCGCATCCGCGGGAGGCGGCGTTTGCGTGAAGACGCACCGGTAACAGGCCGACTGTCCCGGCCTGACGGTCATCACCTGCCCGTCGAACCGCAGCGCGCCGGCGTGCACGTAGGGTTTCCCGCCGAAGTGGCAGGCGTCGGCAATCAGGAACTTGGTCGGGAAATTGTCGGCACAATCCAGCACGACGTCGTAAGGCTCCAGCAGGGCGGCGGCGTTTGCGGCGGCCAGCCGGACCGGATGCGGGATGACGCGAATATCGGGATTCAGGTCCAGCAGCTTTTCGGCGGCAGACTCGACCTTGGGCCGGCCCAGGTCTGGCGTGGCATGCAGGATCTGGCGCTGCAGATTGGAGAGCGCCACCCGGTCGTCGTCAACCAGGCCGATCGTCCCCACCCCGGCCGCGGCCAGGTAGAAGGCGGCGGGCGAGCCCAGCCCCCCGGCCCCGACCACGAGAACCCGGGCCGCCAGGAGCTTGTCCTGCCCGGCTTCTCCCACCTCGTCCAGCATCAGATGCCGGGAATACCGCTCGCGCTGCTCGTTCGTTAAAGTCATGCTCCCCTATCCGTGTCGCATAACCCTAATCGTAATCGTAATCGTAATCCAACACTGAATGCTCCCTTTATGGATCGAGCGGCCTGAAGCGAGATTACGATTA
>CAYZVY010000342.1:0-4006 GCA_964481675.1 uncultured Verrucomicrobiota bacterium
AGGCTGCGCTCCACCTCGGCCGTGAAGTCCACGTGTCCGGGGGTGTCGATCAGGCTGATCTGGTGGCCTTTCCACTGCAGGGTCGTCGCGGCCGACGTGATCGTGATGCCGCGCTCCTGCTCCTGCACCATCCAGTCCATGGTGGCGGCGCCATCATGGACTTCTCCGATCTTGTAGGTTTTGCCGGAAAAAAAGAGAATGCGCTCGCTCACCGTCGTTTTGCCGGCGTCGATGTGCGCCATGATCCCGATATTGCGGACCTGAGATAAGGATACTTTGTCGTCCATGTGAAACCGTCCTCTTAAGAAAAGTGTTTTATATTGCCTTTCGGTAGTCTTGTTTTCAAGCTAAATCGTCCGTTTTTTTTGTTCTTTCGCCCGTTCGTCCTGTGATATGATCAGGGGATGGACAAATCCGTCATCATTCGCAACGCGGGTTTCGGGGACGCCGAGGCCATCTTCCGGCTGATTAAAAGTTATCCGGACGAACTGCTGGCCCGCCCGGTCAGCGATATCGTGCAGAACATCGACCGGTTCATGGTGGCCGAGCGCAACGGGACCGTCGTCGGCGCGGCCGCCTGGGCCGTGCTTCCCGAGATCGGCAAGGCCATGCAGCCCTCCGTGGAGGTCAAGTCGGTGGCGGTCGAGAAGTCCCTCAAGGGGTTCGGCATCGGCACCCGCCTCGTCAAGGCCGTGATCAAGCGGATCCGGGACTTCCAGCCCGCGCAGATCATCGTGCTGACCTTCACCCCTGCCTTCTTCGCCAAGCTGGGGTTCGTGAAGGTGCCGAAGGAGACGCTGATGCACAAGCTTTACATGGGCTGCGTGAACTGCTCGAAATACGACAACCCCTTCACCTGCCCCGAAGTGGCCATGGCCATCCAGCTGGACAAGAAGCCGTGAAAAAAGCCCTGGCGATTGTCCTGGCCGCTCTCCTGGTGCTGGGGCTCCTCCTGATCGCCGGCCTCCTGGCCGGGCAGAAGGCCGTCAACCGCCGCCTCGCCGAGGTCCTGCCCGACGCGTCCGCCCGGGCCAAGCTGCCCATGACCGCCTCGGCTCTCAGCGCCAGCCTGTGGACCGGCTCCGCCGCCGTGGAAGGCCTGTCCATCGGCAATCCGCCCGGCTTCCCCGACCAGCCCATGCTGACGCTGGCCGCAGGCCAGGCTTCCCTCCGCTACCTTCCGCTCCTGAGCAGCCAGGCGCGCCTGAAATCGCTGACCCTGACGGACCTCCGCATCCACGTGACCCGGCTGGCCGACAAGAGCCTGAACATCAAGCGGAAAACCGTGAAGGCGCCACCGGTTGCCCCGCCCGACGGCCAGCCCGCGCCCGTCGAGGCGCCGGAAACCGCGCCCAAGGACGAGCCGCCCCCGCCGCAAATCGGCATCGACCGCCTCCTGGCCACGCTCACCCTGACGTATACCGATTTTGTCCTGGCCGACGAGGGCCGGCCGTTCGAAGCGCTGTTTCAGCTGGAGCTGACCGGCTCCGGCCTGGCCACCTACGGGGCCGGAGCCGATGAGGCCTCCTGGGCCGATGTGAAGGCGCAGGGGTATATGGAAAGCGGGGGCAAGCGCGCCCCCATCCGGTTGGCGGGCAAGGTGGCGCCGCTGCTCCGGCCGTCCGCCCCCACCTTCAACCTGACCGGCTCCATCGAGAAGATCGACGCCGGCATGCTCCCCTCGCTGCTGGGAAAAAACGCCGGCATCCGCGGTGAGGCCGAGCGCGTCGACCTGGTCCTGGTCGCGGCCGGGGGCCGCTTCGACGAAAGCCAGTCGAAGATCGTGCTGACCCTGAAAAACCTCAACGTGGGCGGCCGGATCCTGGAAACGGCCACGCTCGCCCTTCCGCTGCGGGGCACGCTCGACAGGCCGAAGCTGCGGACCGAACAGGCGATCTTCGATCTGATCGCGCAGGTCCTGGCCGCGCCGCCCCCGGAGTCGTCCTCGTCAACGAATGCCCCGCCCGGCCGCAAGCACAAGAAGAACGGGCTGGATATGGAGGCCATTTCCAAGGGGCTGGAAAGCCTGTTCAGGAACAAGCCATGAAGAGAGCTCACGGATTTCTGTGGTTGACCGCGATCCTGTTGCTGGGGGGAGAATGCGCCATGGCCGTTGAAGAAGCCGCTTACCGCGTTGTTGAGGCCGAGGGCGCCTTTGAAATCCGGTATTATGCCCCCTGCGTGGTGGCCGAGGTTGTGGTGACGACCAACCTGGAAGCGGCCGGCAATGCGGCTTTCAATCGCCTGTTCGCCTACATTTCAGGCGGCAATTCCCGCCGGGACAAGATCGCGATGACGGCGCCCGTCAGCCAGGAGCCGGGGCAGACGATCGCGATGACGGCGCCCGTCAGCCAGGAGGCGGCGACGAACGGCTGGGCGGTCAGCTTCATGATGCCGGCCGCTTTCACGCTGGAAACGCTGCCTTCGCCAAATGATCCCGGCGTCCGGTTGCGGGCCATTCCCGCCCGTTTCATGGCGGCGGTCCGGTATTCCGGCCGCTGGACCGAATCGGCGTATCGGGAGCAGCGGAAGAGCCTGGACGCCTGGCTGCTGAAAAAGGGGGTCGCCGCAGCGGGAGACCCTGTGTGGGCCCGCTACAATCCGCCGTTCATGCCGTCGTTTTTCCGGCGCAACGAGGTGTTGTTGCCGATAAAGCCCACGCCCGCGTATGAGGCGATGATCAAATAGGGACACCCCTTACTTCAGCAGGCGCTTTTCGTTGCGCTCGCGCAGGGCGGCGCGGTAGCCGGCGATGTTGAAGCCGGGCTTGGCCGCGCCGGAGGCGACGGCGGCCTCGGCGACGGCGGCCGGCACCGTTTCGAAGAGCCGGCGGTCGAAGGGCTTCGGGATGATGTAGTCCCGCCCGAAAGCCAGGTCGGGCTTCCCGTAGATATCCTTCACATACCCTGGAACCGGCTCGCGCGCCAGCTCGGCCAGCGCCTGCGAGGCCGCCTTCTTCATGGCCAGGTTCACGGTGCGGGCGCGGACGTCCAGCGCGCCGCGGAAGAGGAACGGGAAGCCCAGCACGTTGTTGATCTGGTTGGCGTAGTCCGAGCGGCCCGTGGCCATGATGTAGGGCGCGTTGCCCAGCGCGGCGGCCACCAGCTCCGGCTTGATCTCGGGATCCGGGTTGGCCATGGCGAAGATCGCGGGGTAGGAGGCCATCTTCTTGACGGACTCGGGCTTCAGGCAGTCGGCCGCCGACACCCCGACGAACACGTGGGCGCCCTTCAGCGCGTCGTCCAGGGTCACGGCG
The DNA here is from genome assembly GCA_964481675.1 of uncultured Verrucomicrobiota bacterium. Classification (GTDB taxonomy): domain Bacteria; phylum Verrucomicrobiota; class Kiritimatiellia; order CAIKKV01; family CAIKKV01; genus CAIKKV01. The sequence goes on from CAYZVY010000342.1 coordinate 3,257, forward strand.
GTCGTCTCGACCGCGTGTTCCTTTTTCTTGCCCGACAGGTCCTTGCGCGCCAGGCTCACCACGCCCTTGGAGTCGCACACGGTCACGCGGGTGCAGCCGGAGACCTTCAGCATCTCGCAGATCCGGATGCCGGCCGCCCCGGCGCCGTTGATGACGATGCGCAGCTCGCCGAGCTCGCGCTGCGCGAGGCGGGCGTAGTTCATGACGCCGGCCAGCGTGATGACGGCCGTGCCCCACTGGTCGTCGTGGAACACGGGGATGTCCAGCATGGCGTCCAGCTTGTCCTCGATTTCGAAACAGGCGGGAGCGGCGATGTCCTCGAGGTTGATGCCGCCGTACATGCCCGCCAGGGCCGCCGTGGCGTCGATGACGCGGGCGGGGTCGGTCTTGCCGGTGTTGGCGCCGCCCAGGCGGCAGCGGTCGAGGGGGACGGGCCAGCCGTCGACGTCGCCGAAGGCCTTGAAGAGCACAGCCTTGCCCTCCATGACGGGAATGCTGGCCTGCGCCCCCAGGTCGCCGAGGCCGAGGATGGCGGTGCCGTCGCTCACCACGGCCACCAGGTTGGCGCGGCTGGTGTAAGTGAAGACGGAGTCGGGGCGGGCGGCGATTTCCTTGACGGCCTGCGCGACGCCGGGCGTGTAGGCGAGGCAGAGATCCTGCTGGGTGGCGAACGGCTTGGTCAGCTGCAGCCCGATTTTGCCGCCGAGATGGTAGTGAAGAACGTCTTCTCTGGTGATAGCCATGGCGCGA
>CAYZVY010000343.1:0-3971 GCA_964481675.1 uncultured Verrucomicrobiota bacterium
CTATTCGTCATCGCTGCTGCTCCACGTAAACGTATTGGGAGCTGTTGGCGTGAGTTCATCCTCTGGATTGCCCGAAAATTCCCGGAAATAATAGCGTTTCTTGAAGCCCTTCAGCGATTTGGGTTGACCATTCATGAACAGCTCAATCATGTCGGGACAAAAATGCATGGTGGTGTAATACCAGACACCATCGGATCCTTGTGCGATCACGAAATCATGAAACCGCCAATCCAGGTTGCCTGACTTGTTGGCATAGGCAACCCACTCGCCGTTTTGGAACGGGATGAGCCTATGGGAATAGAATTGTTCCGCATGCTGTTCGTTTTTCTGAATGCTTCCCCTGATCCGTGCGAATTCAGCGGCAGGACCATTGGTGTCCAAGCAAAAGGCATCGATCTCCGGAATCGCCTGCTTCTTCCATTCAAACATCAGGTGATGCTTATACGCGCGCAAGCCCAGACGAGCGCCCCACCAAAACACGGCCACGAAGATGCATATGGAGAGTAGCCAAATTATCTTTTTCATCCGTTTTCCTGAAGCGAAAAGTAACCGATATCAGCCCATTCTTTGCCGACATCACGCATGGCGAAAATTCTAGTTTCCGCATTCGTCAGCCCTTTACAACAGCGGTAATCTCATCAAGAAAGGTTTGCCAAGGTACAGCCATCACGTGGTCGCTGATCTTAATTTTCCTGGGAACACGGCAAACCACATAGCCCGTCCCGAACGTCGGATACTCCGCCATGAAACAGTTGAGATGGCGAGCGTCGCCCGCAGCGGGCGAGTCCGTCCATTTGACTTCAATCGGCACATAAACGCCATCGCAGTCCAGCACCCAGTCCACCTCCGGGCCGTCGGGGTCACGCCAGAAGCGCACCTTTACGGAACGACGCTGCGCGCGGAAGAACCGGAGCAGTTCCAGCCCGACGAATTGCTCGAATAGCCTCCCCCATTGCGATCGCGGCGGCTGGCGGCCCTCGCGTGCGGCCAACCGGCGAACGCCCAGGTCGAAAAAAAGAAAACGGTCCGACCGTGTGAGCCGCTTTCTCGTCGTGCTTGCGGTCAAAGGCTCGATGCGTTCGGCGATCAGGCAGTCTTCGAGAATCTGGTAATACGCTCCGATGGTGGTATGCGCGACACCGATTTCGGAAGCGATTTTCCGGAGGTTCACAATACCGCCGGACTCCGAAGCCGCCATTTCAAGAAACCGGGCAAAGGTCCCCAAGTGGCGAACCGCCGCTTCCGCCCGGATCTCCTCCTCCAGATACGTTGTGACATAGGCGGCCAGATCCTGTTCCCGGTCTTCAGGATCTCGCACGCTGACGATTCCCGGCAGCGCCCCGTCCAGCAGGCGCTCTTCCAGGCTTTCGCCGGGCCACTCCCCGATTCCGAAAGGGTCCAGATGCAGGACCGTGACCCGGCCCGGCAGCAGATTGGTTTGCGCGTGACGCCGCAATTTGCGGGCGCTCGATCCGGTCAGCAGGAAGAGGGCCACGCCACGATCGATCAGATCCTGCACCACATCCATGATTTCCGGAACCCTCTGCACTTCGTCAAGCACGACCAGAGGAAGTCTTTTGGACGGCAGGGGCGCTAACGCCTCCACTTCACCGCGCAGCAAGGCAGGTGCTTTTTCATACCGCAGCCGGACGTCCGGACTGATAAGAGAAACGACCAATTGAGGATCAAGCCGATTGACCAGCGTGGTCTTGCCTGTTTGCCTCGCGCCAAAAAGAAAGATGCTTTTGCCCCTCTCGAGCGTGTGCCTGACGAACGGGTCAATCGTCCTTTCAATGTAGTTCATGACGTCTATATTCGCCGAATTTGGAGTGTATGTCAACCAAATGCGGCATCATGAACGAGGTTTAGCGGAAAAGACCCGCCACCTGGTCAGCCGGGAGGCGGGGCATAGGGGCGTCGCCGTACACGCGGTCGAGGCCGAACCGCTCCAGGACGCGCCGGGCGCTTTCACGCTGGGCGGGCGTGGTTTCCGTCACCCAGCTTTCCACGGGATCCGTCCCCTTCACCACCGCGCTGTGGCCCTTGCTCAGCCGGGACGGCGAGCCGAGCCGGTCCAGGATCCACGGCCGGAACCCTTCCCCGATCAGGCGGAACAGGGGCGGCAGCACCTCGCGGGGCCGCTGGCACACGTCCTCGTAGAACACCACATGCAGGCCGCCGCCGGCGAACTGGCGCAGGGGAACCAGGTTCATCACGCACCAGACCGCGATCTGCGCGGCAAACGGGTCGCCGGCATCTTCCAACTCCCGCCGGTAGGGCTCCAGGAAGTCCGCCATCAGCTCGGGCTGGTCGAGGAACAGCTTCGCAGGGAGATTCCACTTCAGTTTCAGCTGGGACAGCACCGTGGGGATCGGGTGGCGCAGCATGAAGACGATGGGGATCCGGGGGTAGGCGTCGCGGATCCAGCGCAGCGACAGGTTCAGCCGCACCTCCTTGATCAGCCGCCGGCTGGCGACGGATCTCCGGTTGAACTGGTCGACCCACTCGTTGCGGATCCGGCCTTCCAGGATGCGGCGGGCAAGGTCCGGCCCGGGGCCGGCGGCGCCGGGGCGCAGATACTGCTGCGGCCGCCAGAGATCCTTCAATTCGGGCACGCGGGCGGGATAGAAGGGCTCGAACATCATCCGGAACGCGTTCCGGTAATTCATCGCCTCGCCCAGCCACGTGGTGCCGCTCCGGCCGCAGCCGGCGAGAATCACCGTCTTGTCGGGATTATGGAAATCCAGCCAGCACCGCGCCATGCCCTTGCCCTCCCGTGATCGATCGACACCAGCATACCCCCCGGCCGCATCCGATTCAAGATGAACCCCCGACCATCATCGAAGCACCAGCGCAGTGTCAGGCTTGCGCATGAGACGGGGTGACATGAACGGTGGAGGGTCCGGTGCCACCCGGACCCCACTGCGCCAGCGCGGTGCCAGGCTTGCGCATGGGACGGGGTGGAACCCGTCCCTCCAACGATTTCACGAAAGGTACGAATCGTAACGCTCCCAAAGAATAAAAGTTGCCTATGAGACACAATTGTGTACACTTTCAGGTAACGATAAGGACTCTTTATGAAATTTCTAAGCGTACGGGAACTCAGGGGCCACTCGGCGAAGGTCTGGGCGGACCTGCCGACCGAACGGGAAATGGTCATCACCAACAACGGCCGGCCCGTGGCGATCCTGACGACCGTGGGCGAATCCAACGTCGAGGAAAGCTTGGCGGCCATTCGCCGGGCCCGGGCGGAGGCCGCCATCACCCTGCTTCAGAAGCAGTCCGCGGAACGGGGGCTTGACCGGATCAGGCCGGAGGAAATCGAAGCCGAAATCGCCCAGGTCCGGAAGAACCGCCCGAAATGAACGTGGTCCTGGACACCAACGTGCTGGTCTCCGGCTTGCTGACGCCTCATTCGCCTTGCGGCGAAATCGTCCGGATGATCGCATCGGACTCCCTGACGCTATGCCTCGATGCGCGTCTGCTTGGCGAATACGCGGACGTGCTGCGGCGGCCCCGCTTCCAGTTCGACGGCGAGCTCGTGTCAACGCTGCTCGATCACCTGGCCCATGCCGGCATCCCCGTCGCCGCCCCGCCCCTCGCCGAGCCGCTTCCGGATCCCGATGATGCCGCCTTTCTGGCGGTCGCCATCGCGGGGAAGGCCGCATGCCTGGTCACGGGCAACCTCAAGCACTTCCCCGCCCGCTTCCGGCAAGGCGTCAACGTCCTTTCCCCGAAGGACTTTCTCGACTATTATCGGCAACAGCGCTCCGGCCCCTCCAATCCCCGTCCCTGAAAGGCGGACCATGCACATCGGCATTTTCAGTCGCCTCCAGCCCGGCAACTTCACCGCCCACCTCCACCCCGCCGACGCCGAAACCGCACGCACGATCAAGGGGCACCTCAACACGGCCCTCGTCAACCTGATCCCCGAACTGCTGGCCCGCGGCCACCGGATCACCGTCTTCAAC
>CAYZVY010000344.1:0-3933 GCA_964481675.1 uncultured Verrucomicrobiota bacterium
GCTGTAGGCTGTAGGGGTTTAGGCTGTAGGGGTTAAGGGGTTAAGGAAGAGGGGGCGCGGGCGGAAGAGGCGGAACGTCTTATGGCCCGACTGTAAACCTTGAGCGCGGGCGGCAGGCGTGGCGGGGAGCGTAGGAGCCGCCCGGACCGGGCCGTGACGGCGAACGGAAGGAGGCGAGCGGGGGCGAGCCGGAAAGCCGCTCCCGCGCCGGGAGGCGCGGATAGCGGCGGCCGTTCGCCGGCCGGCACGGGACGGAAAAGCGACTCCTCCGCTCCCCTGCCCCGACTGCCACCTTAAGCGTTCTGCCCCATGCCTTTGCGCGCGCCCAGATAAGTCGTCGCCTCGACGCGGTGGGCCACGCGGAGCACTTCCTCGATGGTGGTGATGCCGTCCAGCACGGAGCTCCACCCATCCTGCCGCAGCGTGATGAGGCCGTTCTTGATGGCCTTCAGGCGAACCGCACCCGACGCCTCCTGGTGCGCAATCATGCTCCGCAGATCGTCGTCAATCACCATCATCTCGAACAGGGCCTTCCGCCCGTGATACCCCGTGAAATTGCACAGCGCGCAGCCCCGCGCCTTGTAAAACACCGCATTCGCCATCCGGTCGGGATACGTCCGCGCGATCTCCTCCCGGATCATCGGGTCCGGCTCGATCTTCTCCCGGCACGTGGCGCACACCGTCCGCACCAGCCGCTGGGCAATGACACCCTCCAAACACGACGACACCAGGTACGGCTCGATGCCCATATCAATCAACCGCACAATGGCGCTCGGTGCGTCGTTCGTATGCAGCGTGCTGAACACCAAGTGACCCGTCAACGCCGCCTGCACGGCGATCTGCGCCGTTTCCGTGTCCCGGATCTCGCCCACCAGCACGATGTCGGGATTGTGCCGCAGGATGGACCGCAAAATCTGTGCAAAGGTCAGCCCGATCTGCGCGTGCGTCTGGATCTGGCTGATGCCGTCCATCTGGTACTCGATGGGATCCTCGGCCGTGATGATCTTGACGCCTTCCTTGTTCAGCCGCGACAGGGCGGCATACAGGGTGGTCGTCTTGCCGCTTCCGGTGGGCCCCGTGATCAGCACGATCCCGTGCGGCAGCGCGGACAGCGACTCGATGATCGGCGTCTGGTGCTTCTTGAGGCCCAGGTGCTCCAGGTCGATGAACATCGAATTGCGGTTCAGAATCCGGAGGTCGATGGTCTCGCCATACCGGGTCGGCAGGATCGACACGCGCAAATCAAACTCGTTGTCGCCCAGCCGGACCTTGATGCGGCCGTCATGGGGCTTTCGCCGCTCGGCGATATTGAGCTGGGCCATGATCTTGATGGCCGAGGCGATGGCCTTCTGCAGCTTCTCGATGCCCTTGGGGATCGGGATCACCTGGAGCACGCCGTCGATGCGGTAGCGCACGCGCATCCGGCTCTCGAACGGCTCGATGTGCACGTCGGTGGCGTCCATCCGGATCGCCTCGGCGATCAGCTGGTTGACGAACCGGAGCACGCCCGGATCGGTGCCCTCCTCGGTCAGGTTCGTCTCCTGGATCTCGGTGGTCACCGCGCTCTGGATCATCTCGTCCAGCGAGTCGGCGCCCAGCCCGTAGAAATGCTTGAGGCTGCGCGAGACCTCGGCCTCGGGGCAGAGCACGAAATGGACCTGCCCGCCCAGCAGCAGCCGCAGGCTATCCACCACCTCCCGCGCGGGAGCCATGGAGGTGGCCAGCGTGACGGACGACGAGTCCGCCGCCACCGGCACGACCTTGTACTTCAGGGCGGCCCGCGACGGCAGCCGCGCGGCGGTGGCCTGGTCGATCTTGAACTGCGCCATGGAGCCGAACGGCATGCCGACCACCTCGGCCAGCCGCGACAGCAGCTCCTGCTCGGGCACCACGCCGTCCTTCAGCAGGAGGCGGTCCAGCGGCTCGCCGGTGAGGGTGGAGCGCGACAGATAGTCCGACAGCTGGCCGGATTCCAGAAGGCCGTCGGCCACCAGCCGGTGGCCCAGTTCGCCCATCAAGCCTTCCGAGGCGAACCGCAGCCCGCCTCCGGATTTGCCGTCCTGATCCATCTAATCCTCCCGAATCTTCGCAACCTGGCCGCGGGCCAGGGTCACCGTCGAGCCGTCCGCCTTCTTGAGAGTCACCGCCTCCGCGCCGATCCGCTCCACCGTGGTCGTCAGCAGCGCGTCTCCGGCGGCAAAGAATTTCTGTTTCTGCGTGTCCTGGTTCTCGATCAGGGCGGCAATCGTGCCGTCGGGCCGGGTCATGATGCCGCGGTACATGACCGGCACCTCCTTGGGCGGCGGGGGCGGCGGGGGCGGCTTGGGCTTGGGCGGCGTGACCACCCCGTTCCCGCCGTTATTCGCGGGCGGCTTGACATGGCCGCCATCGGGGGGCGTGGGCTGCGGATCCGGCCGCCAGACGGGCTTCTTGTAAAACGGGTTGTTGGCCGCCTTCTCGCCGTTCTCCTGCTGGTTCCGGATGAAGGCCAGCAGCTGCACGCGGTTCGTGGATTCGGCCGGCTCGGCGACCATGGGGCCGGTGTAACCGGCGGCGGCCTCGCCCTGGTCCAGCTCCCGCCAGACCCAGTAGGCCAGGGCCAGGATGAACGCGATCACCGCCGCCAGCAGGGCGGTGCGCGCGTTGGCGCGGCTCAGCCATTTCCAGAAATCGCTTGTCATAATACCTCCGCCTCCTTAAATGCCCAGGAAGCGTTTATCGGGGCCGGTCTTCCCCGGCAGCGCCTTCATCTCGTCGACGGACCGCAGGAAGACCAGGGCGCTCATGGTGGCGTCGGCCCGGACGCGGTCGGGGTTCTGCAGCGACTCCTTCTCGATCTTCATCCGGCGGTAGACGAACACGCTGCCGGGCTGGAACACCTTGTGGATGAATCCATAGACGTTCTCGATCGAGCCCGCATACTGGATGCGGACCGGGTATTCCTCCAGGAACAGCTCGCCCGTCAGCTCGTCCTTGTGGGCGATCGGCTCCAGCGGCTCCACGGTCTCGACGCGGCCGACCTTCAGGTCGATCGCGGCGTCCATCAGCTTTTCCACGGCCCGCAGCTGGAGCATGCGCTTGCGGGCGTCCTCGTTGCTCAGCACGGTCTCGTCGATCGCGAGGTCGAAATTCGGCTTGATGCCCCGCTCGGACGCCTTCCGGGACAGGCTTTCGCGCACCTCGAACAGGGCGACCTTGAAGTCGATCTTGCTGACGTCCTGGGTGCCCTGGATGCTCTGCTTCTCGAACGTGGAGAGCAGCTTCGCCGACTCCTGCCACTCCTCGGCCAGCCGCTTGCCCTCGGCCGCGATGCCGATCTTCTTGTTCTCGAGGGGCATCTCGCCCAGCAGGTAATTCCCCTTGGACAGGTCTTCCCGCATGCGGCTGTTCTCCTGCTCCAGGGCCAGGCGCTTATGCTGCAGCGGCAGCAGCGCGAAGAACCAGAGCAGTCCCACCAGCAGCGCGGCGGCCAGGATGATGCCGACGATCTGCTGCCGCTCGGAGATGGAGTTGGATCCGATCATGCTCATACGCTCACAGGGTAATATCGATCACGAAACGCTTGCCGCCGGCCGGGCCCCACTTCACCGTGTCCTCCTCCACCAGCATATCGTCGCCCAGGAGGTCGGCCTTGCCGATCACGCCCTCGACCTTGAGCGCCTCGATCAGCTTCCGGACGGAGGCCAGGCTGGGGTCGGCCGTGTAGCCCTCGACGATGATCCGGGTGAAGGAGGGATCGCCGGTCACGACGGCCGGCTGGCCCTCCTTGCGCTCGGTGGGCACGATGCCGCGCGGCACGCGGCGGGCCTCGGGCTTCACCGGGTTTTCCTGGGAAAAATAGGTGTTCGCGTCGGCCACCAGGGTGATCCAGCAGTTGGGCGGCAGCCGCTCCCCGATGGCGCTGATGACATCCCGGAACACGGGCCCGTTCTG
>CAYZVY010000345.1:0-3892 GCA_964481675.1 uncultured Verrucomicrobiota bacterium
TCGCCAATCCGGAGCAAGCGGCTTGCCCCATCCTGATCGGGTTGACGGCCGCCATTGCCTCCAAGGGCGCTGCGGGGAAACCGATGGCCAACCAGGCCGAGGCGAAGGCCCTGCTGGCCAAAGGCCTGGCGGCCCTCACGGCAGGTGATGACACCGCCGCCCGGAAGGCCTTCGAGCAGGCGGTCCAGGCCGACCCGACCCTGGAAGCGGCGCACCAGGCCCTGGGCCAGGTATGTGAGAAGCTCAAGGACGAGGCGGCCGCGCTGGCCGCCTACCGCGCCTGGACCGCGGCGGGGGCGCATTCGCCGCTGCCGTACAACAAGATCGGCGAGGCCCTGGAGCGGGCCAAGGACTATCGCGGGGCGCTGGAGGCGTATACCCGGTCGCTGCAGATCGAGTGGAATCAGCCGCCGGCGATCGAGGCCAAGTCGCGCCTGGAGCGCCTGGTGGGGCCCTGACGGGGGGCCCAGGCAGGCAAGGGGTGCCAGGCGCATTCACCTTGACGGGGTTGCTTTGCGGTGAGATTGTTTTTTAAACATTACTCAGGGAGGATGGTTCTATGAATAGACGCATCGCGAGTCTCGGGCTGGTAAGCCTGCTGGCCTGTGGCGCTCAGGCGCAGATCACCTCGACCTGGAACAAGATCACTGCGGCAACGCATTCCTGGACGGATGCGGCTAACTGGAATAATGGCGTTCCCAATGCGGCCGGCGACGTGGCATTGGTGACGACGCTCACCGCCCTGTATGCCACGCAGACGATAAACCTGAATCTACCCCTGACGCTGGGCCGGCTGGATCTGCTCAACCAGTGGTATGCCTCCCGCATCATCGCTCCCAACGGCGGCTCGTTGACGTTCAACAGTGCCGGCGGCAACGCGACGTTTAACCACGCCAATATTTATCGCCTGGATACCTTCGGCGCCCCCATCACATTGAACACGAACCTGGTGCTGAACTCCTACAGCCGGTCCGAGTTCGGCTATGGCGGGGCCGTCCCCGGCCAGGGACTGAACATTACGAATTCGATTGACGGTCCGGGCGGTGTGATCAAGACCGGGTCGGGCATGGTCTGGTTGAGTAACATCAACAATCCCTTCGGCGGATCGCTGGCGATTGAACAAGGCTGGCTTTACGCCGCCCATCTCGCCAGTTTGGGAGCCTCCTCGTCGGCCATCCCCATGGGTTCCGCCGGGCGGTTGGGCGGACTGTTGTGGGGCGGCGCGCAGGTGTTCACTCGCGAACTTGCGCTCACCGGGGCGGGTGCGCGTCTGACGCCCGTCAGCACCCTCAATCTCGGGAATGTCGTCAGCGGGCCGGGTGCCTTGATGGTCCTGGGTGGCTATCGCAGCGCCACGGTCTCGGTCAACTTCACCAATGCGGCCGATAACACCTACGCCGGGCCAACCCTTGCCGCCAGTGGCCGGATCGAGGCCAACGTGGCCAACCGCGTCATCCCGGGCGATGTGGCCGTCACGTACGGCGGCCGGCTGACGCTCCAGGCGGCCAACAACGTGGGGGGCACGGTGGAGGTGTTGAGTCGTGACCTGGGGGCTCCGGTCGTCAGCCTGCTGAGTTATGTCCGCGTCAAATCCGACTTCGTCCCCACCCTGTCGACCAACGCTTCGGGCGTTTTCGAATGGGTCGGGAACAGCGGGCCGAACCTCAACGCGGCTTTGGCTGCGGGGCCGTTGGGCGGCGGGTATATGGCCTACGGCGGCGGCGGTACGTACACGGGCGATGCCCTGGCCCCGAACCTTGACAATGTCTACCGCTTCGCCATGCAAGCCGACGGCGGGTATCCGGGCGGCAACGTGACCTTGAATCGCGCCGGTTCGGTGGGTGTGCTGACCGGCAACCGGTCCGTGGTTGTCAGCGCCCCCACGGTCCTCGGCCAATGGAGCATGGGGAATGGTTTGATCCTTTCGGACGCCAACGACTTCACGGGTTCACTGACGGTCCATCCGGGGTCATGGGTGCGTGGCTACGCCCAGACCGCTGTCGGCGCCAGCCCTTTCGGCCATGCCACTGGCGCGGTGCATCTCGCGGGCGGCTATCTTGATCTGCAGGGTGTCTCCGGGGGCCAGGCGGTCAGCAAGGGCGCCCTGACGATCCGCGGCCAGACGTTGCTGTCGCTGAACGCGGCCGGAACGTATCCGACCGCCTTGAGTTTCGCGAGTCTGTCCCGTTTGGAGCGCGCCTCCCTGGCGATCACGGCCCAGCAGAACTCGATGGGCAGCAATGAAACCGTCAAGATCGTCTCCGGCGCCCCGGTGAACGATGCCCAGGGCATGGTGGCTCCCTGGATGGTGGAATACTACGGATCGTCGTTCCTCAGCTATGACTCCACCACGGGCTTCGCGAAGCGGGCATTCACTTCGACCGATCTGTCCACGGCCGGGGCGACGGACATCGTGAATGCTCCCGGGGGCGCCATCTCGGGCGCCAGGACGGTTCACGCCCTGCGCACCACGGGGGTGCTCAGCAGCGCCGGTCCCGGCGATGTGCTCACCATCGGCAGCGGCGGCCTGATCCTGATCAACAGCGGAAGCACGCTCTACCACTCCGCCAACATCGACTTCGGATCCGCCGAAGGCGTGCTCCACATCGCCTCGGTTGCCGGCACGCCACGAACGCACGTGTTCAGCGGCAAATTCACCGGCGGCAACGGGTTGACCATTGGTTCGTTCTTTGTGGGCAACGGTTGCCCCAGCGTGATGATGACCTCATCCGTGCCCAGCACCATCAGCGGCACGCTGACGATCAATCAGGGGTTTGTAGCCTGCAATTCCAACAGCCTGGCCGGCTTCACCAATATCGTGATCAACGGCAGTCGTCCGGCCGACAGCGGCAATGCCCAGACCAGCGCCTTCCGGCCGCACGGCGGCAACCTGACCATCCCGAGTGGCGTCACGATCACGGTCGGACAGGAGGGGGGCATGGTGCATAACGCCTATGGATCAGAAGGTAATCTGACCATTGACGGTCGCATTACCGGCGGCACCCTGATTATCGGGAGTGAACATGCCGGGCGCTCGATCACGATGAACAGTGCCTTGAACGACTATACCGGCGGCACTTATGTCATTGGCGGGCCCACCCTCGTTGGCGTCAATGGGAAGATGGGCACGGGCGATGTGATCATCGGCGGCTCGGAAGGCAATCGGCGGGCGATGCTTTATCTCTACGGCACCGACAACATCCACGACAGCGCGCGGGTGATTCTTGCCAGCCTGAACTATGGGGAGGCCAACGGCCTGGCCCTTCAGGCGGCGGGTGAAACCATCGGTTCACTGGAAGGATCCGGGACGGTATTCTTCAACCGCGCCGGCGGTTCCGTGCTGACCCTGGGCGGCAACAACGCCTCAACCGAGTTTTACGGCTCGTTCTCCGACTACTACCTCTCGCCGGGCGTCACCACCTACACGGGTACGGTGGTCAAGGTCGGCTCCGGTACGTTCACGCTCTGGGGCGAGGGGCGGCACGGGGGCGGCACGCGCGTGGAGCAGGGCACGTTCCGGGTGAATGGCGCTCTGGATACGGGGGTGCGGGTGGAGGCCGCCGGCACGCTGGACGGCACCGGCGCCGTGGGCCCGGTGATCAACAATGGCGGCACGGTGGGCGGCAGCCTGACCATGACGTCGCTGGTGCTCGGCAGCGGGTCGAAGGTGGCGGCGGCACTCAACGGCACCACGCCGGTGAGCGGCTACAGTCAACTCACGGTGCAGAGCGCCGTAAACCTGAACAACAGCACGCTGCAGCTCACGCTCGGGTTTGCCCCCGAGGTTGGCCAGACCTTCACGATTCTCAACGGCACGGCGGTCAGCGGCCAGTTTGCCAGCGGCAGCACGATCACCGCCACCTATGGCGGCAAGGCGTACCCCTTCTCCATC
>CAYZVY010000346.1:0-3861 GCA_964481675.1 uncultured Verrucomicrobiota bacterium
GCAATATGCTCCAGTTTCACAGTCACGAGGGTGTCCGCCTCCAGGAGGAGTTCGAGGCATTCCACCGACTGGGGCTGGTTGCTCTCAGCCAAGATAAACTGAGTATGCTGGCCGCCCGCACAGAGCCGGAACCCCGCGGCCGCCCCCCCCGCGGGCCGGCGGGCCATGAGCTTGCGCGGCCCGGTTTTCTTCGACCACAACAACCACTCGCGGCCCGTGATAAATTTTTTCTGGCTATAATAATCCTGCCCGAGCATCCGGTGCCACGCCAGCGAAGCGTCCGCCGCCAGGACCGCGCGACCGCTATCGCGAAGGACTATGGCATCCTGCGGAAGATAGGGCTGATCACCCGGGTAGTCGACCGCGACGACGGGCAGATCGGGATCCATGCCCTCGGCCGGAAGCGTGATCTCCAGAGCGCCCCCCTTGCATGCACAGGCCAGCGGCCGGGGAGACGGCGCCGACAGGAGCGCGGCAACCGGCGAGGGCGCGAGCCAGCCGGGAATGCGGAGGATTCCGTCCGCGGGCGGAGCGGCCACGTAAAGATACAGCCGGCCGGGCCGCCCCGTGGCATAACCGAAATCCAGCTTCAGATGGGGCTGGGGCTCGGAATCAAAAATGGCCTCGCCATGCACCTTCATCCACCGGCCGATGCCTTTCAGCACCTGGGCGTCAAACTTGACAATGGATCCATCGCCGGTAGGCCCGATGTTCAGCAAATAATTCCCGCCGCGCGCGGTGACGAACGCCACATCGCGGACTTTCTCCCGGACCTTCGCCTCCACGCTTCCGCGTGCCTGCCACGACCGGTAGCCCCAGGTGTCGTGGAACATGGTGACGGAGGATTCCCAACAGCCCTCGAACCAGAAGTTGGGGGTCTCGTTGTCGCCGCACTCCATGAAATCGTCATAGCCGTTCCAGATCCGGCCGCTGACCCGGCAGTCGGGTTGGAGCTGGTGGACCAGGCTGGCATACCTCCGGCTCTGTTCGAAGGTCGGGATCCCCATGTCGAACCAGATTTCGCAAAGAGGCCCGTAGCCCGTCAGCAACTCGCGCAGTTGCCCGACATTATAGAGATCCAGGGCGGGCGTGATGGGATCCGAATTGGTCTCGCTCATCGGCGCCGCGCCCGGGTAATGCCAGTCGATGAGCGAATAGTAGATGCCGAAATTCATGCGGCGCTTTTCACAGGCGTCGGACAAGGCCTTGAGCACGTCCCGCTTGGCCGGCGTGGCCTCGACGGCGTTGAAGTCCGAGAGCTTCGTGTGCCAGAGGTTGAAGCCGTCATGGTGCTTGGTGGTGATGACGACATACTTCATGCCGGCCGTCTTGGCAAGCCGGACGATCGCGTCGGGATTCCACTTCTCCGCCGTGAAGCCGTCCTGCAGAGTCAGGTAGTCCGGCCAGGCAATTTTGGCGCGGTGCTTGATCTGCTCGTTATAGCCTTCGATCTGCTTCCCCTGCCAGACGCCGCCGGCGACCGAATAAATGCCCCAGTGCATCATCAGCCCGAACTTCATGCCGCGCCACCCCGTGTCGGGGTCCTGGCGGGTCTGCTTTTTCGGACGGGCGGTCGTCTGTTGGCCAGCGGCATCGTTCATCTGTTTTATCCTTCGTCGATTTTTTATCGGCATTCGCAAGCTCAGCTCAACGGACGTATCGTCACCCCGTCCAGGTGAAAGACAGCTGGACTCGATATGGGTACATCCGCCCGGGCGTCCGTCCCGGCGCCGTCCCCGCAACCGCGCCAGGCGCCCGTGCGAAGCGACAGGCGCTCCAGGCGCCCGGCGTTTTTCTCCGCCACCGCGAACTCCTTCTTCTCGCCGTCGTTCACCCGCACGGAATATGTACCGGAAGCGAGATCCGTAATCAAGCCGATCGTGACCCATACGCCCGAGGCGTAGGATCCCACGTCGACCAGGCGATCGCCGGCAACGGCCTGAATGCCCCCGGTCTCGGAAAAAATCACCCGGCAGGGCCGGCGGCCGGCCGTATCGCACAACTCGATCTCGATCCGCGCGCGGGTTTGCGCGGCTTTCAGTCGCACTTCCACCCGCACGTCGGCCGCCGCCGGAAAGACGCGCACGACGCGGGCGTAGTCGAAGGGATCGCCGTCACGCATTTCAAGACAGCGCCGGCCCTCCTCCTCCACCACAGCCACAGGCGCCCAGCGCGGGCTATAGATGTTCCAGCCCGGAAGCACGCCGTTGGAGCCGGTCTTTTGAAAGTCGTTGGAAGGGAATTCCGTCGCGTCCGGTTTAATCGGAAGGGACACGCGGGCCACCCAGATGTCCTCCTTGTTGACGCTGTAGATCATCCACATCGCCTGGCGGTCCGCAAACGTGCCGTCATCGGCCCATTCGGCCAGTCCCCGCATATACTGCGCGCCGGGATCCTTGTATTTGCCGGGATAGCGCAGGGGCGGCAGTTCACCGTGGACCACGCGCATGTCGCGGAACTCGCGGCCGTCCTCGCCATGCACGAGAATCAGCGGATACCGCTTGCCGCGGTCGGGATTATAAGCCAGCGCGAAGCGCCCATCCACCGTCCGCTGGCCCCAGACCTTCGCCGAACCGGCGATCAGCGTGGGCGGCAGGACGGGCTCCGACCAGCTCTTGCCCTGATCTTCCGATAGCGTGACAAACCCCATTTTGCATAAACCGACCACGGTCCCGTCCGCGCGATGATAGAAACAGAAAGCCTTCCCGAACGGCCAGCCATTTAGCTGGGTGGCGTTCTCGTGCCATGGCATGCGCCGGTCGCCGAGGAACCGGCCATAATCCTGCTGCTCAAGGAGCAGGTTGTTGCCGGCCGCTTCACGGCAGGCCACAACAAAACCGGGATCCTTCGCGGTCTCGAAAAACGGCGGCTGGTCCGGAAGCGGGGCCACCAGGGTGAACACCTCGCCCAGGCGATGATCGGCGGCGATCTCGCGGACCAGCAGCACCTTTTTGGCCGCCTCACTCACCGTGCCGTCGGCCGACTTGCCGGCGCAAAAGGCCAGCATCCGGCCGTTGACGGCGCGATAGAAATAGAAGCGGCAGGCCCAGGCCATTTCCCGAGGGAACAGGTTGGCCGGCGCGGACCAGTGGAGGCCATCCGTCGAGGTGGCGTATACGACCTTGTAGGGCGGCACGTCCTCATCCACCGGCGTCATGGCCCAGGCGGCATACAGGCGCCCCTTCCAGCAGGCCAGATCCTGATGATGGGCGTAGGTCCAACCGTCTTGGTCGCCGGCGTCAGGCTGGCCCCGGGTCGCGCGGAACACCTGGATGTTATAAACCCCGACCACGGGCTGCAGCCCGCCATCCGGCAGGTTCAAATTGACGCGCCCCTGCTCGTCACCGGTCACAAGGATGGGGGAATTCATTTTTTAATGCCGGCCAGCGTGGCCTTGTCCAGCACGTCCACCTTCCGGCCGGTCTGCATGGCCTTGACCGCGGCGAAGACCATGCCGACACTGCGGATGTTATCCCGGGCCACGGTGCGCGGCTGGGTCCGGTCTTTCACGCAGCGCATGAATTCGTCCAACACATAGTTCTGGGCCGTCAACGGCATCGGGGTGTGCTGCAGGATTTCCGTCTTCTCGAGTTTGTATAGTTTCGGCACGTGGAGGACGCGGATTTCGCCGTTCCGATAAGTCACGGTCCCCTTCTCGCACTCGATCTGCCAGTTGCCGTTCCAGTCGCAGAAGGCCCCCTTGGAGCACCAGCTTGCGTTATACAGGATCCTCGCGCCATTGTTCATCTCGAAGAGCGCCGTGCTGGAGCAGTCGCCCTTGTAATTCGACCAGGGGGGATTCCACGCCGAGCCGGACACCTTCACCGCATCCAGGCCGGTCACGAACCGGATCAGGTCGAA
>CAYZVY010000347.1:0-3848 GCA_964481675.1 uncultured Verrucomicrobiota bacterium
TCGATCGCCTTTTCGAGGCGGTCCATTTCGCCCTGGCGCGCCTTTTCGAGCAGGCCTTCCGGCATCGCCTTCGTCAGCCATTCGGGCACCCGGGTCAGCAGCTGCACGTTGCGCCATTTGTCGAAGAAGAGGTTGTTCTTGGCCGCCACCTGGACATAGATCGACGCGGCTTGCGCGACGGCCGGGCAGGCCGTGGTGGACAGGTTGATGCCGCCGGCGAGCTCGGCCGCCTTGTATGTTCCCAAAATCGTTTTTTCGGTCATCAGCAGATAGGCGCCCTCCGGAAGGCCCTTGACCGTCAGCATGTAGCGGTTGAGGTCGTTCGGGGCCGTGAAGCCGGGGATGGCCAGCGCCAGGCGGGCGTCGTCGGGGAGCCCCCAGGGCAGGCAGGCGTCGGTGCGGGTGACCGACAGGGTGTCGCCGCCCTTATCCACCGTGGCGGTGCAGCCTTCGGCGGCGGTCACGGCGCCCTGAGCGGCGTCGATTTCCAGGGCGCTCACGAACGCCGGGGCCTTCAGGCCTTTCAGGATGGAGGCGGCCATGACGAAGTGGCCGGCGGGGTTGGGATGGACGGCATCCGGGATCAGGCGGGGAGCGTCCGCGGCCCCGAGCACGCCCGCTTGCCGGCCCGACTCGATGCAGGCGATGAAGGGCTCCAGCTGGTTGACGAGCGGGACGCCCGTCTGGTCCGACACCTTGGCCAGCGCGTCGGCGTATTGCCGCAGCAGGCTATTGTAGGCGCTGCCGCCGGGTTGGCCGGCCTCGTAGCGCTCTTCCGGGGACGGCGTCAGCAGGACCACCCGCGAGCCGGCGTTGGTCAGCAGCGTCACGAGCTTGAGCGTGGCGTCGGTATAAGCGGTGATGTTGGAGGCGCCCATGCGGGCATCGTTCATGCCGAAATTGATGAGCGCGATAGCGGGTTTCAGGGGCACGATGTCGCGCTTGAATCCGTTGTCGATGCCGCCTCGCAGGCGGAACGTCATCGTGTCGCCGCTCCAGCCCGAGTTCCGGAACGTCAGGTTCCAGTTCGGGAACCGGGTGAGCAGGTAGGACTCGATCATGGTCGTGTAGAGGCGCTGCTCGGTGATGCTGTCGCCGATGAAGACGACCGGGCGGTCGCCGTCGCGGAGGGGGAAGGCGGCGGGTTCAACGGCGGGGGCGGCGAGGGCCAGGGTCAGGAGGGCGACGGCGGAGAGAAGCGTTTTTTTTATGGGAACTCCCGGTTAAAAGATGGGGAGATCATCAAGGGCCGTTCGGGGGTTGTCAAGGCGGATGTCATGCCGCTTCACCGTGCGGGGATGCTCTCTCATGTGGCGGGCGCGGGTGGGTCAGGGCAGCGTCCACTGGTCTATAATCGCCCCTTTTCGGTCGCGCCGGATGACCGCCGCCTCGGTGGACACGCGCAGGTCGGGCAGCCGCACGAAGAGGTGATCGGGGGCATAGACGATCTGGTCGATCCACTCCCCGTGCTCCACATAGGCGTTGAGCGTGCGCAGGCCCGGCTCCGACCGGACTACCAGGCGCGGGTCGCCCGCGCGGCGGGGGATCGCCAGCGCCATCAGGTTGCAGTTGGGCCCCGTCTGCTCCGCCACCAGCCGCGGATTGGTTTCGGGCTCCTTCGTCCAGAGATGCAGATGCGGATGGGCATCGGCAAAGACCCTCAAGGCGTGGGGGCAGGTGGGATAATCAGAGGGCAGGGGACTCATGAAGTGGCATTCCAGCCGCGCGGTTTTTCCGATCACGTCCGCGGCCGTCTCGCTTTTCAGCTCCAGGCGCGTGTGCAGGTTCCCCTGCAGCTGCCACTGGAAGGCGTGGACGCCGTTGTCGCGATTGATGTTGTCCAGCACGGCTAGATAGGCGAAGTCGTCTTCCCCCCGGATGAACAGAACCAGCCGCTCCGCCCACAGGCAGCCCTTCGCGGACGCGGCGTCGATGCGCACCCAGTCCAGCAGGGGCTGGCTGCCGTGGCCCGTGAACAGGCCGTGATGCAGGTTGCCCTGCCGCGCGGGCGCGTGCGGCTTGCCGTCGATCAGCACCACGCTGTGCGTGTCCTCGTCGAAGTTGAAGTAGCCCGTGTCGTAGGCCAGGTAATCGCCGTGCGCGAAAATCGAAAAATGGCCCGCGTCGGCGTGGGCGTGATCGGGCACATTATGGGAACGACCCTGGCCCAGCACCGTGGCGCACACCGCGTCCGCGCCCGCCGACGAGCGGAACTGCGCCACGGCCGCGCCCTCGCCCACAAAGGCGGGGGGCAGGCGGAGGGCGTTCGGCTCCGGGGGGCTGCCGTCCCACCAGAGCAGGTCGAGCAGGCCCCGGTGGTTGTCCAGCAGCGTGGACGCCGGCGCGTCGTCGGCCGGCAGGCCGCGGTGATCGCCCGGCATGGCGGCGGCCCACAGGGCGCGGTCCTGCGGCCGGTCGAGGGCGTCGGCCGACAGCAGGAGCCAGGGCATGGGGTGGCGCTGGATCAGGGAGCGGCAGTCCTGGAAGCCGTTGTAGCCGATGAAGCCCGGCAGCTGCAGGGCGGCCAGCGCGTCGGCCACGGCCTCGAAGCGGGGGCGCAGGGTGGCGAACAGGTTCTCGCCCCCGTTCCGCCGCAGCAGGTCGGCGAACAGATAGACCCAGTCGAGGGTCACCAGGGCATACATGGGCCCTTCGAACGGCGCGCCCTGCCGGTCGAAGCCCAGGCGCAGGTGCATCTCGCAGGCGTCGCGTCCGTATTCGATCAGGCGCTCCGAATCCGGGTGGCCGGCCTCGCGGCCCAGCGTCAGGGCGGCGATGGCGGTGGCGATGGCGTGCGTGACCACGGCGTTATGCGCCGCGTTGAAGTGGGTGAAGAAGTAGGGGGCGTCGATGCGGTCGCGGAGCAGGGTGGTCCGCAGGAGCGCCAGGTAGCGGTCGAAGTCGGGCCCCAGGCCCGCGCGGCAGAGGTCGGCGGCGAGCGCGGTGTGGGCGATGGAGAAATAGGCGGACGGGCGGCCCGCGTGTGGTGTGAAGCCCTGGACCTCCGCATAGAACGAGGCGGGGTAATCGGCATAGACCCGGTGCATCTTCCCGAGCTGCCGCCGCACGTGGGCAAGGGCCCAGGGCTCGCCGGTCAGCCGCCAGAGGAAGGCGGCCTCCAGCACCTGCGGCGTGAAGTACTGGCTGTGGCACCAGCCGCCGGCGTGGATGGCGTCGGTTTTCAGGTCCGCTTCGGCGGACTGGCGCGCCTTGGCGGCGAGGGTCCGGAGCAAGCCCGCCAGCGGTTCGCGAGCCAGGCGCTCGCGGAAGGGGGGACCGTCCAGGCTGGCAAGGAATGTATCCGGCATCAGGGCAGGGTGTGCTGGTCAGTTACTGCCGCATCGGGACAAACGACTTTGTCGCCAACAGTCGCCGGAATGGCGATGGGTATGTTGTTTGCCGGGCATTTCGGCAGCTGGCCGTCTTTGAGAAAAGCGCTGATGGCGGCCGGATCGGTGGCCGCACCTTCAAGAACACCTTTATCCAGGGCCCACACGTCGACAGCTGTCGCGACCTGGCGTTGGCCATTCTGGCAGGCGGATGTCTGGGCGCCTCCCCGGACTTTCATGAAAGAGGGGATGGCAATGGCGGCGAGAAGGCCGACAATGAAAAGGACAAGGCCCAGATAGCCCATGATCAAACCCGCGATGGCCATGCCTCTTCCGGCCAGCATGCCTCCCGATTCCTTGATTTTGCCCAGGGCGATATGTCCGCAAATGATGGCGGGAACGCCAAGGAAGATCCCGAAACCGCAGGTCAATATGCTCAAAATGCCGAGTACGAGGCTCCAGATGGCGAGGGTCGAGTTTTTAATGGCTTCCGTCATGACGTCCTCCGCGTTAATGATG
>CAYZVY010000348.1:0-3825 GCA_964481675.1 uncultured Verrucomicrobiota bacterium
CCGAGATCATGGAGCAGGCGCTCAACGAGATCGGCATCGCCTTCCTCTTCGCGCCGCTCTTCCACGGCGCCATGAAGCATGCCATGCCCGCGCGCAAGCAGCTGGGCATCCGCACGCTCTTCAACATGCTGGGGCCCCTGACCAATCCGGCCGGGGCGTCGGCCCAGCTTCTCGGCGTCTACGCCCCCGCCCTGACCGAGATGTTCGCGGGCGTGCTCCAGCGGCTGGGCACCCGGCGCGCCTTCGTGGTTCACGGGCATGAGGGGCTGGACGAGATCAGCATCAGCGGGCCCACGCGCGTCACGGAGTTGAAGGACGGGGCCCTGAAGACCTACGACCTGACGCCCGACCGCTACTTCGGCGTCTGCGGGGATGCGGATTCGCTGCGGGGCGGGGATGCGGCCTGCAATGCGGGGATCCTGAGGAGCATCCTGGCGGGCGAGGAGGGACCCCGCCGCCACGTGGTGCTGCTGAACGCCGCCGCCGCGCTGACGGCAGCGGGAAAAGCAGCGGACATCAAGGCCGGGATTGCCGTGGCCGCCGCGTCGATCGACTCCGGCAAGGCGCTTGAAAAACTGGACGCGCTGGTGGAATTCACCAGGAAATGAAACCGCTGATTTCTTTTTTCGATTAAAAACGTAATTTGAGGTTGCATATTTTAGTTATTCTTGTATATTTATAACATGAAAGAGCTTGTTGGTCGTTTTCTATCTTGTCCAAAGGATAGCTTCTTTCTTTTCGGCCCAAGAGGCACCGGGAAATCCAGCTGGCTGAAAAGTCAGATTAAGAATGCATTTTTTATCGACCTTCTCCTTCCGGAAACCAATCAGGAACTGATCAACCATCCGGAAAAGCTCACGATCATCGTTTCCGGCCATGCCGACAAGCGAACATTCGTACTGGATGAAATCCAGAGGGTTCCGTCCCTGCTCACCGTCATTCATCACTTGATCGAGACACTCCCCGACTGCCAGTTCATCATGACAGGCTCCAGTTCCCGAAAACTGAAGCGCGCGGGCGTGGATATGCTGGCGGGAAGGGCCCTCCTGACTCACTGCCACCCGTTCATGGCGGCCGAGTTAGGCGCCGGCTTCCATTTGGAGTCGGCTCTGCAATCTGGATTAATCCCCCTGATTCTGGCCACCGCCGACAGGGAAGCCGCCCTTCGAGCCTATCTGGCCCTTTATATACGCGAAGAGGTGCAACTGGAGGGTCTGGTCCGGAACATGGGCCCCTTCATCCGATTCCTGGAAACGATCAGTTTCTCCCACGGCTCTCTGCTGAACACGGCCGAGATCGCGCGGGAATGCGCGGTCAGTCGTCCGACGGTGGAAGGGTATGTCTCCATTCTAGAGGATCTCCTGATCGCCTTCAGGCTGCCGGTCTTTGCCAAGCGGGCCAAACGGCAGTTGATCGCCCATTCCAAGTTTTATTTTTTCGACGCCGGTGTATTCCGCTCGATTCGTCCGAAAGGGCCGCTGGACAGTCCGAATGAAATCGACGGAGCGGCTTTGGAAGGCCTCGTGCTCCAGCATTTGCGGGCCTGGAACGATTATTCGGGCAGTCGGCACACCCTTTCCTTCTGGCGCACACAGACCGGAACCGAGGTTGATTTCATCGTCTACGGCGAAAATGAATTGGCGGCAATCGAGGTAAAAAACACCGGTCGCCTTGTTTCGCGAGACCTGCAACCGCTAAAGACTTTTGCGTCCGAGTATCCCGAAGCCAGGCTCATCCTGCTGTATCGGGGGACCGAGCAACTCCTTCAGGACGGCATCTTGTGCATGCCCTGCGACCGCTTCCTGCGGGAACTGATTCCCGGCCAGCCCTTGCCCGATAAAAAGTTGAGGCGTGCATAATAGGCATCATGACTGCTATAACTTGAGTTGACCTTTGCGAGTCGTTTCTATAAAAAGAAACATGGATAGCTGACGAACCGGAGTACCGCATGACCGATTTCCTCACGACCATCCTGGCGGCGCGGAAAAAAGACGTGGCCGCAGCCAAGGCCGCCGAACCGATGGCCGCGCTGCGGGTCCGGGCCGACGCCGCCCGCGCCGGCCGCCGCGCCTTTGCCGCGGCGCTCCGCGGCCCCGAGCCCGTCGGCATCGTGGCCGAAATCAAGCGCGCCTCCCCCTCCAAGGGCGCCCTCGCCCCCGAGCTCGACCCCGCCGCGCTGGCCAAGGCGTTCCAGACCGGCGGCGCCCTGGCGCTCTCCGTCCTCACCGAGCCCCATTTCTTCCGGGGCTCTGCGGCCGACCTCGTGGCCGCCCGCGCCGCGGTCCGCCTCCCCGTGCTGCGCAAGGACTTCCTGTTCGACGACTACCAGATCGTCGAAAGCGCCGCCATGGGGGCCGACGCCGTCCTCCTCATCGTCCGCATCCTGCCGCCCGCCGACCTCGCCCGCCTCCACGCCCTCGCCCTGAAGCTGGGGATGGACGCGCTGGTGGAGGCGACCGAGCCGGACGAGGTCAAGGCCGCGTGCGACATCGGCGCCACCCTGATCGGCATCAACTCGCGCGACCTGCAGACTTTCAAGATCGATCCCGACCGCGCCGCCCGCC
Organism: uncultured Verrucomicrobiota bacterium; assembly: GCA_964481675.1. Taxonomy (GTDB): domain Bacteria; phylum Verrucomicrobiota; class Kiritimatiellia; order CAIKKV01; family CAIKKV01; genus CAIKKV01. The sequence goes on from CAYZVY010000348.1 coordinate 2,565, forward strand.
TTGCCCCGCCGCCCGCCCCGGGCCGCGTGGTCCTCTCGCTCAGCGGCGTGACGGGCAAGGCCGATATCGAGCGGCAGCGCCGCGCGGGCCTGTCCCGATTTCTTGTCGGCGAGGCCCTGGTCCGATCCCCCAACCCGGCAGCCGCCGTGAAAGCGTTGAAAGGCGCCCGATGAACCCGCTGGAAATCAAGATCTGCGGCCAGACCCGGCCCGACGAGGCCGCCGCCTGCGCGGCCGCCGGCGCGGACGCGGTCGGCGTGATTTTCCATCCCGACAGCCCGCGGTCGCTCGACACGGCCCAGGCCCGCGACATCATCCAGGCCCTCCCCGCCGGGTTTCCCGTGATCGGCGTGTTTGTCGACCAGCCCGCCTCGACCCTCATGCGGCTGGCGGAAAAGGCCGGCCTGACGCGCGTGCAGCTCCACGGCAACGAGCCGCCTGAGGTCGTCGAGGCCCTGCTCGCCCACGGCTTCCGGGTGATCAAGGTTCTCAAAAACCCGGCCACCCTGTTCCGGGAGGAGGCGGCGCTCCCCGGCGCCTGCGGCCTCCTGGTGGAATGCGGCAAGGGCGCCCTGCCCGGCGGCAACGGCAGCGCCTGGAACTGGAGTGACGCCCGCATGCTGGGGGACGCGCGCCCCTTCGCCCTGGCGGGCGGCCTGGGGCCGGACAACGCGGCGGCCGCGGCGTATGCCGCCCACCCGTCGGCCCTCGACGTCTGCTCCGGCGTCGAGTCGGAGCCGGGCCGCAAGGACCCGGACAAAATCCGCCGCCTGCTCCAGGCGGTGCGCGCCATCTGCATCACCTGGCCCGTGTTCCCCGTGTTCGGGGACCGGGGACCGAAAGGACCGCCATGCCCGGACAATCCCTGAACAACGTCAACATCCAGTCGATCACGCTGCTGCCCACGCCGCGCGAGATCCGCACCCAGTTCCCGCACACCGCGGCCACGCGCCGGACGGTGACCCAGGCGCGCGAGACGGTGGAGCGCATCCTTGACCGCGAGGACCCCCGGCTGCTGGCCATCGTGGGGCCCTGCTCGATCCACGACATGGACGCGGCCATGGAATACGCCACCCGGCTGCAGGCGCTGGCGGAAAAAATCAAGGACCGCGTCTTCGTCATCATGCGCGTCTATTTCGAGAAGCCCCGCACCACGGTGGGCTGGAAGGGCTTCATCAACGACCCGACCATGGACGACACCTTCCGCATGGACGAGGGGCTGCGCCGGGCGCGGCGCTTCCTGCTCAACCTGGCCGAGATGG
>CAYZVY010000349.1:0-3710 GCA_964481675.1 uncultured Verrucomicrobiota bacterium
GGATTAGGATTACGATTAAGTCCCCCCCGCATTTTCGGCGTTGCTTCCGGCCAGAAGCATGCCAGACTAGTCCTTTTCCAGGAGAGCCCATGACCGCCCCCAACCTGCTCTTTGTGTTCGGCGACCAGTGGCGCGCGCAGGCGTTCGGCTATGCCGGCGACCCCAACGCCCGCACCCCCCGCCTCGACGCCTTCGCCCGCGAAAGCGTCAACGTCCCCCAGGCCGTCAGCGGCTGCCCGGTCTGCACCCCCTACCGCGCCTCCCTGCTGACCGGCCGCACCCCCCTGGCCACCGGCATGATCGTCAACGACCAGCGGCTTCACGCCGCGCCGGGCGGCTCCCTGGCCGACCACCTCAACGCCGCCGGCTACGACACGGGCTGGATCGGCAAGTGGCACATCCACGGCGGCGGCCGCACCAAGCCCATCCCGCCCGCGCACCGCCTCGGCTTCCGCTTCTGGCGCGGCTACGAGTGCACGCACAGCTACAACCAGTCGTTCTACTACGCCGACACGGACGAGCCCCAGCCCTGGAAAGGCTACGACGCCGAGGCCCAGACCGCCTGCGCCGAGGACTACCTGCGGACGCACGACCGGTCCCGCCCCTTCGCCCTGTTCCTGTCCTGGGGACCGCCCCACGATCCCTACCAGACCGCGCCCGAGCGGTTCAGGGCGATGTTCACGCCGGAGGCCATCCAGCTGCGGCCGAACGTGCCGGACGCGGTGGCCGGCCCCGCCCGCGAAAAGCTGGCGGGCTACTACGCCCACGGCGCCGCGCTCGACGCCTGCTTCGGCCGCCTGCTCGACACGCTGAAGCAGACCGGGCTGGACCGGGACACGATCGTGGTGTTCACCTCCGACCACGGCGACCTGGCCGGCAGCCAGGGCCTGTGGAACAAGCAGTGGCCATACGAGGAGTCCATCCGCGTGCCCTTCCTGCTGCGCTGGCCCGCCGCCCTGGGCCGGCAGGCCCGGTCGGTCGACCTGCTCCTGGACGCCCCTGACCTGATGCCCACGCTGCTCGGCCTGTGCGGCGCGCCGGTGCCGCCCGGGCTCGACGGCCGCGACTATGCCGGCGTCCTGCTGGGACGGGAGGCGGCGGACCCCGCCACCGACGCCGTGCTCACCTGCTACACCCCCTTCCACCAGATGGTCCGCCGGACCGGCGGGAAGGAATACCGCGGCCTGCGCACGCGCCGCTACACCTATGTGATCGCCCCCGACGGCCCCTGGTTCCTGTTCGACAACGAAACCGATCCCTATCAGCTGCGCAATCTCGTCAACCAGCCCGAACTGGCCGCCGTGCAGGCCGCCCTGGACCGCCGGCTCCGCGACCGGCTCACGGCGCTTCGTGACCCGTTCGAAACAGGGCCCGACCTGATCGCGCGCTTCCACATCCGGCTGAACGAAAAAGGCGACGTCTTCTATGAATAGCGGGGGCGACATGCGTGACTCATCCGACGTGGTCTGGGAAAACAGCCGGCACCGGCTCGTGCTCGCCTGCGCCGCGGGCGGGCGGATCCTCTCCTGGCGGGTCGACGGCCGCGAGCGCGTCAAGCCCGCCGCGGGCATCGACGGCGGCCTGCTCCGGGTCCTGGCCCTCCCGGAACGGTATCCCGGCTCCTCCTATTCGACGCCGCACGATGTCGTCGCCCTCCGCCGGGACGACCGCGGCTTCGAGGTCACGCTCCGGTACGCCTGGAACACGCCGGCCCTCATCGCCGGCCTGCTGGACTGGACCGGCAAGCGCAACCCCTCCTACCTGGACGGCCTGCTGCTCGAGAAAACGGTCCGCTTTGACGCCGCCACCGCCTCCCTGGCCGTGTCCCTCCGCTTCTGCAACACGGGCGGCCAGCCGCTCCGGCTCTCCCCGTGGCTCCACAATGCCTTCGAGGGCTGGGTGGAGAACGCCTTCGTCTCGGTCAACGGCCGGGCCGAGCCCTACCGCTGGGACAACCTGTTCTGGACGGGACACCGGGCCGAGCCGGGGCGGGACATGCGGCTCGTGTGCGCGGATCCGGCCGGCCGCTTTTTCGCCGTGCTCGGCGCCTCCACGGACTGGCTGGACGGCATGGCCTCCTATACGAAAGCGGATTTCGGGGACGGCTCCACCGAAGGCGCGATGGAGCTGCGCGCCCGGCCCGTCGAGATCCCGGCCGGCGGGGCCTGGGAGGCCCGGGCGTTCCTGGCGCTGACGGAAGGGCCGGAGTCCTGGATGACGTGGGCGCGGACCAGTCCGGACCCGCTGACGTCCGGCCCCGCGCCCCTGCCGCCGAACCTCGATCCGCCGGCCCTGGCGCGCCGCCTGCTGGGCGAGTGGGCGCTGCCGGAGGAACGGAAGGCCGGGCTGATGATCCTCTCCGCGCTCGACAAGACCCCGTTCACCGAAGCGGCGCGCACGACCGCCAATCTCGCCTTCGCGCCCTTCCATTCCGCGGTGAAGCGCGCCCGCGCCTCCATCTGGCTCCTCGCGCTGGACGATCTGAAAGAGGTCCAGGCCGCGCTCGAGGCGCCGGCCGGCTGGAGCCTCGGTCCCTGCCCCAGCCGCCTGAAAAAAGGCAGCCTCACGAACCTGGCTTTGCGGGCCCCGCTTTCCCTCGACGGATCATCGGCCGTGTCGGTCCGCCTCTCCACCCCCGCCCGGGATTGGCGGCTTGCGGTCCCTGCGGATGCCGCGGTTGAAAAGCCCCGCCCGTACCAGGTGCGGCAGCTGTCGGCCTACCTGGAAGACCGGTTCGGACGCGAGCGGGACGTCTTCCCGGGCGGGACGGCCGCCGGTTTCAGGCGCTGGCAGACTGAACGGAAAAAGGCCATCGGCGCCTGGTTGCGGCATGCCATCACCCGCCCGGTCCCGCTCGAGACGCGGCTGACCGAACGGCAGGAGGGGCCGTTCTGCGTGCGGGACAAGGTGCTGATCCGCGTGGAGCCGGATATGTGGATGCCCTGCTTCCTGATCCGGCCCCGGACGCCGGCCCCGGGCCGCCGGATGCCGGGCCTGCTGTTCTGCTGCGGGAGCGGACCGGGCAAGGCGGACATGGCGCCGGACGAAACGGAGCGGGCACAGGATCCCGCCACGTGGACGAAGTGGCCGTCGCCCTACACGCTGGCGCACCAGCTGCAGGCCGTGGTGCTGATCCCCGACCGCCGCGGCTGGGGGGAGTGGGCGGAGGGCAACCACAACCAGCGGCCGCAGCGCGCCCTGGCGGCCGGCTATTCGGTGACGGCCCTGGAAGTCTGGGACCACCTGAAGGCCGTCGACTACCTGGCCGGCCGGCCGGACGTGGATCCAGCGCGCGTGGTCAGCATGGGCAGTTCCGGTGGCGGTTACATGACCATGTGGATGACGGCAATGCACAACAAGGTGGCGGGCGGCATCATCAGCAGCGCCATGACGAACATGGCGTCCCTCCCCCCGGATTACTTTTATGCCCAGCCCGCCGAACCGCTGCCCGGAATCGGGTCGACCGGTCTTCCGCTGTGCACCGCGGGCATCGTCAGCCTGGCCGCCCCCAAGCCCCTCTGGATCATGGACGGCGTTCTCGACGGCATCCCGAACCCGCACCTGACGGCAGCGGAAAAGCAGGAGGAGTTGCGCCGGTTCCGCGCGGTCCAGGACGAGGGGCGAACCGCCATCCGGCGCGTTTACGACCTGCTGGACATTCCCTCCCGCTGCCGCACCACCTGGTTCGAGGGCGGCCACCTGGCCGGCTT
>CAYZVY010000350.1:0-3705 GCA_964481675.1 uncultured Verrucomicrobiota bacterium
GACGTCAAGCCCGGCATCCTCGAGAAGGGCATCCTCCTGCGCCTGCGCTTCGAGCTCGACCAGTACATCAACCTCCGCCCGGTCAAGCTGTTCCCCGGCGTCGAGTGCCCCCTCAAGGACAAGGGCCCCGAGCACATCGATTTCGTCGTCATCCGCGAAAACTCCGGCGGCATCTACACCGGCATGGGCGGCGCCACGATGGTGGGCACGCAGAACGAGGTGGCCACGCAGGTCATGTGCTACACCCGCCCGGTGGTCGACCGCTGCCTGAAATACGCCTTTGAATACACGAAGAAGCGCAACCTGAAGAAAAAAGGCGTCAAGAAGAACATGCTCACCCTGGTCCACAAGACCAACGTGCTGACGCATGCGGGCGACCTCTGGTGGCGCGCCTTCAACGAGATGGGCGAGAAGGACTACAAGACCATCAAGCGCGACTACAACCACGTCGACGCCGCCACCATGTGGTTCGTCAAGCAGCCGGAGTGGTACGACGTGGTCGTCACCGAAAACCTGTTCGGCGACATCATCACCGACCTGGCCGCCATCATCCAGGGCGGGCTCGGCATCGCCGCCGGCGGCAACATCAACCCCGAGGGCGTCTCCATGTTCGAGCCCATGGGCGGCAGCGCGCCCAAGTATACCGGCAAGAACGTCATCAACCCGCTGGCCGCCATCTCGGCGGGAGGCATGATGCTGGACGTCCTGGGCGAAACCAAGGCCGCCGCCGCCATCGAAAAGGCCATCTCCGAAGTCACCGCCACCAAGGTCAAGAGCCTGGCCGCCGGCAAGATGGGCTTCAGCACCACGGAAGTGGGCGATCTCGTCGCCGAGCGGATCTGAAGCATAGCGGATAGCGAATAGCGGAACTGAATTCGCTATTCGCTATTCGCTATCTTCCTCACCGGCCTCAAAACCGGCAGCAGGACCAGCAGCAGAAGCGGGAACAGGGTGGCCGCCAGGAGTCCCAGGCGCAGGCCGAGGGCTTCAGCGCTCCACCCCATCCAGGACGTCCCGCCCCACGCCATCGCGCGATCGGCCACCCACCCCACCAGCCAGGGGGCAAAGGCCGCGCCCATATCCCCGGAGGCCGACAGCACCGCGAACATCGTGGCGCCGGCGCGGGGAAAACGGTCCGCCGTGATGGACAGCAGGCCCGGCCAGAACAGGCTGACCGCCAGCCCCGACATCACGCAGGCCGCCAGCGACAGCCACGGCCAGTCCGCCAGGCTCGCCGTCACATACAGCACCACGGCCAGCGCCGCCCCCCCGATCAGGTACTTGTGGACGCAGACCTTGTGCCCCATCATGCCGAACCAGGAGCGCCCGATACCCAGCGCCGCGGCGAAGAGGCAGACCCCGCCCAGATCGCCCAGCAGCTTGGGAACATGCAGCGCCTTGTCGGCAAACGCGGAAATCCACTGGGAAATGGCGATCTCCGACGCGCCGGCCAGCGCCAGCCCCGCCACGGCGGCCAGGAACGCCGGGATGCGGAGCAGCTCCCGCAGCCGGTGGCGCTGCGCCTCCTCCACGAAAGGCGGCATGGGCGCCCGCGAAAAGCCCCAGGCGCCAAGGGCCGGGATGATCGACCAGAACGGCGCCACCCAGCGCCACGGCCCGGTCGGCCACAGGAACACCACCAGGGCGGTCAGCAGGATGACCACCATCTGCCCCCAGGCGTAGAACGAGTGCAGCAGGCTCATGTCGGCGGCCTTGCTGTCGGACGGGATCGCGTTGATGATGGGGCTGAGCAGCAGCTCCAGGATGCCGCCGCCGATGGAGAAGACCACCGTGCCGATCACAAGGCCGGAATAGGGCGACGGCAGCAGCGACGGCAGCCAGGCGAACAGCCACAGCCCCAGCGTCACCAGGAGATGCGCGCCCACCACCAGGCGGCGGACGCCGACCCGTCCCACCAGGGCGCCCGCCACCAGGTCGAAGGCGACCTGCGTGACGAAATTGATGAGGATCAGCCGGCCGAGCTGCTCGAAGGTCAGGCCGAACTGATCCTTGAACGGAATGAACAGCACCGGCGCCAGGTTGATCACCACGGCCTGCACGAACATGCCAAGGTAACAGCAGCGGATGGTGGTGGTGTACATAGCGGATAGCGAATAGCGAATAGCGGAAAAGGACGCAAGACATTTCGGAGAAGAATAGCGGATAGCGAATAGCGAATAGCGGAAAAGGACGCAAGACATTTCGGAGAAGAATAGCGGATAGCGAATAGCGGAATTGCGCTATCCGCTATTCGCTATTCGCTATTTCCTTGCGCCTCCGGTTCCGTTACACTCGCAACAATGAAAATTGATCTGCATGTGCATGCCCGGGAACGCTCCCGCTGCGGCAAGAACACGGAGACGGAACAGGTGGAGGCCGCCATCGCGGCGGGGCTCGACGCGATTGTCTTCACCGACCACGCCACGCTGACGCCCCGGGCTTCCCTCCTGAGATTGAACGCCGCCTACGCGCCCTTCCGCATCTTCGGCGGCATCGAGCTGAACGTGGACAGCGAGGACTGGGTCATCCTGGGAATGCAGGACGAGGCCCTGATGAACGAGCGCTGGACCTACGTCCGGCTGCACGAGTATGTCCGCCAGCAGGGCGGCTACCTCTTCCTGGCTCATCCGTTCCGCTACGATTCCGACATCGCCGTGGAGCTGGCCGGCCACCTGCCCGACGCCATCGAGCTGCGCTCCTGCAACACCCCGGCGGAGGCCGCGGGCAAAATCCACGCTCTCTCCGAACGCCTTTCCCTGCAGCGGCTGTGCAACTCGGACTCCCACAACATCCGGTCCTTCGGCCGCCACTACAACCTCCTGGACGCCATTCCGGACGACGACGCGGGGCTGGTGGCCGCGCTGCGCAAGGGCTTCTCCATTGTACCGGACTGGCAGCCGGAAGACGAAACGGAAGCACCATGATCACGCGACCCTATGGAAAAGCCGGCGACCGCCTCTCCGTCATCGGCTTCGGCGGCATCCTGGTCATGAACGAAACGCCGGCCGAAGCCGCGCGCCTGACCGCCTGGGCGGTCGAGCGCGGCATCAATTACGTCGACGTGGCGCCTTCCTACGGCAACGCCGAGGAGCGGCTGGGGCCCGCCCTGGCGCCCTGGCGCGACCGGGTGTTCCTGGCCTGCAAAACGACGGAGCGCGACGGAGCCGGGGCCGAGGCGGAATTGCACGCCTCGCTGAAGAAGCTGCGGACCGATCACTTCGACTTGTACCAGCTTCACGGGGTATCCAAGCCGGAGGAAACAGACCGCATCCTGGCCGCCGGCGGCGCCCTGCAGACGCTGATCAAGGCCCGGGAGAAGGGGCTGGTCCGGCACCTCGGCTTTTCGGCCCACTCCGAAGAAGAGGCGATCCGCCTGCTGGACGCCTATCCCTTCGACAGCATGCTGTTCCCGGTCAGCTATGCCAGTTGGACCCGGGGCCATTTCGGGCCGGCTGCGGTGGCGCATGCCGTTGGAAAAGGCGTCACGGTGCTGGCCCTCAAGGCCCTGGCGCACCATCCGCTGACCAAAGCCGAGCCGCGGAAGTGGGCCAAGTGCTGGTATGCCCCCGTGGAGACGCTGGACCAGGCCAGGGCGGCGCTCGCCTTCACCCTGTCGCAGCCGGTCACGGCCGCGCTCACGCCGGGTCATGGCGACCTGTTCCGGCTGGCCTGCGAGGCGCTGGACGCCCTGGGGCCGGACCTGGC
>CAYZVY010000351.1:0-1572 GCA_964481675.1 uncultured Verrucomicrobiota bacterium
AGCCGGGCCTTTTACGAAGGCCGGCTGACGGCCCTGGGGTACGGGCGGATGTCGTCGATGCATGTGGACCCGATGGAAAAGAAGCCCCTGTATCATTTCCATCCCGGTTCTCCGGTTTTCAGCATCGGCGGCTGGGGCTGCAATTTTTCCTGCGTCTTCTGCCAGAATGCGTCGATTTCCCAGCAGGGCCCGGAGCGGCAAGGGGGGGACACGCATACTCCCGAGCAGGTCATGGACATGGCGGCGCAGCAGGGGTGCGTGGCGGTGGCCTACACCTATAACGAGCCGCTGGTGAATTTTGAATTTGTTCTCGATTGCGCCCGGCTGGCCCGTGAAAAGGGCATGATCAACGTGCTGGTCACCAATGGCTACGTCAATCCCGGGCCTGCGGCCGAGCTGCTGCCGCTGGTGGACGCGATGAATGTGGACATCAAATGCATCGAGGACGATTTTTATGCGCGCCAGTGCCACGGCTCGCTGCAGCCGGTGCTGGATTTCTGCGTGCAGGCGAGGGCGGCCGGCAGCCATATCGAGATCACCAACCTGGTGATCCCGAACCTGAATGACCAGGCTGAACAGATCGCGGAGCTGGCGGCCTGGGTGAAGCAGAACCTGGGGGAGAAAACGCCGCTCCACCTGAGCGCCTACCGGCCGGAATACCGGCTCCGGACCCCCGCCACGCCGCGGGCCATCATGGACCGGGCCTATGCGGCCGCGGCGGCGATCCTGCCGTATGTGTACCTGGGTAACATGCTGGCCGATCACGGCAGCAGTACGCGGTGTCCGGAATGCAAGGCCATCCTGATCCGGCGGAGCGGTTTTACGATTCAGAAGGCCGGCCTCAACGAGGCCGGCGCGTGCCGCCAATGCGGCCGGCCGGCCGATGTCGTGGGCTGACGGCTAGAGCTGTCCGGCGTTTGAGGGGACCGGCTGTTCGGGCTCGTTTTCGCCCGTTTCGTCGGTTTCCGGGGCAACCGCTGCCTGTTCCTTGAACCCCATCTTTTTCAGCAGGTCTTCCTCCCACTGGCTGATGAGCAACTGGGAATGGCGCCGGTTGACGCTGGCGCGGATCTGGTTCCGGATGGGGTCGAGGGCTCCCGGATCGCCGGCCGTCCGGGTCTTGCACCGGATCAGGAACAGGGAGCCTTTTTCGGACTGGGTGAACTCGGACACGTCGCCCTCCTGGAGGGAGATGATGGCGGTGACGAGGCGGGCGTTGTCGAAAGGCTCCGGCGCCGTGTAGGCGGTGAAGGGCCCGGCGGTTTTGACGGCCCCGGTCAGGCTGGCGGCCTTGACCGCGTCGGCGAAGGGCTTGCCGGCCCGGACGGACTCCTTGACCTGGCTGGCGATCTTGGCGGCGCGTTCCTCCAGGGCCTGGCTCCGGGCTTCGGCCAGGGCGCGGGCTTCGGCCTCCTCGCGGGACTCCGTGAAGGACGGGATCCGGGAGGGCTTGACGGTGTCATACGCCAGCACATAAACCGTGTTGCTGCCCACGATGGGCTCGCTGAAATTGGCGTCCTTCTCGGGGCCCAGGGAGAAGGCGGCGCTGTTGAAATCCAGGCCGGCCGCCAG
>CAYZVY010000351.1:1672-3701 GCA_964481675.1 uncultured Verrucomicrobiota bacterium
GCATAATCGGCGAAGGAGAAGGCGGTGTAGGCCACGCGGGCGAGGTCCGGAATGGTGAAGTCCTTCAGATGGGTGTCGTAATAGGCCTTGATCTGGGCTTCCGTGACGGTGATGTCGCGGGTGAGGGCGCCGGCGTTCGCTTCCGCATAGTCGACCGTGAAGGAGTCGGCGAAGTTGCGGGCCAGGCGGTCGACTTCGGAGGGGGCGGTCCACATGCCCGCGGCGACGGTGCGGCGGATTTTTTCGAGGGTCAGCTCCTCCCGCAGGTAGGACCAGAACTGGTCGGCGCTGATGTTGAGGTTGCGGCCGAGAACCTCGATGAACTGGTTGAACCGGGCGCGGTTGAAGGCGCCTTCGACCTGGAACATGGGGTCGCGCTGGATGGCGGCGCCCACTTCGATGTCGGAGGCCCAGAGTTTCTCGGATTCGGCCAGCTGGAGCAGGGCGATCCGCTTCCAGGCTTCGTGGGTGAGTAGCTTGTTCATTTCCGGCGATTTTTCAAAATCGCGGCCGGTGCTGAGGCGCAGGCGCAGGAGCACATGCTCGCGGGACGCCTGCAGGGCGGGGCCGGTGACCGGCTGGCCGTTGAGCGTGCCGATCGTTCCCCGCACCTGCTGCTGGGTGCTCTGGCAGCCGCCGCTGTTGGTGAAGAAGCCCACCATGGTGATGCTGACGAGGACCGCGAAGAAGCCCCAGATGAAGCGGTTGCGGATCAGGGCGTTGAACTTGGTGATCAACATGGGCGATTCCTTCTTGAGAATTCGAGTTAAAGAGTCATGTGGCGTTGTATCGGGTTTTCGGGGAAAGTCAAGAGGGAAGGCGTTTGAAAAGTCTGGAAAAGGTGATTCCGCAGGACGATTTTTAGTGCGCCAATCTCCGATCAGCGTATAATTCAGGGTGTGAGGGCGCTTCCCGCCGCGAGGGGCGGAGGGGTGTTCCGAAGGCGGAGATCGGGAGGCGCGCGGGCGACGGGCCTTGAAAAGGAACGATCTTGATGGGACGCGCTAAAATCGTTAGACAATCGGCGGCCTTTTCGGGTATAGTTGTTGGTCGAGCCAGTAATGGGCTTTTTCTGCTCATGTCCTGGAAGGGAGAGCTGATGAGTGTGAGGGTTTCTGCCATAGCCGCGACAGCGGCCGTCTGTCTGTTGCTCGGCGGCGTTTCCTGCCGCCGCCAGCCGGCCGGGGCAACCGCCGGGAAAACCGCCCCGGCGGCCTCCGTTGTTTCCCCCTCAGCCCCCGCGAAAGCCGTGGATACGAACCTGCTGGCCGCCGTGGCCATCCGCCATCAGGCCGAGCGGGCCTGGCGGGCCGCCAGCACCAACGCCGCGGCCGCCTTCAAGCGCCTGGCGGACGCCGAGGCCTCCTACTCGGCGGCCATCGGCCAGTTCGGCCTTTACTCCATCCCCGCGGCCGAGCGCGACGCCGCGCTGAACAGTCTGGCCGAGGCCCGCGAAAAAGGGGACAAGGCCCGCGCCGAATCGGCGGAGCGGGCGATGCGGGCCGCGAGCGACCGGGCGGAGGAGGCCGCGGGGAAGCTGCGCAGCGGCAACCCCTCCATCCAGAAGGCGTATGACGACTGGATGGACGCGCGCAAGGCGTACAGCACGCTGCGCGACTCCGAGGAGACGATTTCAAGGGCTGATCAGGACATGACGCAGCTCATGGAGAAGAAAACCCGCCTTGAGAATGACCGGAATGATCGCGCAGAGGAGAACTAACATGCACCTGAACCTGTTGACACGCGTTTCGTCGTTTGTTTCCCGCCCGTGCCGCCGCGCCGGCTGGCTTGGCGTGCTGGGGCTGATGCTGGCCGTGCCCGGGTTTGCCGTGCCCACTAATTACACGGTTGAGGTGTCGGTCAACCCCGCGGCGTACGGCGTGGTCACCGGCGTCAACCTCAGTTATGGCGGCGGGCTGACCAACGGCAGCAATCTGGTCAACGACCCGATTGGCGCTGGCGTGGACCTGTTGGTCACGGCGAGCAATTTCGGGACGACGATCTTCTCCTCGTGGGGCGGCACGCTGGC
>CAYZVY010000352.1:0-3684 GCA_964481675.1 uncultured Verrucomicrobiota bacterium
AGCAGCGCATTCGTAATGCGCAGGTCGTCGGTTCGATCCCGACCGTTGGCTCCACCTCAAGGCGTCACTGCCTGTACTCGTTGATCCACTTAACCTGCATCTCGGGCGGATTGCCTTCCATCATCTCCTTGGGCACCACGACCTCAATCGCGTCTTCCGTCCGGGTGACAATGGCTTCCAGGGTGCCCATCTGCGACCCTGGCCTTCCGTCCTTTTCGTCCTTCCAGAACGGGACCTGCCTGGCGCTTTTCAGCGAAGTTTCGAACGCGAAGCGCCCGTTTCTCATCTCGAACGACTCCAGGTTCCGGAGCGCGAGCCGGATCGTGATGCCGGCCGGCCAGGCCGTTCCTGTCCGGATCAGCCTGGCGTTCCCGATTCCGCTCTTGCTGGTGATGGCGACGACGCACGCATTCTGCGTGGACGTGATGGCGGCCGAATCGTCGGGTTTCCCGAGTTCCACTTTAAGCCAAGGCCCTGGAAGCCCCGCATAGGCGCTCAGGGCGAAAAGCATGAAAATGGCGCACCCTCTCTTCATCTCAGAACCACGTCCCCCCTGGGTGCGTGAACAGGTAGTAGACCACATAAAACCAGTTCAGCAGGCCGTGGATGATGGCCCAGCCGATGGCGTGGTTGGCCGACCACGACAGGATCATGGCGAGAACGCTCCCGAATCCGATGGTCGCGCCTGTTCCGATTTTTGTTTTCATGGGCTCGCTCATGGCAGGACTCCGGTAAATGAAGCCGATGTTTCCAGATTAGCGCGGCGGGAATGGGTTATCCAGCTTTTGTTTACGGCTGCTTCACCGCGGCCAGCGGCCGCGGCCACAGAAGACCTTCGGCGCTCCGCCGGTCGCCAGGCAGCCGCATGACCGCGGCCAGCGGCCGCAGCCACAGAAGAGTCTTCGGGCGCTTCATGGGGACCATCGCGAGCCGCCCGCGGCCGCTTCGGCCAGGGCGAGCGAGGGCAAGTCGGGTGCGGCGTTTCGATCAGCGGAAATGCGCGAGCCGATTTTGAGGCGCAGCCGCCTGAAGGCGAGGCGGCGTGGGCTCGTGCCCCGACGCCTCCAGCCTGAAGGTGGATCCGCCCAAAAGCGGCCGCGCATTAACGCCGAAACGCCGCACCCCCGCCGGGTAATGCCGCCAAGCAGGCGCATGACCGCGGCCAGCGGCCGCAGCTACAGAAGACCCGCCACTTGGGACAGGCGCGGCCAACCCGGTCATCTCGAAGATTACCGCCGCCGCAGGATGCGGATCAGCAGCATCTCGATGACCCACTGCTCGTCCGCCACGCCGGTGAGCAGCATGCGGTGGGCCTCCAGCAGCCGCTTCTGGATGCGCAGGATCTCCACCTTCTTGAACGCCTGCGCCTGCTTCACCCGCTGGTTCATGATAAATCCCGGAACCGTTCGCGGATCCTTGCCCAAAATCAGCGCCAGCTGCTTCGCCGTCTCCTCCGGCAACTCCCACGGCGACCCGCGCCCCGCATTCCCCGCCCGCAGCCAGCCCCGGTCCATCGCCTCCCGGTATACCAGGAACTCCTTGAACCGCCCCTCCAGCAGCGCCATGATGTAGACGCCCGCCACCTTCTGGTACAGCAGCCGGTTCAGCACCCGCAGCGCCTTCACCAGATCCCGCTGGCACACGGCGTCCGCCAGGTCCCACGGCTGGTTGCCCCGCACCGAGCAGACCACCGCCTCCACGTCGTCCAGCGTCACCTTCTTCCGGTCGCCCAGGTAGACCCGCAGCTTCTCCACCTCGTTGCGGATCTGCAGCGTGTCGCACCCCTCGCGCTCGGCCAGCGCCGTCACCACATCCTCCCCGCCCGTCAGCCCCGCATCCTTCAGCGCCAGCTGGATGATCTCCGCCGCCTGCTGGTCGATCTCGTAGCTCTTCTCCGTCACCGAAAATTCGCGGATCGCCCCCGCCTTCTCGCACGCCTTGAAAAAGGCCGACCGCTTGTCCACCGCCGCCGCGGACACCAGGAAGTTCACGCCGGGCAGCAGCCCCTTCTTGACCATGGCCGTCAGCCGGTCCAGGCAATCCTTCATCTCCTGCCCGCGCACGGCCCGGCCCGAGGCGCCCAGGAAGGAGGCGTTCTTCAGCCACACCACCTTGGCCCCGCCGAGAAACGGCGGAGTGTCCAGCGACCCCATGCAGGTGCGGAGAACCTGGGCGGCCGCGCCGCCCGACTCCACCAGGCCGTCAAGGGTGTCGAGCCCGAACACCCGGTTCTCCTCGGGCACGAGCGCGTCCACATACTCACGCGCGGTGGTTTCCACCCAATAGGTGTCGTTGCCGAAGCAAACCAGAACCGCCGGAGCCGCTTTTTTGGGAGCCGCCATAGTCCTTCCTGCCACGCGTGACGCGCGCTTCCATTTCGAACCGGGACATAGTATCCTCTTTACAGAAAGCGCTCAATGACGAATTCCCACTCCATCACGCTCCACCACGCCCGACTCCTGCGAGGCATCCCGCCCGCCGCCGTCAAGGCCCTGATCCGCCGTTTCCTGGCGCTGGCGGAGCCCGCCACACCCGGCCGCTGGACGCAGCTCGACATCCTCTTCACCGGCAACGCCGGCATCCGCCCCTACAAGCTGGCCTCCTTCGGCCTCGACGAGGTGACCGACGTCATCACCCTGACCTACGCCCCGGCGCCGGGCCTGCCCGGCTGGAGCGGCGAGCTCATCATCAACGCCGAGCGCGCCCTCGAACTGGGCCCCCGGTACGGCGGGGCCGGCCGCGAGCTGGCCCTTTACCTGGCGCACGGGATCGACCACCTGACCGGCGGGGAGGACGACACCCCGCCGCGGCGGCGGCGCATGCGGCGGCGCGAACTCGGCTGGCTGGCGAAGGCGGCGGCCGAAGGGTTGCTCAAACCGCTGGCGCCATTCGGAGCGGCGGCGCCATGATCGTGAAGACCGAAGGCGTGATCCTGCGCGTGCTCCCTTATTCGCGGACCTCCCTGATGGCCGACTGCCTGACCCGCGACCTCGGCCGCGTCTGGCTGCTGGCCAAGGGGGCCCAGCGGCCGCGCAGCCTCTTCCTGGGGCAGATCGACCTTTTTTACACCTGTGAAGTGCTGGTCTACCAGCGCGCCTCACGCGTGCTGATCCTGAAGGAGTGCGCGGCGCTGGAGCGACGCGACCCGTTCCGCACGGACTGGCGGGCCACGGCCTGCGCCTCCTATTTCTGCGATTTCATCAGCCAGGTCACCCCGCCCTGCATCCCGCACGACGACCTGTTCGACCTGCTGGAGCAGGCGCTCGACGCGCTGGCGACGAAGGGCGCCTCGCCCGCCCTGATGGGCTGGTACGAGCTGGCGGCGCTGAAGTCGCTGGGGCTCGGCCCCGCGCTGACGCGCTGCCCCGCCTGCGGCTGCGATCCGGCAGCCGGCTCACCCCTGCGGCTGAAAGTCTCGGCCAAAATGGGTGGCGTATTATGCCGCCGGTGCGAGGGGCGGGAACCGGGGCCGGGCCTGGTCGTCTCCGGCGGCACGCTGGCGCTGATGCGCGCGTGGGACGGGGCCGACGACCCCGCCAGCGCGGCGGTCGCCGTGCCCTCGCAAGTGCAATGGAATGAAGTCCAGTCCGTGCTGCGTGACTTTTCGGCGTTTCACCTGGACCTGCTGTTCCGCAGCCGCGACATCACGCTGGACCTGCTGCGCAAACCGGCTTAAGCCCGGCG
>CAYZVY010000353.1:0-3664 GCA_964481675.1 uncultured Verrucomicrobiota bacterium
GGCATGCATATTTGGCCTTGAGATCGGCGCTCGGCATTTGTTATTCTCCACTGGTAACAATGGAGGTTTTCTTATGTCGCCCAGGACCCTTTGCACCTGCCTGCTGCTGACCGCGTTTTCGGCCCCGACCCTCTTCGCCGCGGCGCCCTGGGAAGCCCCCGACCTGACACCCGTGACGGTGCGCGAGGCGCCGAAGCAGGCGCCCCTGGTCCTCGTGGCCGACGGCGCGCCCGTTGCCGTCATCGCGCTGCCCGGCAAGCCCGGTCGCGAACTGTCCGAAGCCGCGGCCCGCCTGAACCTCTTCATCGAGAAAACCTCCGGAACGAAGCTGGCCATCACCAACCGCGTGCCCGAGGGGCCCGCCCTGGTGCTCGGCGCCTGCCCGGAGGCCAAGCTGGCGGGACTGGATCCCGACGCCATGCCGCCCGAAGGTTTCGCCATTAAGCTCTCCGGCAACAAGGTCTTCATCACGGGCCACACCAACTCCCCCGAGAACGCCACCGCCTGGGGCGTGTCCGAATTCTCCGAGCGCGTCCTCGGCGTCCGCTGGTTCCTCCCCATGCCCCAGACCAATGGCGACGACCTCGGCATCAGCGTCCTCCCGGCCCGCACCGTCACCGTGCCCCCGATCTGGATCGAGGACCATCCCCGCTTCCGCAAACGCGTGATCTGGCCCGACACCAACGATCCCTGGCACGGCGCGGGCCTGAACATGGGCCCCCTCCACGCGTTCCTGCGCGCCGGCAACTCGTGGCCGGTGGACCTGAAGGTCCACTCGCCCAACTGGTCCAAGACCGCCTACACCAGCTCCTGCCCCGAGGTGTTCCAGCTCAAGGCCGACGGCACGCGCGAACTCAACGTCCTCTGCTACGGCAACCCGAAGACGATCGAGGCCTACCTCGAGCAGATCCAGAATTTCGTGGACGGCAAGAAATACAACCTGGGCATCGTCAACAAGATCGCCATCACCGTCTCCCCGGCCGACGTGGAACTGGCCTGCTACTGCCCCGACTGCCGGGCCCTCTGGGACAAGGACGGCGGCTCGCTGGGCGCGGCCTCGAAGGTCATGACCCGGTTCGTCGACCGGCTCGCCCGCGCGGTCAAGACCCGCTGGCCCGACCGGGGCTTCACCATCCTGATGCTGCCCTACCTCAACTACACCACCTGCCCCGAGGGCGTCAAATTCCCCGACAACGTGGAGATCCAGATCTGCGGCATGTCGGGGATGGCGTCCATCAAGGAACCCTCCATCAAGGCCTCCGAGCAGGCCAACATCGACCGCTGGATGGCCGCCTCGGGCCGCAAGGTGCAGAACTGGCTCTACGACGTCTGGCCGGCGCACAAGACCAAGGCCGCCTTCCTCTACCCGCACGTGGCGCAGCAATTCTACCGCGATAACCGCGACAAGACCGTGGGCACCTTCATCAACGGCGAGTTCAACCACTGGCCGCGCCAGAACATCAGCCTCTACGCCTGGCTGAAATGCCTCTGGAATCCGGACTTCCCCGTGGACGCCGCCATCGACTCCTACTGCACGCGGATGTTCGGCCCGGCCGCGGCGACCATGCGCGCGCTCGCGGGCATGCAGATGGACGGCTGGGAGAAGAGCCGCTGGCAGGACGGGCGGTTCTCGCCCCGCGGCATCTATGAGATCAGCTACCCCCGCGAGTCGGTCAAGACAATGGAAGCCCTTTACCTGAAGGCCCGCGAGCAGGCCAAGGCCGATCCCCTCGCCCTGGCCCGCCTGGATTACCTGCAGCCCGACCTCGAGGCCTTCTTCAAGGAGTCCCGCGACTTCGCCGAAGGGACCGGCTTCAAGCCGCTCCTCCTCCAGAAGGTGGGCGACCCGCCCGTCATCGACGGCAAGCTCGACGAAGCGAACTGGGAACGCGCCACGCCGGTCCCCTTCATCAAGGCCACGGGCAAGGAGCAGGGCAAGCCGGCCCTCTATCCCACAACCGTGCGCGGCCTGTGGAACGACTCGGGCATCTATCTCGGCTTCCGCATGACGGAGCCCAACATGGACCGGCTGGAAACGCGCCATGGCGGCCACGACAACGGCGAAGTCTGGTGGGACGACAATGTTGAAATTTTCCTGGACCCCTCCGGCCAGAGCGCGGGCGACTTCTACCAGATCATCATCAACGCCGGCCTGGCCACGATGGACAACCACAACAAGGACCTGGGCTGGGAAGCGACCGCCATGAAGGCGGCGGTCTTCAAGGGGCCCGACTTCTGGAGCCTCGAGGTGTTCCTGCCCTACTCGCTCTTCCCCAACGCCCGGATGCCCACCCCCGGCGCGGCCAGCACCTCCTTCTGGACCGGCAACTTCACCCGGCACCGCGTGGCGGCCCACTCGAACATCGCCAACAACCCGCCGGCGCCGGCCGGCAGCGTGCGCGAATACCAGCGCATGAACACCACCGGCTCGGTCACCAGCGACAACCTGGCCGACTTCGCCGAAATCCGCTTCACCGAGTAAATCCATGCAACTGCTCTGCGAACCTCTCGCCGTGCTGGGCGGCCGGCACGGCCTGGTGCTCGATCCCGTCGCCCGCCGGCTGCGGATCATCCGCTTCGACCCCTACACGGCCATGCCGGCGGCCCGGGTGGCGGCCGGCGCCGTCATCCACGGCCGCCGCCGGATCTTCCCGCTCGGCGGCGAGGGCGAACCGTTCGATTTCGTGGACCAGCGCATCAGCCCCTGCACGATCCGCCTGATCGGCGTGGACGCGGAATCGGCCCTGAAGGTGACCCTCACGCTCGTCACCCCGTTCCGCCCGCAGGACCCCGACTTCTCCACCACGCCCGTGCTCGGCATCCGGCTGGAGTTGGATCACCTGCCCGGCCATTACCGGTGGAATGCCCAGATCAACCGGCCGGCCGAGGCAGAGCTCTTTTTCGAAATCGGCGGCGAAGCCTTCCGCTTCACCCGCACCGGCCCCGCCTCGGGCGACCTGTTTTTCGAGAGCACCGCGTTCCGCCAGCCCTTCCCCCCGGACGAGGCGCCGCCCCGCACCGAGGTGATCCCCCAGCACGACCGGTTCGTGGCGCTCCAGGGAAAGGCCACGGAAGCCGGGTTCTCCTGCGGCGTCTCCACGGCCGAGCCGCGCGCCAGCCGCCTCGACCTCGCCTGGTGCGCCTGGAACGGCCCCGTGTTCGAGATTTTCGGAAAGCGCCATCCCTTCCGCTACGCCCGCCGGTTCGCCAGCCTGGACGCGGTGGCCGCGTGGGCCGCCCGCGACGGCGGCAGCCTCTTCGAGAACGCCGCCCGGGTGGATGGCATCGTGGGCGCCAACGCCTGCTCGGCGTCGGTCAACGCCCTGCTGGCGCAAACCCTGCACTCCTGGCTGATCAACACCTGGTGGATCGACCGGGACGGGGCGGACTGGCTGTCCGTCTGGGAAGGCAACTGCCACTTCCACTCCACGATCGACGTGGAATACACGCAGGCCCCCTTCTACCTGGCCCTCTGGCCCGAGCTCCTGGGGCTCGAGCTGGACGCCTGGCCGGAGTTCGCCCGCGACGGCCGGCTCATCCTCGGCGAGCGCGGCGCCGGCCTGCGGTTCCAGTCCCACGACATCGGCACCGGCGCCTCCGCCAACGGGCAGGCCTACCACCACGACATGGCGGTCGAGGAGTCGGCCAACTACATCCTCCTCCT
>CAYZVY010000354.1:0-3654 GCA_964481675.1 uncultured Verrucomicrobiota bacterium
CCGCTGGCGGTGCCCACCGCGTGGATGCGGTGCGCCTGTTCGCTGGGCGCCTCGCCGTTGCACATGGACTATGAGGGGCTCGATCCCGCCGCAGCGTATATCGTGCGCGTGGTTTACGGTCAGCCCGAGTACAAGGCCCGGCTGAAGCTGACTGCCAATGGGGCGATCGAGGTGCATGGATTCATGGACAAGCCCGACCCCATGGCGCCGCTCGATTTCGATATCCCCCCGGCCGCCACCCGCGGCGGGCGACTCCGGCTCACCTGGCAGCGCGAGAAGAACGAAGGCTCGGCGGGGTACGGGTGCAGCGTGTCGGAGGTGTGGCTGATGCGGAAGAGCCGATAGGCCTTGAAGCCATCGCCGTGAATGATTATAAGGGCGGGTACAGAGAGTGAGGGGGAACCCATGACAAACAAAAGCCGGAAAGACGTCTTCCTCGTGTTCAGGAACCGGGACGACGAGGGGCGGTTGACGCGGGACGGTCAATTGGCCCGCACGGTCTGCGAATATTTAACGGGCCAGGGCTTGAGTGTGTTCATCAGCAGCGACTCCCTGGAGCAACTGGGGGTGGCGGAATACACGAAGGCCATAGACGACGGGCTGGATGCGGCCCGGGTGGTGGTGGTGGTGGGCACGTCGCGCCAGAACCTGGAATCCCCCTGGGTTCGCTACCAGTGGAACAGTTTTTTCTACGATACGATTTGCGGCGTTAAGCCCGCGGGGCGTCTGTTCGGGTATATCGAGGGAATCACGGCGCAGGAGCTTCCCCGCGCCCTGCGCCAGAACCCGATCCTGACCCATTCGGAAGCGGCGCTCAACAGCCTGTGCAATTTCGTCTGCAAAGCACTTGGGGTGGCACCCGGGGCGGAGTCGCACGCCGACTCCCGCATCCCGCCACAGGAGGCCGGAGTCGGGACGCCGGACGCTTACCAGCTTCCGCCGCTATCGCTCTTATCCGAGGTGCCCGCCAACCGGGAAGGCGACAAGCAACGGGACGTGGTTGCAACCGGCCGTGTGATCGTGCAGACCCTGGAGGAGTTCAGGATCAAGACGGAAGTCAAAGCCGTTGAAAGGGGCCCGGTTGTCACCCAATACGAGCTTCTGCCCGAGCCTGGCGTCAAGCTGGAGAAGATTGCCGGCCTGTGCAACAATCTGGCTTTGTCGCTAAGGGCCAAGAGCATCCGCGTTCAGGCGCCGATTCCCGGGAAAGGAACGGTCGGGATCGAGGTGCCCAACGAATCGCCGCAACACGTTTATCTGCGGCAGATGCTGGAGGGGGAGGAGTGGCAGCATAACCGCATGGAACTTCCCCTTGTGCTGGGCAGGGACATCGGCGGGAAGGATATCATCGTCGATCTGGCGACCATGCCGCATTTGCTGATTGCCGGCACGACCGGGTCAGGGAAGACGGTTGCCCTGAATTCGATCCTCGCGGGCCTGTGCATGTGCCGGACGCCGGAGCAGTGCCAGTTTATGCTGGTGGATCCGAAGATTGTTGAGTTTTCGGAATACCGGCACTTGCCGCATCTGCTCGGGAAGCGGAACGAGGTGATCTGTGACCCCAAACGTGTTTCCGGCGCCCTGCGTTGGGCGATTGGCGAAATGGAGCGCCGGTACAAGCTCTTTGCCAGGACCCAGGTCCGGAATATCAAGGCCTATAACAACCGTTCCGGAAAGGCCCTTGCCGACGACAAGGCCGGCATGACGGATTTGCCCGAACGCCTGAGCTATATCGTCATTGTTGTGGATGAGCTGGCGGACCTGATGATGACCGCACCGGTCGAGTTGGAGAGCTACATCGCCCGGCTTGCCCAGCTTTCGCGGGCGACCGGCATTCACATGATCCTGGCGACTCAGCGTCCGTCGGTTAATGTCATCACCGGCACGATCAAGGCCAACTTTCCCGCCCGCATCGCGTTCCAGGTGGCCCAGAAAATCGACAGCCGGACCATACTCGACGCCCATGGTGCCGAGAAACTCCTGGGCTGCGGCGACATGCTTTATATGGCGTCCGGATCCCCCAAGCTGATTCGCATCCAGGGAGCGTTGACTACGGATGAGGATACCCGCCGGATCGTGGACTTCATCAAGAAGCAGCGGCCGGTTGCGGAGGATGCGCCGGAGCCGTCCCGTTTTGAAGCCATGCTCGAGAGGGGGGGCGAGAGCACGGAGGAGTCCCTGCTCAGGGAGGCTATTAAGATTATTCGCGAGACGCGCCGCGTCTCCGCATCGTCGCTCCAGCGCCGGCTTAAGATCGGCTACACCCGCGCCGCCCGGATCGTCGATATGTTGGAGGAGCGCGGCGTCGTGGGGCCGGCCGATGGGGCGCAACCCCGGGATATCCTGATGGATCTAGACGGTTCACCGGCGGAGTGATGTATGGGATGGCTTCACCCGTTTCGCGATTATCGGAGAGCGCAACTGGCGCGGCAGCCGTTTCCGGAGGCCTGGGCCCGGATCGTCGAGGCGAACGTGCCCTGCTGCAGGGGGTTGCACCCGGATGAGCGGACGCGTCTGGAGCAGCTGATCCAGGTTTTCATCAGCGAGAAATACTTCGAGGGGTGCGGCGGGATGGTGGTGACCGACGAGGTCAAGGTCACGATCGCGGCGCAGGCGTGCCTGCTTCTGCTGAATCTGCATCATGACTACTATGAGCGGCTCGCGAGCGTCCTGGTGTATCCCGAGAGTTTCCTGTTCGAGCAGAAGGAGCGGGTTTATACGGATACCGTGTCGGACGGAGCCCGGCCGGTTGCCGGGCTGTCGTCGCAAAACGGCGCGGTGGTGCTGTCGTGGCCCGACACGGTTCAGGGCGCGCGGAGCACGGTAGACGGTTACAACGTCGTGTTCCACGAGTTCGCCCATCAGCTCGACCAGCTGGACGGCGTCGCCGATGGTGCGCCTCCCCTCGAACGTGCCTCCCTGTATCGCGACTGGGCGCGGGTGCTGGGCCGGGAGTACCGGCGCCTGCAGGACGAGATGGAAAGCGGAACACCGTCGATTATTTCCGATTACGGCGCCACCAAGCCCGCCGAGTTTTTCGCGGTCGTGACGGAGCTGTTTTTCGAAAAGCCCCTTGAACTCAAGCGGGATCATCCCGAGCTGTACGAAGAATTCCGGCAGTATTTTCACCAGGACCCGGCAGGGCGTGCAGCGGTCCCGTAGGTCCCGCTGTACCCGGAGTGCGGGGGGTTGAAGTACAGCGGGACCTACGGGACCGCTGCATGGCAGAATCATGCGTCTTTATGGGGGGGAGAGAATGGCTGACACGGTGCGTTTCGCTAGAGGGAACCTGCCGCATTGGTTGGTGGCAGACCATGCATACTTTGTCACGATTCGATTGGCGGGAACAGTTCCTCGGCCGATTTTAATGGAAATGCAAGCGGAACGGGATGCGCTTGTGAAGGCTTGCGCGACAGAAGACGCTTTGACGGAGTTGTCGCGACGGCAGTTTCTTCGAATGGAGAATTGTCTTAATGCCGTGGATAATACCCGCGACTGGCTTGTCCGGCCTGGAGTGCCGGACCTGATCCTTTCCAATCTTGGTTGGTTGGAGAAGGAACGGGGATGGCATGTTTATGCTGTCACGGTGCTTTCGAATCACGTTCACATTCTATTACGTAATCAGGAAGGAAGAAGCGGTCATCTTCTGGATGA
>CAYZVY010000355.1:0-3654 GCA_964481675.1 uncultured Verrucomicrobiota bacterium
CTGCATCGACACGCTCGGCTCGGACGGCACCGGCTACATCGTCTGCTCCTGCCACGCCATCCAGCCGGTGACCCCCGTTGAAAACATCATCGCCCTGTTTGACGAGGCCCATCACTATGGCAAACGCTAAGGCCTCCGGCGCCCGCCTTTCGCCGGTCTCCCCGGCCGCCGTCCGGTTCGACAACTCCTTCTGGGGCCCGCGCCTGGAAAAGAACCGGACCATCACCCTGTCCACCTCCTACAACCATCTCAAGGAAGCCGGCAACCTGACGGCCTACCAGTGGGACTGGGTCGATCCGAAGAAAACCCCCAACCCGCCCTGGAAGATCTGGGTG
Source organism: uncultured Verrucomicrobiota bacterium (assembly GCA_964481675.1). GTDB lineage: Bacteria > Verrucomicrobiota > Kiritimatiellia > CAIKKV01 > CAIKKV01 > CAIKKV01. The sequence goes on from CAYZVY010000355.1 coordinate 336, forward strand.
GGCGACCTGCCGAAATGGCTGGAAGCCTGCGCCTACTCGCTGGCCGCGCACCCGGACAAGCGGCTGGCCGGCCTGGTTTCAGATGCCGTGACCGAAATCGCCAAGGGTCAGAAGCCGGACGGCTACCTCTACGCCAACCCCCTGCCCCGCGCCTGGCGCTACCGCAACCTGGCCGAGTGGCACGAGCTGTACGACCTGGGCCACATGATCGAAGGCGCGGTGGCCCTGGCCCAATGCACGGGCGACCGCCGCCTGCTCGATGTCGTCGTCCGCGCCGTCCGCCACGTGGAAAAACGGTTTGGCACGAAAAAGGGACAGATCCGGGCCGGCGACGGCCATCCCGAGATCGAGCTGGCGCTGATGCGTCTATACCGCTTCACCGGCGATCCCGCCCACCTGGCGCTGGCCGCCTTCTTTGTCGAGATCCGCGGTCGCGATCCGGGCTACTATGACACGGAGTACGCCTCCAACACGAACCGCGGCATCCGGTCCTGGGGCTGGTTCCGGAAGAATCCCGCCTACGCCCAGGCGGACATGCCGATCCGCGACCAGCAGGTCGTGAACGGCCACGCCGTCCGGGCCCTGTATTTCCTGGCCGGGGCGGCCGATGTGGCGGCGGCCTCACGGGATGCCTCCCTGCGGCGCGCCTGCCTGCGACTCTGGAAAAACGTGACCCGCCGCCGGATGTATGTGACGGGCGGTGTCGGCTCAACGCCCCAGGGCGAGGCGTTTACTTACGACTTCGACCTGCCAAACGAAAGCGCCTATGCCGAAACCTGCGCCTCCATCGCGCTGGTCTTCTTCGCCCACCGCCTCCTGCACATGGAGCCCGATGCCGAGTTCGCGGACGTCATCGAGCGCGCCCTCTATAACGGCATCCTGTCCGGCGTCAGCCTCGACGGCTCGCGCTTCTTCTACTCCAACCGCCTGACGGTCTACCCGAAGGTCATGCAGAAAGAGACCGACCACCGGAAACCCAACCGCCAGGAGTGGTTCGGCTGCGCCTGCTGCCCGCCCAACCTCGCGCGACTGCTCGCCTCCCTGGGCTCGTATGTCTGCTCCACGGGGCCGGGCGCGCTCTGGATTCACCTGTATGCGGGCGGAACGCTGACGGCCGCGATCGATGGCCATCCGGTCACCGTGGAAACCTCCACCCGCTACCCGTGGGACGGCGACATCCGGATGACGGTGAAAACCGGCGTTCCCGCGACCTTCACCCTGGCCTTGCGCATTCCGGGCTGGGCCCGCTCGTTCCGCCTCGCGGTCAACGGCAAGCCCTGCACGGCCCGTCCGGTCAAGGGATATGTTCACCTGACGCGTCAATGGGCCGCCGGCGACCGGATCCATCTCGTCCTGCCCATGCCCGTGGAGCGGCTTGAAGCCCATCCGTCGGTGCGGGAGGATGCCGGCCTGGTCGCGCTCCAGCGCGGCCCCATGGTCTATGCGTTCGAATCCCTCGACAACGGCCCGGAGCTGGCCGACCTGGCGCTGCCCCGGGACGCCGCATTCAAGATCCGCCCAAACAAGGCCCTCCAGGCACCCGAACTGGTGACCCGTGGGTACCGGCGCAGCCTGGCGGACTGGGACGACCGGTTGTACCGGCCGCTTCAAAAATCGGAAAAGAGGATCACCCTGACGGCGATTCCCTATGCCTTGTGGAACAACCGCGGCGAGGGCGAAATGCGGGTCTGGGTCCGGGACCTGCCGGTATCGCAATAGCGCAGAAGCGGGCACGCGGGGCACGTCGGATTCACGGGCAGGCACCGGGTCTGGCCGAAGGCCACCAGGTAGCGGTTCCAGGCGCGCCAGACACGCTTCGGCAGGAGGCGGCGCAGCTCCCTCTCCGTCTCCAGGGGGGTCTTTGTGCTGATCAGTCCCAGCCGGTTGCAGATGCGCTGCACGTGCACATCCACGCAGAGGGCCGGCTTGTTGAACGCCTCTCCGACGATCAGGTTGGCCACCTTGCGGCCCACGCCCGGCAGGCGGACCAGTTCCTCCACAGTATCGGGGATCCGGCCGCCATATAGCGTCCTGACCGCCTCCGGAAGCGCCTTGAGCATGCGGGTCTTGGCGCGGAAGAAACCAAGCGGATGCAGTTCGCGCTCCAACTCCTCCGCAGGAAAAGCGTCGATGTCCGCGAAGGTGGCCATCCGCTCGAACAGGCGGGCGCAGACTTTCAGGGTGCTGTCGTCCCGCGAGCGCGCGCTGAGCACCGCGGCGACCAGCGTGCGGAACGGATCGTTCGTCCGCACCTTCATGAAACGCGCCACGGGCGAATCGACCGTCTCGAAATGCTTTTTAATCAGTCTGTAGACAGACGCAATGTCGCGCGTGATCATGCCCCAGTGTGTGGCGGCGCCCCGCGATCGTCAATAGCAAAGGGCGTCTGAGCATCCAGGCCGCTGGATGCGGGAGTGCGGCACCGACCGCGCGATCAGGCCGGCTTGAAGGAATCCTTCAAGGTCACCGTGCGGTTGAAGACCGGGGCGCCGGGTTTGGAATCCGGGTCCACCGTGAAATAGCCGACGCGCTCGAACTGGAACCGCGAGCCGGCCGGCGCCAGGGCGATGGAGGGCTCCACCCATCCCGTCACCACCGTCAGCGCGGCGGGATTCAGGAAGTCGCGGAAATCCTTGTCCTCGGGCAGGTCCGCCAGGTTCTCCAGGGTGAACAGCCGGTCATACAGCCGGATTTCGGCTTTCGCCGCATGGCGTGCCGACACCCAGTGGATGGTGCCTTTCACCTTCCGCCCGTCGGGCGCCGTGCCGCCGCGCGAGTGCGGATCGTAGGTGCAGTGGACTTCCACCACCTCGCCGGCGGCGTTCTTGACCACGGACGTGCAGGTGACCAGGCAGGCATAGCGCAACCGCACCTCCTGCCCCGGGGCCAGTCGGAAATACTTCTTCGCCGGCACTTCCATGAAGTCGTCCTGCTCGATATACAGCTCGCGGCAGAACGGAATGCGCCGGACACCCGAAGCGGGATCCTCGGGATTGTTGACCGCCTCGAACGTCTCCTCGGCATCGTCCGGATAATTGTCGATGACCAGCTTGAGGGGCTTCACCACGCCCAGGACGCGGGCTGACTTCTTATTCAGATCCTCCCGCAGGCAGTGCTCGAGCAGGGCCATGTCCGTCAGGCTGTTGAACTTGGTCACCCCGATGGTCTCGCAGAACGCGCGGATGGCGTCGGGCGTATACCCCCGCCGGCGCAGGCCGCTGATGGTAGGCATGCGCGGATCGTCCCAGCCGCTCACCCGCCCCTCCTTGACCAGGTCCAGCAGCTTGCGCTTGCTCATGACCGTGTAGCTCAGGTTCAG
>CAYZVY010000356.1:0-3653 GCA_964481675.1 uncultured Verrucomicrobiota bacterium
AATCGCAAAATGGCAATCATTTGAACCACGGATGGCACGGATTGCACGGATAAGATTTGGGTCTTTGCTTATCAGTGTCATCAGTGTTATCCGTGGTCAAAATTCTCGAACTGTTTCAGTTCCGGCTATGCCGGGCTAGGGTCGGAGCGCCACCCCCACGGCTAACGCAAGTCCGACCCCCAGGTGAATGGCAATCGTCAACGCATTGGCCCGTACCATGCGGGCCGGGTCATCGGCATGACGCCAGACGATTCGGATGGCCCACCACGCGGGAAGGATCCCGGCGGTGGCGAACAGCGCGGTCCAGGGTAGCCCCCGGCAGGCCACGCCGGCGACGATCGGCAGCGGCCACAGCACCATTAGCGCGGCATAGACCGGCCGGGCTCCGATTGGTCCGAGCCGGACCACCCAGTTGCGTTTGGCCACCGCGCGGTCGGCTTCATAGTCCGGGAATTGGTTGATGAAAAGGATGGCGGTCACCAGCAGGGCGATCGGAACAGCGGCGAACAGGATGACGGGGGGAAGGGAGCGGGTCTGGACGTAGTAGGTGCCGGCCAGGGGCAGCACGCCGAAATTCAGGGCGACAATGAGCTCGCCCCAGCCGCGATACCCGAACTTGAACGGGGGCGCGGTGTAGAAAAAACCGCCGGCGATGCCGGCCGCCGCCAGCAGTGCCACCCCCCAGCCGGCCTGCCAGGCCAGGTACAGGCCGATCAGTCCGCCGATCGCAAAACAGCCCAGGGAGAGCGCAAGCACATGAGCCGGCGCGAGCAGACCGTTCTGGATCAGACGGCTGCCTCCCGTAAAAGGGCGGACGTAGCGCGTGTTCGCGGCATCGTTTCCTGAGAGATGGTCGTAATAGTCATTGGCGGTGTTGGCACCCGCATGGATCAGGATGACGCCGGCCAGCGTGAGGAGGAATAGCGGCCAGTCCAAATGACCCGCCTGTCCGTGAACCAGCGCGCCGCCCAGGATGACCGGGACGGCGGAGGCCGTAAAGAACGGCGCCCGGAGTTCCTGGAGCAGGTATCGGGGGTCTGGATGGGCCAGGGTCATGTTACGCCTGCTTGTGCAGGTGCGTGTCGCAGCATTCGATGCCCTTCTTAATTGAATCAATCAAGGAATAGTAATCATTTGAACCACGGATGTCACGGATTGCACGGATAAGACTTGGGTTTTGTTTACCAGTATCACCCGTGTGATCCGTGGTCAAATTCCGGCCAGACAGGGGCGCGGCGCCAAAGGATTGGTGCCCTCCAGGTATTTTGGAGGGCGGCAATCCCTTGCCGCCGGGGCATGGGGTCGCGCCATAAAATAAGAAACGATTTCCTATCGGAGTCTTATCGGAGTAAGGTTTGTGCAAGAGGTGAGTATGAAACGGATCGGATTCGCATGGTTGGCATGGTTCGTTGCGTTTGCGGCAGGAGAGGCTATGGCCATCGACGAAGCTCCCTACAAAGTCGTGGAAACGAACGGCACGTTCGAGCTCCGGGAATACGCCCCTCATATCCTGGCCGAAACGCTTGTGGCAGGCACGCTGGAGGAGGCGGGCAACCAGGCCTTCAACACGCTGTTTAAGTATATCTCCGGTGACAACAGCACCTCAGCGAAAGTGGCGATGACCGCGCCGGTGAGCCAGCAATCGGCCGGTGAGAAGATCAAGATGACGGCCCCCGTGGGTCAGGTGAAGGACGGGGGGAAATGGGCAGTCAGCTTCATGATGCCCACCAACCACACGCTGAAAACGCTGCCCGTGCCGAATAGCCCGAACATCCTGCTTCGCGAGGTGCCGGCCCGGCAGATGGCCGCCGTGCGCTATTCCGGGACCTGGAGCGAAAAGAATTATCGCCTTCACCTTGCGAAATTGCAGGCGTGGATGGTCACCAGGAATCTTGTTCCAACGGGCGACCCCATCTGGGCCCGTTATAATCCCCCCTTCAAGCCGTGGTTCCTCCGGCGGAACGAGATCCTTATCCCCGTCAAGCCAGGCGAGAGGAAATGAGTCAGCGCCTGTGCCCAGGCCCGCTTTTCGGACTGATGAGCTCCTGCTGCCTGTTGGCGGCCCTTGCGGCTTCCGCCGGGGACCTGGCCATTTCCGTGTCCAATCCGCCGGCGACGGGAACGGTCTACGCGCTGGTCTTCAATTCGACCGACACCTTCGTGGATCTGCGCGATCCGCTCCGGGTCGGAATCCTGCCTTCGGGCAGCACCGGGTCCGTCCACGTGGCCGGGCTCCCGGCCGGCGACTATGCCGTGGTGGTGTATGAGGACCAGAACGGCAACCGGCAGCTCGATAAGAACTTCATCGGCATTCCGCGCGAACCGCTGGGGTTCTCGAACCGCCACTGGCCCCAGGGGCCGCCCAGTTTCACCCGCGCCTCTTTCAGGTTGGAGGGTGATGAATCCCGGGCTGTGGATGTGGACCTGCGCTCGATCCTGGGCCGGCGGGGCCGGATCGGCGCGGGCGTGGGTGTGATCGCGCAGTCCAGTCCGTACCGGGACTCGGACGGGGCGGTGTTCCAGCCCATTCCCGCGATTACCTATATCGGCGACAGATTGCAGGTTCTCGGGCCGCGCCTCCAAGTGGGCGTCATCCGTCAGGGCGACTCCGCGCTGGCCGTCACGGCGAGTTACCGGGTCGGCGCCTACGAGGAGGACGACAGCCCGTATCTGGAGGGCCTGGGGGATCGGGACGGGACCATGATGGGCGGGCTTTCCGTGAGAACCCGTGTGCCCTACGGGTTTCGGGTCGGGGCGGGCTATGAACACGACCTGCTGGATCGGTCCGGCGGTGGCACGGGTCGGCTGGGCGTGGAGCGCTCGTTCCAGCGGGGGATCCTGACGGTCTCCCCGCAACTGGCCGTGAATTGGATGTCGGCGGACCTGGCGGATTACGAGTTTGGCGTGCCGGCCGACCGGGCGCGAACGGACCGGCCGGCCTATCGGGTCGGGGACGCCTTCATCCCCGAGGCCGGGGTCGGCTTGTTTGTGGAATTGAAAGGCGCCTGGCGGCTTCTCCTGAATGGAAGCGGGAAGCTTCTTCCGGCGGAAATCGCCGACAGCCCGATTGTGGAGCAGGATTACGTCGTGGGCGGTTTTGCCGCCGTGACGCGGTTGTTCTGAGCTTGTCGAGATGCCGCTACGAAAGCCCGTGCCACGGTATGTCCCGCGTCTGACGATAGCATTGGACGGCTTCCGGCATGCCCCCGGTGCAAAGAATACTGTGAGGGTCTGTCCCTTAAGCGTTCGTGTACTACGATGCGGCGGCGCACCAGCTCGTGGTGGATACTAGGCGCAGCGGCACGGGCGGACGGCGGGTCGAGGAACGGGCTCCGTTTACGCTGGCACCAGGTGAACCGCTCGTGTTGCGGGTGTTCGTGGACAAGCCCATCATCGAGGTGTTCGCCAACGACCGGCAGGCGATTTGTCGCCGCGTGTTTCCGGCGCGCCAGGACAGCCTCGGGGTCGTGTTGTTTGCCGAGGGCGCACCGGCAGCTTTTCGGAAGGTGACGGCCTGGGAAATGATGCCGGCCAATCCGTATTAGCCCCCGATGTGTTTGCGCTATCGGTTTTTCGATCGAGCGGTTGCTTCACCCTGGCCACGATTCCTGCCAGAAGGAGGCGCGGAACGGTGATCTACCAGCGAGGAATGG
>CAYZVY010000357.1:0-3640 GCA_964481675.1 uncultured Verrucomicrobiota bacterium
GCGAGCCCGACGGCGGCACGAAGGCGCTGTCCAACCGGAAGCCGCTCTATTTCGACCGCCCCGCCTTCCGCGCCCTCTGCCGGCGCGGTCCCCGCGAGGGACAGGACGTGGGGCTGGAGGAACTCAAGGCCCTGGCGGACGGATGGGAAAAGGGCTGCGCCGAACTGGCGCGGGCCGGACGCCGGGTGCCGGACGCCCTGCGCCCCCGCTTCCGGCAGGAATGGATCCTGGCCCGCCACCTGGCCCTCACCTGGCGCAGCGCCTATCACGTCGAGTGGTTCCTGCGGCTGCGCGACCAGGTCCGCGAATTCTCGGGCACCCCCGCCCTGCGCTGGGGCCACCGGCGCGAGAACCGGCGCGACCTGGACCGGATGCGGCGCATCGCCGAAGCGGAATTGAAAATCGCGGCGGAGGACCTGCGCCTGGTGAAGGGGGCCGATTTCCTCGACCTCAGCCTGCGGCTGGACATGGGCGTCCAGTCCCAGACCGACCTGCTGAAGGCCAAGCTCCGCCAGCTGAAGGGGCTTCTCCGAAGCGGCCTGCCCGCCTGGGGCGGCGAACGGCTTTCCTTTTAAAGGATCCAGTCCGCCAGCCGCACAAACCCGATTCCCATCAGAATCGACCACAGGGCGAAACCGGGGATGAATTTCTCCCGCTGGATCAGGCTGTCCTGAATGTCCATGTGCGGGGATGACCCGTTCACCAGCACGACGCTGAACATGAACAGGGCCAGAAAACAGACGCCCTGCCACCGCCGCCACTCCACCGGATGGCGGGCCCGCGTGAAAAAGGGAATCACGCCCGCCAGGGCAGGAAAAAACAGGAATTGCCTGAGCAGCAGGTTGGCATACCAGCCGAGTTGCTCCGCGAAAAGGGACGAGAAAACGGGCGAGGGAACGATCCGCTCATACTGGCCGCGGCTGATGACAAACAGGAATCCTTCGAACGTCCGCGGATACCCGAACTGGATCGGCGGATTGCCTTCGGAAGCGATCGGAAGATAGGCGTAAAGCGACAGCATCAGCGCCACCACGCCGATGACGGCAAGAGCCCGCGGGCCGGCGGGCGACAGCCTCAGGGGCAGAAGGAGCCCCAGCACGGCGGATGCCGCCGCGGCCGGGATGAGCCAGTGCCGCGGCCATCCCCCCGCGAGCAGGGCCAGCGGCAGGATCCACAGAAAGAGGTTGCCGACGCAGAACATGCGGAAGAGCCTGGCGTCACCCCCATGAAGGGCCAGGCAAAAGGCGGGCAGCAGAAGCAGGAGCAGCTCCGATTGCGCCAGTCCCAGCCCGAACGACGCGGCGAGGCCGCATGCCGCGGGAAGCGAGGGCCGCCTCAGCCAGGCGGCGCAGGCTACCAGGAACAGCAGCAGGCAGAAAAGGGTGAGCGTGTCGGTTTCGGTAATCACCGACTGGGCCCACATCGCCGGGCTGACGGCCAGCAGGAGCCCGGCGGCGAGGGCCGCCAGGAAGACCCGGCGCCGCGGAGCCGGATCACCATCCGAGCGGCCGGCACGGCTCACGAGAAGGGCGACCAGACCGCAGGACAGGGCTCCGAAAAAAGCCGACATGAAATTGGTGGCCCACGCCGGGTTGGGCTGGCCGCGGTAGTGAACAAACCCGAACAGGGTGATGAACACCTTGGCCAGCAGGTGCCAGAGGGGATACCCCGGCACCCGGCCGACCCCGAGATATTCCCCCGCCACGACAAACGCGCCTGAGTGGCCCAGCGTCACCGTGGGGGCCAGCGTGACAAAATAGACGAGCAAGGCCAGTGAAACAGTCACCCCTGCGACCCGCCAGTCGAACCGGTCGAACAGTGGGCTTTCGTCGATCGGGTTCATCTCTCTTGTCCAGGGTGAGGAATAATCGGAAGCACCAGGCGCGAGGGATAATCCGCCGCGTGAAAAACGGTTTGCCGGGCGACTCGCAGCTCGGCATCCTGGCCCGGTTTGTGGCCCGTATTCGGATTGCGGTCCCAGAGAGGGAAATTGCTGCTGGAGATTTCCAGCCGGATCCGGTGCCCTTTCAAGAACACATTGCTGGTCGGCTGCACCACGATTTCATAGGCATACACCTTCCCGGGCTCAAGCAACTCCGGCAGTTCATGGACGGATTTACGGAAGCGGGCGCGGATATTGCCCTCCGTCAGATTGATGGCACGGCCGTCGGGATGCACGTCAACCAGCTTGGCGGTCCAGTCCGTGTCGGGAGCATCGGTGGACGCATACAGGTGCAGGACGATCGGCCCGGTCACCTCGGTATCGCGGTCGAGCGCCGGGGTCGTGTAGCTCAGGACATCCTGCCGCCGCTCAATCGGGCGCTGATCGAACGGACCGGGCTGGATGACGTGAAACGCGTCGCCCCAGCAGATCGAATGATTGCCTCCCAGAGTCGGCACGGGATCCTCCGGATCGTAGACATACCGGTCCGGCGGCTCATCCGGCCCGGGCGGCTCGGCTAGCAGGCATCCGTCGCCCGAGCCGGCATTCGCCTTCCCCCCGCTGCGGAGGTAGTAGTTAGTATAGCGCGTACGGGCCAGGGGCCACTCGTTCTCATGCCGCCACTGATTGATCCCCATGACAAACAGGGTCACGGGCGGCTCGTCGAGAATGCCGGTGTCCAGGTCCTTCAACAGGCAATCAAACCAGCGCAGGGCCAGCGCGTTGATGTCGAGATGGGAGTCGTCCCCGAAATTGACTTCCCCCAGCGTGGGCGAAAGGCTGATCAGATGACTCCACGGACCCATGATGATCCGCGATCGGGGCCCCGCCTTCCCACGGGCCTGGCCGCGCATGCCGAGGAAAGCATCGAACGAGTCTCCCGGATAATAGTCGTACCAGCCGCACATGATGTAGGCGGGAACCTCGACCTGGTCGAACCGCCCCTGGATCACATTCATCCGCTTCCAGTAGTCATCGAAGTGCGAATGCTCCAGGAAGTCCTGCCAGAACTCGCACGGACGGCCGGCATAGCTGTCCAACGTCTTCAAGGGAAGGTGCCGGAAAAACTTGTTGAGGTCAAAGGCGGGTATCAGGCCCAGGTCGCTGGTGCGGCTGGTGATTTCGAGACAGGTCCATAACGAATTGAGCGCCAGGCTGAAAGCCCCGTTGCGCCAGTAGCCGCTCTTCCAGAAATCGATGGGAATCACATTGGGCACAATGGCCTGGAGCGCGGGATGCCGCTCCCCGGCCACCGCCCATTGCACGCCGCCTAGGTAGGACGGGCCGAACATGCCAATCCGCCCGTTGCTCCAGGGCTGCGCGCAGATCCAGTCCAGGCTGTCGAGCCCGTCGGGAGTGTCGTCACGGAACGGATAAAAGTCGCCCTCCGAGTCATGGCGCCCCCGGCAGTCCTGGATCACCAGGGCATAGCCGCGCTTCGCGTAAAACTCGCCGGGATCGCGGCCGCTGGCGCCATACGGCATGCGCTGGAAAATGACGGGGAAGCGGCCGTCCGTGTCGGGCAGGAAGATGTTGGCCGACAGCTTCACCCCGTCCCGCATGGGCACTTTCACGTCCCGCAGGATCCGGAACCCGTAAACCGGTTCCGACTTGACGGCGGTCCCCGAACCCATGGGTATCGTTTTGCCGGCCGTCATCCCTTTTCCCTCCACAGCCAGGTCATCGCCTCGGGGAAAA
>CAYZVY010000358.1:0-3639 GCA_964481675.1 uncultured Verrucomicrobiota bacterium
CATCGCGCGTGACTACTCGTCCCATTCGTCGTCTGATTGAGCGGGCCCTGCCGGCGCCCAAGGCCAATTTCGCCCTTCATCTGTCGGAGGGCATCATGGCGTCGGTGGGCTACGGCCTGGTCGGCCCCGTGATTCTTCAAGTCATGCTGCAGGAATTGGGCTATTCGATGGCGGCGATGGGTGTTCTCTCGTCGCTGAGCATTTTGGCCTCCATTCTGCAGGTGGCGGTGGCGCACCGGGTGGAGGCGGTCCGGCGCAAGAAGCGGCTGGTGCTGCTGCTGGGCATCGGCCAGCGCCTTCCGCTGCTGATGATTGCGCTGGCCCTCTGGTTCGTGGGCAAACACGAGCCCGCCCTGTGCCTTGGGCTGATTGCCGCCGCCCAGGTGATTGGCAGCCTGAGCGTTACGGTGCTGGCCGCGCCGTGGATGGACGTCGTGGCCGAAACGGTTCCGGCCGAGTGGACGGGGCGGCTCTTTGGCCTCCGCAACAGCATCGCCTCCGCGCTCGGCATCGCGACGGCCGCGATCAACGCGGTCGTGGTGGCCCGACTTGCCTTTCCCGGCAACTACGCGCTGCTCTACGTCATGGCCTTCCTGCTGCTGGCCGGCTCCTGGATCCTGTTCTCGCTGGTGGACGAGATTCCCGACGCGGCTGTCCGTCCGAAGGCGGCCAAGGCGAGCGCGTATTTCCGGGACCTTCTGCTGGTGCTGCGGGACGACAGTCATTACCGCTGGTACCTGGGCTATCAGGTGATTTACCGGATCGGCGTGGCGGCGTCGGGATTCTTTGCGATGTATGCCACGCGCCATTTCGGCGTGCATCCCGCCTTTGCCGTGGGGGCGTTTGTGACGGCGACGCAGGCCGCGTCGATCCTGGGCAATGTGGGGTTCGGGGCGATTGCCGGACGCATTGGCTACAAGCGGACGCTTGAGGCGGGGGCGGCGTTCCAGGCGGCGGCGCTATGCCTGGCGGTCCTGGCGAAGGATGGCTATGGCTTTGTGGCGGTGATGGCCCTGGCCGGCCTGGGCAATGCGGCCGCCAGCGTCGGCAGCCTGCCTTTTACCATGCAGCTCTTTCCGCGCGGCCGGCGCGTGGGGTACATGGCGCTTTCGACACTGGTCATGTTGCCGGTCGGGGTGATCATGTCGACCGGCACCGGCGTGCTGCTGGACCGCATCTTCGCGGCGACCTTTGTGATCGGCGCGGTGGTCACGCTCGCCAGCATTCTGGCCCTGGAACGGTGCCAGGTCGCGGATTCACCGGCGGCGCCCGCCGATTCCGGCACCGGCTGATGGGCGTCCGGTTGACGGGGCGCATCGCCCGCGTGGGCGGCACTACCCGAAAAGCAACCGGATGAGGCCGTAGACCAGCGCGCCCACGAGAAGGATGATGAGCAGGCAGCCGCAGCCGCAATTCAGGCTTTGCAGGAAGCAGCCCCGCTGCTTGATGATGAAGCGGGGAGGAGGCTGGGTGTCCTCCGGCTCTTCCCGCCGTTCGTAGGCCGTTCCGCCGGGAGAGCCCATCACCTCGATCAGGGCTGCGGGAATGACTTCAGCGGCATCCGCGGGCACCTTGACGGACGCCGTGCAATGAGCGCACTCGATCAGATCGCCCCTGTTGCGCCCGGTTTCGATCGGGTGGCCGCAGCGAGGACACTTGAAACGGTAGTCAGCCACGGAAGCTCCTTTACTTGACCTTTCCGCCCGCATCCTTGATGCGGTGGGTCTGACCCAGCGAAAGCGCCGCGCGGATGGCATAGTAGTCTTTCCGCTCCAGCGTCTTGCCCATGGCGCCGGCCGCTTCCGCGATCTGGGCGGGCGTCTTGATGCCGACGACGGCGACCTGGATGGCGGGATGCATGAGCGTGGCGGCCAGGATCAACTGGTAAAGCGTCAGCCCGTATCGGTCCGCCAGCGGGCGCAGGCCTTGCACGGCGGCGGCGATGGCCAGGAAGCGGTCGCCCTGGAAATCCGGGTGATTGGCGCGGAAATCGGCGAACGTCTCGCGGCCCGTGTATTTGCCGGTGAGCAGGCCCTTGTGCATGGGGGAATAGATCATCACGCCGATGTTCTCGGCCTGGCAATAGGGGAGAAAGTCGCCCTCGATGGCGGGGTCCAGGAGGCTGTAGGGGGGCTGGGCGGCGTCGAAGCGGCCGAACTGGCGCGCCGCCCGGAACTGCTCGACCGTATGGTTGCTGACGCCGTAGCAGCGGATCTTGCCGGCCAGTTTCAGTTTTTCGAGCGTAGCGGCGATGTCCGCGAGCGGGGTGAGGTTGTCGAAAAAGTGCAGCAGGTACAGGTCGATGGTGTCGGTTTTCAGGCGGCGCAGCGAGGCCTCGCAGCGTTCCACGATGTGGGCGGGCGAGAGGTCGGGGTAGCGGCTCGCATCGGGGTTGTAGTGATTGAAGACCTTGGTGGCCACGATGGCGCGTTCGCGCGGAATGGAGGCCAGGAATTCGCCCAGCACGCTTTCGGCATGGCCGTCGCCATAGGCATCCGCCGTGTCGAAGAAGTTGATGCCGGCCTCGTAGGCGGTCCGCATGGCGGCCAGGGCGTCGGCCTTGGACTGCTCGCCCCAGAAGCGGGGCGACAGTTGCCAGGTTCCGAAGCAGAGGGGCGAGACGGAAAGGCCGGTTGAACCGAAGATAGTGCGTGTGCTCATGACAGGTGCTCCTTGAATGCCATACTATAATGCGTCCCGCCGCGGCTGGCTAGCGGGGAGTTGCGAAACGGCGCCGGGGCGCATTTTCGATTAGGCGCTCGTTGTGTTAGAGACAGGTGAGGGGTTACGCGGCGTTGTTGCGGCGTTTCGGCCCGATCTGGCGGATGCTTTGGCGCGCTGGGGCCACCCAACGCGGCTTCACGGCCCGGAAGGCCTGTTCGCCGCGTCGCGCGGCCCCATCATCGCCAAAATCATCTCGCCATATCGTGCTGATCGAAACGCCGCAACGGACTCTCATCGCTCGCCCTGGCCGAAGCGGCCGGGGCGGCTCGCGATGGTGCCCATAAAAGGCCCGATGGGAAATGGACTACTTTTATGTGGAGGGCGGTTCTTCGGGAACCATGACAGGCCTAGGCCTCGCAACTATTCGTAGAGGCGTCCGCGGGGAATCCGACCTTTTTCCTTGAACCCATCCGGCGGGTGCCGTATAGCTTGAAACACAAGCGTAAAGGTATCGCATGATGACATCCCGGGAGCGTGTGCGTTGCGCCATTGAGCGCCGGAAACCGGACCGCATGCCGGCCGACTTCGAGGGGAACGGATTCATCCAGCAGGCCCTGATGAAGCGGCTTGGCGTGAAGGATCACGAGGGGCTGCTGCAGGCCCTGCAGGTGGATATGCGGCGGATTCCCGCGCCGTACGGGGGGCAGGGGCCGGATGCGCTGGGGTATTACACCAGCATCTGGGGCGTGAAGGAGCGGGCCCGGGATCCGGGCGACGGCCGGCCGGTCATCCTGCCCGTGTTCAACGAGCACACGACGCTGGACCAGGTGCATGCGCATCCGTGGCCCGACCCGGCTGCGGTTGATTTTTCCGGCATCCGCGCCGCGTGCGAGGCGTACCGGGGGCAATACGCCCTTTATGGCGCGCCCTGGGTGCCCTTTTTCCACGAGGGGCCCCGGATGATCGGGCAGGAGA
>CAYZVY010000359.1:0-3630 GCA_964481675.1 uncultured Verrucomicrobiota bacterium
CCCGCCCCTTTCCCGGCCGACTTCTCCTTCAGTAGCGCATACAGGAATTCGAACTCGAAACGGCCCTGATGAACCGACAGCGGCTCCGCCTTCCCGGCGGCCATGCGACGCCAGTTCGCCTCGAGGATGCCGCTGGCGGCCGGATCAACCGGCGTTCCGAAGCGCCTGGCGAACCAGTAGACCAGGGTGGTCGCCCGCTTCCCCGCCCACCCGTCGGCATAATTGAAGTTTTCAAGCGACGGGCCTGACATCTCCTGGACATAGTCGCCGGTCTTGCCAAAGCCGGGCAGCGCGGAAAGGCCGAAATCGGTGCCCAGCCCGCTTTCCAGGCAGTCGATCAGGATCACATTGAAGATGGTTCCATAATGCCAGTAGCCCGGCCCTTCGGGATAACCGCCGTCAGGAGCGTAAACGGCCATGGATTTCGGAACATTCACAATGGCCCGATGGATGATGCGCGCGGCGAGCTCGGGCTCCCGGTCCATCAGCGCCAGGGCGGCGGCGATCAGGCCGCCATGACACACCTGGCCCCAGTTGTTATTGGCCGAAACCCACGCGTTAGGCGAGACTTCCGACGTCTTCAGCCCTTTTTCGAGCAGGCCGCGAACCAGTTCCTCGCGGGCCTCGGGCGTCAGCTCCGCGTCGAACCAGTCCAGGCCGATCGCCACGGCCAGGCTCATCTCGCCCGTATCGAGGAAATGCGACGGGTTCCAGTCGGAAAACCGGCAGACCTGGCGGGCCTCCGCGATCGCCCGCTCCGCGTAGCGCGTGTCGCGCGTCACCCGGTAGACCAGGCCCAGCGTCATGATATGCTCCAGCGTGGCCCGGGAGACGGACAGCAGCCGCCGCCCGGTCAGCTTCCGCTCCGGCAGGGGCTCCGCCAGGATCTTGCCGGCGTTCGCCGTGAGGCAGGTGACATAATCGTTGATGGCGGGATCGGCCGCCATCCGGCGGCGAATCGTCTCGCCGTCGCACCCGGCGAACAGCCGGGGATGGGGCTTCTTCGCGGCGGCGTTCACCGTCGCCCGCACCTGTTCCAGCGTCACGTTCGTCGGTTTCATCGGTTCGCCTTGCGCCATGATATTTGTCCCTATAATAGATAAAGCCAGAAGGACGCCCATTCGTGTTCTGATCGCGTGCATCGGGGAACTCTAGCAGGTGGCGGGGGGGAAGAGGAAGAAGTAATCAGTGATCGGTGAGCAGTGATCGGTCAAGCCACGGGTCGGAAGACCCGTGCCACGCCGGCGACAGGCGTGGCACGGCCTTTCCAGGCCGTGTCCCCCGCCAGGAAATTCGGGCACGTCATGGCCAGCCGCGCTACTTCAACCCGGCGGGGATGTGGTACAGGCCGCCGGAGATCGTCACCAGGTCGTCGAGGGAGCGGGCGGAGAGCAACCCCGCGTTGGCGCGGGAGCGGTCGATGCCGAGATCCTCAACCGTGCGGACAATGCCCGCCTTGCGCAACTGCTCGCGGACCGCCGGCTTCGCCTGGCGCCCCACCGGGGTGTCGCCCGCCACCGCGGCCACGGCCTGCAGCCGGCTTTCCACGTCCGGACAGGCGTGCAGCACGGCAATCCCCTCCTCCGTCACCAGGTGCGTGATCTGGTCGCCCGCGATCATGATCGGCGGCACGTCGAACAGCCCCTCGTCCGCCATGGCCTGCGCGTCCAGCACGTCCACGAACACGGGAATCTTCTTCTTCTCGCTCACGGTCGGCGTCACCTGCACCACCAGCTTCCGCCCCTGGAACACGCCGTTCACGACGCCGCCCGCCTGGCGGAACGCCCCGGTCATGTGACGCCGCCCCGGCGGCGTGCCGCCCAGGTTCGGCGCGCCGCCGAAGCCGGCGATCATGCCCTTGATGGCCGTCGAACTGTTCCCGTATTTATCCATCTGCAGGGTGGCTCCGCAGAACAGATCCACCGCATACAGCCCAGCCATGTGGGCCGTGCACCGATTGCTCCGGGGCTCCCCCTCGGGGCCGCCGCCGAAAATATCGGACCGCGCCTTCACATACTCCTCCATGCCGGGCTCGCCGCCAAACATGTGGATATGCTCGATGAACCCGGCCTCGATGGCGGGAATCAGCGTGGGATGGGGATTCAAAATCCACCGCGTGCAGCACGTCCCCTTCATCCCCAGCTCGGCGCCGTAGGTCGGCAGCAGCAGCTCCACCGCCGCCGTGGCGAAGCCCAGCCCGTGATTGAGCCGCTGGACCTGATAGGGCTTGTAAATCCCTTTCAGGATCATCATGCCCATCAGGATCTGCAAATCGCTGATCGTGGCCGGGTCGCGGGTGAACAGCGGCTCCATGAAGCCGGCCGCCCCGGTTTCCACCACGAAGTCAACCTGGTCCGCCGGGATGTCGACCCGCGGCAGCTTCGCGACCTTCTTGCGAACCTGCGCCAGCACCACGCCGTGGCGGAACTTCGTCGCCTCGCAAATGAGGGGCGTATCCTCGGTGTTGAAGCCGGTGAAAAGGTTTCCCTGCTCGTCGCACAGCTCGGCCGCCACCAGGCTGACCTGCGGATACAGGTCCATGAAGTAGCGGGCGTAAAGCTCCAGGTAGGTATGGATGGCGCCAATCTTCACCTGCCGGCTCTGGACCAGCTGGTACAGTCCCTTGGCCTGGGGTCCGGAAAAGGCGAAGTCCACGCGGTCCGCGATCCCCTTGCGGAACAGCTCCAGATGCTCGGGCAGCACCAGCGACGACTGCACCATGTGCAGGTGGTGCACGCGGGCGGGATCCAGCTTGGCCAGCTCGCGCGCGAAGAAGTCGGCCTGCTTCTGGTTGTTCCCTTCCACGCAGACGCGGTCGCCCGGGCGGAGCAGGTCGGTCAGCAGCGCCACAACGCTAGCCGGCGCCACGAATTTGCCACCGTTCAGGCGATAGGAGGCGGTGCGCGCCAGCCGTTCGTTGTAACGGGCGCGATTCTGATTGAAGTCCATACGGTCTCCTTAAAAGTGCCACTCCGGCCGGGGGGTCTCGCCCTCCTCCGTCACCTCTTCGATCCACGCGCCGCCCGGTTCCGGCGCATCCTGGCCGCCCATGTTCAGGGCGCTGTCGGCCACGCGGAAGCAGAGCAGGTTATGCCAGCGGCCGTCGGCCAGCCGGACGACATTTCCGACCGGATGATCCACATTCCACCCGTTCCGCCTCTTCGGTGAGGCCTCGCCAAAGGCCCGGGGCGGGCCGAACCGCTCCGTGCAGTCGAGCACCTTGACGGGAGCCTCCACGTCGCGCCGGTCCGGCGTGAGCGGCCAGAGGCAGAGCGTGTTGCGCAGAAAAGTCGAGGGAATCCGCCGGCCCTCGCCGTCGAATTCCTTCCCGTAGGGATTCGCCGCCAGGTAGGGCTTCCCGCCCGCAGTCCGGTTCAGCACCACCGGCGTCGCGTTGCGCTTGCAGGGCAGATGCAGGTGCTGGCTCCACGTGGCGCCGTTGTCGGTTGAGCGATAGACGCGGAAATGCTCGTAGGTGTTTTCCAGCCCGTCGTGCACGGAGCCGGCCGGTTCCTTCAGCCCCTTGCCGCGCACGGACATCAGCAGGGAGCCATCCCGGTCCCGGATCAGCGAAGGCTCCACGGAAAGGTCCGGCGGCGTCACCATGCTGACCTGGTGCGCCATCCAGCG
>CAYZVY010000360.1:0-3599 GCA_964481675.1 uncultured Verrucomicrobiota bacterium
GAATCAGACCGGGCACATGCTCCTGGCGCGCAGCTTCCTGAAGGCCGTCGGGTACGGGTGGTGAGGTCAGGCGCCGGACATGGCGGGCGCCGCAAGGAACCTGTTGGACTTTGCTCTGCGCGAAGCCGTCATGCGCATGTTTGGCGACGGTTTACCAGCGGGGGTGCGGCGTTCCGGCCGGAATCTGGCGGGCGCTTTTCCGCGCTGAGGGGCTCCGGCTGGAGGAGCCGGGACCATAATTCCACGTCTCCTCGCCGTCGCCCCTCATCATCGGAAAATCGCCTCGCCATATTCCGGCTACGGAACGCCGCACCCGACTTGCCCTCGCGCGCCCGCGGCTCTGCCGAGCACGCTTGGGCGGCGCGCGATTTCGGTTCCCAAGGAACTGCCCGAAAATAAACCAAAAAAAATTAGGGACTTTGAAAAAATGTTTCCATGCCTTCGCTCAGTATATTGTAATACTGAATTATCTGTTTACCTAAATGATATAAAATGAAGACCATCAAAACTGTTAATAGAACATTAATTATTGTCAGCATTATTTTGCGAACTAGCGAGTAATAAGGATGAAACCAGATCAGGGGTAATGCAAATGGAGGTATGTTTAGAAAGGTGAGGACAATAGTGCCGGTCCGGAAGTACCAGGGGAGCGACGGTTTGGCGGTCAGGGCCGGAACGGGCGGCGGCGCCGCCTGCGGGCGCAGGGCCGGGTCCAGGAACTCCATGCAGTAGCGGCATTTGACGGCCGCGTCCTGGATCTCCTCCGCGCAGTAGGGGCATCGTTTCACGCCTTGGGCGTTCCGCAATGGCGCATGACGAAGGGAAGCGTGTCCCGGATGTGCGCGTCCCAGTATTCCCAGGAGTGGGCGCCGGGGTGTTCCTCGTACTCGTGCGCGTAACCCAGCTTCGCCAGGTGGGCGTGGAAGGTGCGGTTGTGCGCGATCAGGAAATCGTCCGCCCCGCAATCGATCCGCAGCGCGGGCTTTTTGGCCGACCGCGTCTTGCACAGCGCTGCCGCCAGCCGGAAGCAGTCGTAGGGCCGGCCGAGGGCGGCTTCGAGGGGGCCGAAAAGAGCCTCCTTGCTTTTCTTGTGGGTGAAGGCGAGGGCGCCCGAATGCGAGGCCGCCGCGGCGAAGAGGCCGGGGTTTTTCAGCGCCAGCATGACGGCGCCGTAGCCGCCCATGCTGAGCCCGGCCACGGCACGGCCTTCGCGCTTCGCGATGGTCGGGAAGACCCGGTCGACGAAGCCCACCACGTCCTTCGTGATGTGGTCCTCGTAGGCCAGGCCGCCGGGGCGGGGGTCGTTGGCGTAGAAGCTGCGGTGGCCGTCGGGCATGACGACGATCAGGTTGAGCGCCGCCGCGTAGCGCTCGATGCTGGTGCGGCGCAGCCAGATGGTGTGGTCGTCGCTCAGCCCGTGCAGCAGGTAGAGAACGGGGAAGGGGCCGGGGCCGGTCGGCATGATGACCAGCATGCTCGACTGCTTGCCGATGGCGTTACCTTCGAAATGGATGTCCAGCAGGGCCATGAATGTGCTCCTTTTCTAGCGCAGGGTGTATCACCGGGCCGCGGCAAAGTCAATGATCGCAGCGATAAGGATCATGAGGGATAGGCTTGTTTCCCAGCGCCCAAAGGTTCTCTTTTGTGGCCGCGGCCGCTGGCCGCGGTAACTGGCCTTGCGGCATTCAGCCCGAAGGCCTCTTCTGTGGCCGCGACTGACTGCGCCAGGTTGCCGGATCCCATCATGGCGGAGATGAAACGACTTTGGTGCGAGGGGAATCGGAGGCAACCGGCTGAACTCTGATAAGGGCCGAGTACGAGTACGCGTACGAGTACGACGTACGACCGAGAAAGAAAGATGGTTTCGAACGACCTGCTGCTGCGTATCGCCGCTGGCGCCCCTCACGCAGAGCGGGATGATGACAGCAGATCCATCGGGCTTTGCGCGGGCCGTCTCAGATCCCGCACCACGTGGGTGTAGATCATGGTCGTTTCCACGTTCACGTGCCCCAGGTAATCCTGGATCTGGCGGATGTCCACGCCGTTCAGGAGGAGGCTCGTGGCGAAGCTGTGGCGCAACGTGTGCACCGACACCGGCTTGGCGATATCCGCCGCGCGGGCGGCGTCATGGACGGCTTTCTGAATGATACAATCGCTGACATGATGGCGCCGGACTTTTCCGCCCCGCGGGTCGACCGAAAGTCCCTTGGCCGGAAACACCCATTGCCAGGCCCACTCATTGGGGGCGTTCGGGTATATGACCGCCAGTGCATCGGGCATATGAACTTCGCCGACGCCGGCGGCAAGGTCCTTTTCATGCAGTTCGCGGATCCGCGTGAGGTGTTCCTTGAGCGCCGGTATTGCCGGACGAAGAGAAGGGCGGCGAAAGGTAACGCTCGAAAAGGTCATTGCCGTGGTAGAGTCCGTGATGGGGGAGCCCGTCAGGAGGGGAACCCGGGGAGGAAAGGGCAGGGATGTCGCGATGCTGCTCGCCCGTGACCACTGCGGCATGAGCTTGCGGGAGATCGGGAAGGCAATGGGAGGGCTTGACTATGGAACAGTGCATATGTCAATTCGTCGCCTCCTTGCGAAAACTGAAAAGGAGAAATACCTGCAGAATGTGGTCAAGACGAGCGAAAGCAAAATTTTGAATGTTGAGACCTGACCCCGCCAGATTACCCCGCCAGATTCTGACCCCGCCAGATTCACCCCGCCAGATTCATGCTCATCGAGGACAAGCGCGTGGCGCTCGGAAACATCTTCGCCGCCCGTGAACGCCAACGTTGGCCCAGAAAGAAAACTTGAACGGCGGTACTGTATGTAGTATCGTTATTTCATGAGCAAGCGCAAAGCTGTCATCGATACGAATGTCCTGTATGCTGGATTGTATTCGGCGTCGGGCGCATCGTACCGGGTGTTGCGCTTGATCGAGCGAAGCCGCGTGATACCGCTTCTTTCGACGACACTGCTGTTCGAGTATGAGGAGGTGCTAAAGCGCAAGCAGGCCGTCCTCGGTCTTTCGAGTCGGGACGTTGAGGATGTGTTGGATGGGTTGTGCAGCCGGGGCGAATGCCGGCGGATTCACTTCCTCTGGCGTCCACAACTTCCCGACCCGAAGGATGATCACATTCTGGAACTCGCCGTCGCCGGTGATAGTGCGGATATCGTGACACACAACGTGAGGGATATCAGAACGGCGAGCCGTTTCGGAGTGCGGATCGTCAGCCCCGCAGACCTATTGGGAGAGATGAAATGAGTGCATTGAACTTGCGACTACCAGATTCCATTCACCGGCACGTGAGAGACATAGCCAAACAGGATGGGGTCTCGATCAACCTGTTCATCACGTCTGCCGTCTCGGAGAAGATATCCGCTCTTACAACTGAAGCGTATATCAACAGTCGGGCGCAGCGGGCACGAAAAGGCGCCTTCAGAGGGGTTCTTGCTAAGGTCCCCAAGCGCGCGCCTTTACCCGGTGATGACCTTTAGAAATCTTGCCAACAATGGCCTCGTCCCTATCGCCGCTGGCGAGGCTCAGGGTTACCCCCATGAATGTGATAACACTTAATCCACCCATCGCCTCCGGCCAGCGCGTCTTC
>CAYZVY010000361.1:0-3586 GCA_964481675.1 uncultured Verrucomicrobiota bacterium
CCGGTCTTGTGTTGGCGACCCAACCGACCTCGGGCCGAGGTCGGCTACATGTGGCCCGCGTCGGCCCGACGCGGGTCGGATGGGGCAATCCCGGTTTCTCTTGCGAAAATGCCAAAAGATCGGAGATGCGCCCTCCCGCCGCGGGCTCGCGTCAGCGGAACACACGCTCGACCCAGTACATGGCGTTTTCCAGGATGGGTTTCTCCCGCTCGATACGGTCCCGGATGCCGCTCCGCAGGGCCAGGTATTTGCGAAGCACCTGGCCGAGGTTCTCGCCCATCTCCTTGCCGGTGAAGAGTTCGGGATGGCGCTCCCCGAAATCCAGCGTGGGCTGTACGGAGCCCGTATCCGGGGCGAATCCGAGACGATGACCGCTCAGCAGCAGTCGGTCCGACTGCGGCTCCTCGACGTCGAGGCTGGTGCAGTCGTCCAGGTACCAGGTGGGCGAGGACGTCAGCGTGTCGACGTGCAGCAGGCAGAGCAGCTTCTTCTCCACCTCGAACAGGTCGCGGATGGCCTCCAGCGGCACATGAAACGCCCGCAGGGAAATCACCTTTTCAAGGAAGAGCGCGTAACTCTGGGGATAGGCGCCGTCTTTCCGGGGGATGTGGAGATGGAGATGCTTCTGGAGGTTGCGGACATACACGGCGTCCTTGCCGACCATCTGGCACAGTTCGCCGAATTTGAGACCGTTCATGGGCGCAGTATGTCGTGCCGCGAGCCGCGAGGCAAGCGGGGAGGGAAAGGCGTGTCGGGCCCCTTGACATGAGCGGAGCGGCTGCGCCACACTCTTCACGCCGGAAGGGCGAGGGGATCGATACCGTGCCAAGACCCACACTCCAGGATCATGAACTATTGATTGTCGATGGCGCCTGTGGGACCAACCTGCAGGCCATGGACATTCCGGCCTCCGCCTGGCAGGGGAAGGACGGCTGCAACGAGTGGCTGAATGTCTCCGCACCGGGTGCGATCGTCGAACTGCACACGGCCTTTGTCGAAGCCGGCGCGCAGATCCTGGAGACCAACACGTTTGGCGCCACGGGCCTTGTGCTGGCCGAGTACGGGTTGGAGCGCGAGGTCGCCCGTATCA
This sequence comes from uncultured Verrucomicrobiota bacterium, assembly GCA_964481675.1. Taxonomy (GTDB): domain Bacteria; phylum Verrucomicrobiota; class Kiritimatiellia; order CAIKKV01; family CAIKKV01; genus CAIKKV01. The sequence continues at coordinate 1,091 of CAYZVY010000361.1, forward strand.
ACGCGGCGGCGGTCGCGAACGCCCGGGCGGCCGCCGGCGGGCGGCCCGGCGTATTCGTGGCCGGTTCGCTGGGGCCCACCACGAAACTGGTCTCGCTGGGCCACATCACGCGCGATGCGCTGTTCGCAACCTATGCGGAACAGGTGCGGGCCTTAATCGACGCCGGCGTCGATCTCCTGATCGTCGAAACGTGCCAGGATCTCCTGCAGGTCAAGACCGCCCTGGCCGCCTGTTTTGAGTCCGCGGCCAGGGCCGGGCGCGACGTGCCGGTCATGGTCTCCGTGACCGTGGAACGCACCGGCACCCTGCTGGTCGGCACCGATATCGCCGCCGCCGCCGCCACGCTGGCGCCGTTCCCCCTGTTTTCCTTCGGGTTGAACTGTGCCACCGGGCCGGCCGACATGGCCTCCCACATCCGTTACCTGAGTCACAACTGGCCGGGCCGGATCTCCTGCATCCCCAACCAGGGGCTGCCCGAGGTGGTCGACGGTCACACGGTGTACCCGCTGAGCCCTGACGATTACGCGCGCCAGATGCGCGGCTTCGTTGAGGATTACGGGGTCAGCATTGTCGGCGGCTGCTGCGGCACGACGCCGGCCCATACGCGGCGCCTGGCGGAAGCCCTGCGCGGCGTGCGGCCCGCGCCGCGGACGCCCAGCCCCGTGCCCGCCGTGGCCAGCCTCTACCAGGTGGCGGAACTCCGGCAGGACATCCCGCCGCTCCTGATCGGCGAGAAGACCAACGCCAACGGATCCAGGAAGTTCCGCGAACGCCTCCTGGCCGAGGACTTCCAAGGCTGCCTGCAACTCGCCCTCGAGCAGGAAGCCGACGGCGCCCACGTGCTCGACGTTTGCGCCGCCTACGCCGGCCGCGAGGAAACGCGCGACATGCTGGAACTCGTGCGACTCTTCGCGCGGTCGGTGAAGATCCCCCTGGTGATCGATTCCACCACGCCGGAGTGCATTGAGGACTGCCTCAAGACCTACCCCGGCCGCGCCATCGTCAATTCGATCAATCTCGAGGATGGCGGCGCCTACCTGCGCCGGGTGTGCGGCCTGCTCAAGACGTACGGGGCGGCGGCCGTGGCGCTGACCATCAACGAAAAAGGCATGGCCATGACCGCGCGGGACAAGATCGAGACCGCCCGCCGCATCCACGATATCGCGGTCGGCGAGTTCGGCTTGAGTCCCTCCGACCTGCTGTTTGATCCGCTGACGTTCACGATCGGCTCCGGTGATGCGACGTTACGGGATGCGGCGGTCCAGACCCTGGAGGCGATCCGCGGCATCAAGGCGGCCCTGCCCGGCGTCGGCACCATCCTGGGCGTCAGCAACATCTCCTTCGGCCTGGCGCCGGCGTCGCGCCGCATCCTGAATTCCGTCTTCCTCCACGAGGCGGTGGAGGCCGGGCTGGACGCCGCCATCGTGGATGCGGGCAAGGTGCTGCCGCTGGCCCGGATCACCGCGGCCGACCGCGCGATCTGCCTGAACCTGTTGTATGACCGTGGCGAGCAGGAGGGCCAGACGCCGCTCAAGTGCTTCATCGAGCACTTCCGCGACGCCGGCAAGACGTCGGCGGCGTCGGACGAGCCGGCCGATGAGGCGCGCACCGCCGAACAGGTCCTGTTCGACATGGTCGAGGACGGGCAGAAGGAGGGGCTCGAGGACCAGTTGACGATCCTGCTGCGCCGGTTCGCGCCCATGGCCATCATCAACCAGCTCCTGGTGCCGGCCATGCGGCACGTCGGCGAACTGTTCGGCAAGGGGGAGATCCTGCTGCCGTTCGTGCTGCAATCCGCCGAGGTCATGAAGCAGGCCGTGTCGTTCCTGGAGCCGCTGCTCGACAAGGCCGATACGCGCAGCGCCACCAAGGTCGTGCTGGCCACCGTGCAGGGCGACGTGCATGACATCGGGAAGAACCTGGTGGACATCATTCTCTCGAACAACGGCTACAAGGTGTACAACCTGGGCATCAAGGTGCCGGCCGAGACGATCATCGCCAAGGCGCATGAGGTCGGGGCCGATATCATCGGCCTGAGCGGGCTGCTGGTGAAGTCGGCGATCGTGATGAAGGAGAGCCTGCCCCAGTACAAGGCGGCGGGCCTGAGCTGTCCCATCCTGCTGGGCGGGGCGGCGCTGACGCGCAAGTACGTGGCGGAGTCCTGCGTGCCGCGCTATGACGGGCCGGTGGTCTACTGTGCCGATGCTTTCGCGGGACTCAAGGCGGCGCGCGAATTCGAGGAAGGCCGGCTGAAGGCCACCACCTATGAGGCGGGGGCGGCGGCCGCGGCCCTCAAGCCGGGCGTGAAGGATCTTGATATCAGCCGCGACGTGCCCGTGCCGACGCCGCCCTTCCTGGGCTGGCGCCACGTGACGGACCTCGATCCGCGCCGGGTCTTTCCCCTGATCAACGAACAGGCGCTCTTTCGCGGCCGCTGGGGTTACCGCCGCGCGAAGATGGGCGCGGCCGAGTACGACGACCTGATCGCCACCCGCG
>CAYZVY010000362.1:0-3571 GCA_964481675.1 uncultured Verrucomicrobiota bacterium
AAAACGACGTTGGGCAGGACCGGACTGGAAGTCAGCCGGGTGGGATTCGGGGGCCTGTTTGTGGCCTCCTTTTCGGCACAGTATGATGACGCCAAAAAAGCGGTGGAGCGGGCTGTCGGGCTGGGCATCAACTTTTTTGACACGGCTCCTGGCTACGGCAACAGCGAGGAGGTGCTGGGCAAAGCCTTGAAGGACATCAAGCAGCCCATCGTGCTTTCCACCAAGCTGGGGGGCCGGCCGCAGCCATTCAAGCCGCAGGACAAGGCGTGCCTGCGCCAGAGCGTCGAGGAGAGCCTGCGCCTGCTGGGCCGCGATCACATCGACCTCCTGATGATTCACGAGCCGGATCGTCCCGCCCAATACAACTGGTGGACCGACAAGGTGGCCGTTCAGGGCCCCGTGCTCGAGCTTCTCGACGAACTCAAAGCGGAGGGAAAGATCCGTCACACGGGACTGGGCGGCACGACGACCACCGAGATGGCGCACCTGTGCCGCACCGGCAAATTCGATGTGGTGCTGACGGCCTTCAATTACAGCCTCCTTTATCGCGAGGCCGCGATCGAGGTCATTCCGGCGGCCAAGGCGGCGAACATGGGCATCATTGTCGGCTCGCCACTGCAACAAGGGGCGCTCGCCCGGCGCTACGACGAACAGTTGAAATCGCCTGGCGCCTACTGGATCTCCCAGGCGCGGCGCGATCAATTCCAGAAGCTTTATGCCTTCACCGACGAATGCGGGATGTCCCTGCCCGAGCTGGGCATTCGCTTCGTCCTGAGCCATCCCGACATTCATTGCGTGCTGATGGGCGCGAAATCGGCGGCGGAAGTCGAGCAGAATGCAGCCGCCGCAAACGCCGGACCATTGCCAGCCGACATGCTCAAGCGGCTGGCCAAGATCGCCGCCCTGGTCCCGTACCGCCCCTTTGGCGAGCCGTTCGGTATCGGCTGGCTGATGGGCGATCCGGCAAGTTACAAAGGGCAGGGGCTGGGTTAACAAAGAACCTCACCGGAGATGAGAAACGCCATGGATAACACCCTCGATTCCAAAATCCTGAAGCCTTCACTGGACTTTGCCCGGAAATGGGCTGAGGCCGTCACGGGCGGAAACAGCGCCAACCCGCGCAAGATCTCCGTGCAATGCCTGCGCCAGGGCTGGGGCGCCATTCAGATCGACCGCTCACTCGTGAACGAACCCCTCAAGCTGGCAGGCAAGGTCTACAAGCGTGGCCTGGGCACGCACGCGGACAGCGAGATCCGGATCCGCGCCCGGCAGCCAATCCGTGCGTTTCGCGCGTGGGCCGGCATGGATGACAACACGGGGTGTCGCAACGCCAACGCCGGCACTCCTGGGCGGCTGCTGTTCGCCGTCGAAGCCGGCGGTCGCGAACTATGGCGCAGCGCCGCGCTGGGAGTCGCCAGCCAGCCGGTCCGCGTCGACGTGGCGGCGGGCGGCGCGACCGAGCTGGTCCTCAAGGTGTGGGACGCGAACGGGAAGATTGATTGGGGCCATGCGGACTGGGCGGATGCCGAGATCGAACTGGCCGATGGCACGAAGGTGCGGCCGGCCGCCGGGGACCCTGTCTTCCCTGCACAGGTCCTGGTTGAAGGCGTTTTGCCGTTCTCGTTCCAGTATGGCGGCCGCCCGGCGTCGGAACTCATCCCTGGCTGGAAACGGTCGGGGACGGGCCGTACTAAGGCCGGCGTCACGACCCGGGAACTGACCTGGCGCGATCCGGCGACGGGGCTGGAATGCGTCCTGGAGCTGCAGACGTTTGCGAAATTCCCCACGGTCGAGTGGGTCATGAGCTTCCGCAACACCGGCAATCAGGACACGCCGCTGCTTGAGGAGATCCGGCCGCTGGACATGGAATGGGCGCCAGACAAGGACCGGTCGTGGACCAGCGACGAAACATTGCTCCGCCGTTCCTGCGGTTCGCAGTGCAAGCCGACCGACTTTCAATATCGGATTGATCCGCTGCCGGCGGGCAGCACCATCGCCATGGCGGCGGGCGGCGGGCGTTCATCCAACAACTGGGTGCCGTTCTTCAATCTGCAGAGCGGCAAGAGCGGTGTCATGGTCGGCATCGGCTGGAGCGGGCAGTGGGCGGCCGAGTTCGCGCGTCCGACGGATGCGACGCTCCGGATCCGCGCCGGCCAGGAGCTGACGAAGCTCAAGCTGCACCCCGGCGAGGAGATTCGCACCCCGCGCATGCTGCTCGTGTTCTGGAACGGCGAACCGCAGACGGGGCACAACCTCTTGAGGCGCTTCCTGCTTGCACATCATGTGCCGAAAACCGGGGGGCGGCCGATCGAGGCCCCGGTATGCGCCGCCACCTGGGGCGGCATGGAATCGGTTCATCACTTGCAGCAGATTCAGGATATTCGCAAGCACCGTCTGGCCTATGACTACTACTGGATCGATGCCGGCTGGTACGGACCGGAGGGCAGCTTTTCCCCGGACGTCTATACGGGCGAATGGGCCAAGTATGTGGGGCACTGGAACATCAATCCACGGGCGCATCCGAACGGGCTAAGGCCGTTGGCGGACGCGGCCCACGCAGCAGGCATGAAGTTCCTGCTCTGGTTAGAGCCCGAGCGGGCGCTGGCCGGAACCCCGTGGACCGTGGAACATCCCGAATGGTTCCTCGGCGAGCACAAGCCGGGGGGCAACTTGCTGTTCAACCTCGGCGACCCTGTCGCCCGCCAGTGGCTCACCGAGTTTATCTCAAACTTCATCCGCGACACGGGGATTGACTGCTACCGGCAGGATTTCAACTTTGATCCGCTGCCCTACTGGCGTGCGGCTGACGCGCCGGACCGGCAGGGCATGGCTGAAATCCGGTATGTTGAAGGGCACTACCAGTTCTGGGACGAGCTGCTCCGGCGGCATCCGGGGCTCCTGATCGACAACTGCTCCAGCGGCGGGCGGCGGATTGACCTGGAAACCGTCAGCCGCAGCATACCGCTGTGGCGCAGCGACTACCAGTGTCTTCCCGACTTCGATCCTGCCGGCTGCCAGACGCAGACGCACGGGCTGTCGTATTGGGTTCCGCTTCACGGTTGCGGCACGTGCGGCGGCACGCACGATCCGCGGCGGGGTGACACCTACAACGTGCGCAGCAACCTGTCCGCCAGTCTGGAATTCCCGATCTACTTCAACCAGGGCGACGGCCGGGCCGACCATCCCTGGGACTGGCAGCGCAGGATGATCGAGGAGTACCGACGCGCCCGGCCGATGTTCTACGGCGACTACTATCCCCTCACCGGCGATACCGGCGCGGCCGACACCTGGGTGGCCATGCAGTTCCACCGGCCGGACCTGGGCGAGGGGATTCTGCTTGCCTTCCGGCGCAAGGAGTCGCCGTTCGAGTCGGCGAAATTCCGGCTGCGCGCGCTCGACCCCGCAGCTAGCTACGAGCTGACCGATGCCGACACGCGCCGCAAACATCGCGCAAAAGGGCGGGATCTGATTGAGAAGGGCCTGCCCGTCGCCATGGAAACCGCCCCGTCCAGCCGGCTGGTGTTTTATCGGAAAATAAAACTATGAATGGCAGATTGCGCGCGCTCGACGG
>CAYZVY010000363.1:0-3545 GCA_964481675.1 uncultured Verrucomicrobiota bacterium
GTGAGACAGGGCGACCGGCACCGGCATCGCTCCTACGCCTTGCCCGAACCCTGAACCCTGCCCCCTTCTTCTACAATTCGCAAAACGACTCATCCGCCGTCAGGTTTTTGCAGGGGTAGCGCCAGGTTTCGGCGGGTGCCCCGATCAGCGCGTCGGCCGCTTCAGGGCCCCACGTGCCCGCCGGGTAGCCGAACAGCTTCAGCGACGGGTCCGCGTCCCAGGCTTTCAAAATGGGGTCGATATAGGCCCAGGTGGCTTCCGATTCGTCGTTCCGCAGGTACAGCGTGGAATCGCCCTGGAGGGCGTCCAGAAGCAGGCGGGCGTAGGCGCTGGGCAGTTTGGCGTGGCCCGCGTCCTTGTAGTGGAATTCCATTCCCGTCCCGCGCGTCTTGAAGCCGGCGCCGGGCACTTTCATGTTGAATTTCAGCACCAGCCCCTCGTCGGGCTGGATGCGGATGATGAGCTGGTTCGCCGGCCCCGGGTCGCCCGATTCGCGGCGGAAGAGCGTGTGCGGACTGGGCTTGAAATGGATCACCGCCTCGGTCACGCGTGTCGGCAGACGCTTGCCCGTGCGCAGGAAGAAGGGCACGCCGCTCCAGCGCCAGTTGTCCACGTGGCAGCGCAGGGCTGCGAAGGTTTCCACGCGCGACTCGGGGTCCACGCCGCTTTCCTCCCGGTAGCCCGGCACCCGCTTCGCCCGGATCGTCGAGCCCGTGTATTGCCCGCGCACGGTGAAGGCGCGCACGTCGGCCGGCGTCATGGGGCGCAGCGACTGGAACACCTTGAGCGTCTCGTGGCGGATGGCGTGGGCGTCGGGCGAGACCGGCGGCTCCATGGCGATGAAGGCCAGCACCTGCAGCAGGTGGTTCTGCACCATGTCGCGCAGGGCCCCGGCCTGCTCGTAATAGCCGCCGCGGTTTTCAACGCCCAGTTCCTCGGCGGCGGTCACTTCGACGCGTGCCACGTAGTTCCGGTTCCAGAGCGGCTCGAAGATGCCGTTTCCGAAACGCGTCACCAGGATGTTCTGGACCGTCTCCTTGCCCAGGTAATGGTCGATCCGGAAAAGGCTGCTCTCGGGAAAGACCGAGAGGAGCATCCGGTTCAGCCGGCGGGCCGACTCGAGATCGTGTCCGAAGGGCTTTTCGATGATGATCCGGCGCCAGGCGCCCGACGTTCCGGGCGGGTTGGATAGCCCCGCTCCGGCCAGGCCCGCCAGGATCGGTTCATGGAGGTCGGGCGGAACGGCCAGGTAAAAAAGGAGGTTGCCGCCATCGCGCCCGTTTAGTTCCGTGACTCGCCGGGCGAGGGCGGGGTAGGCGCCCGGATCGGCCGGGTTGAGGGCGATATAATGGAGGCGGTCCAGATCGCGGGCCGCCAGGCCGGATTTGGCCATGCGGCCCCGGAACGCCCCGTCATCGAGCGGCGTGCGCCCCGTTCCGAGCACGCTGAGGCCGGCGGGCAGCAGACCGTCGGCCTCCAGTTCGAAGAGCGCTGGCAGCAGCATGCGGGCGGTCAGGTCGCCCGAGGCGCCGAAAATGACGAGCGTGGTGGGCGTGACGTTGTCTGGCATGGCGGAATTATATGGCGTTTTCGGGTTTGGGACAAGAGGAGAAGCCGGGTAACAGGTTTCAGGCTTCCCCGGCCTCTTTTGGCTTTTTGCAGGCGGGGAGGATGTCAGCGTGCCGGATGATGCCGGGGAGGTGCAGGTCGAACAGCGAGTGGGCCAGCCTGGCCAGGATCCAGAAGGCGAGGAGGGGGAGCAGGATGACCTGGACCAGGAACAGGGCGGCATAGAGATAGGCGATCTTCAGCAGGTTGTCGATGATGTTTCCCATGTTTTGCGCCAGGGCGTTTAAAGCCGCGGCGAAGTCGACGGTCTTTTCGGTCACGAATGCGGCGCTGTTCTTCATGGTCCCGATGACGCCGTCCACCTCGGGCAAACGGAGTTCCTTCAGTTTGTCCAGTTCAGGAGAGCCGAGCGACAGGTCGTTCCGGGCCTGGCTGATCTGCGGGCCGAAAAACTTGTCCTGCAGATGGCGGTTGGCCAGGGATGCGACGGGAAGGCAGAAGCGCGCCACGGCAAGAAGGACCATGCCCCGCAGCAGCAGTCCGCGCAGGAGTCCGGCCTTCTCGTGCCGGCATAACGACAGCAGGAGAAACAGAAGCAGGGCGGCGCCGATCAGGGGCGGCGCATAGGCGACGCTCAGTTCGTACGCGATCTTCTGGATGCCGAGCGACACGATGGCCGTGATCAGGATGTCCGACGCACGCTCGGCCAGGTCGTCCAGCGGGTCGAGCACCTGCCCGGCGGCCAGGGAGACGCCGAGTCCGCCAGGCTCCAGATTGAGTTGCGACTCCTTCACCACCGAGACGGCGGCATTCACGCCCCGGCATACCCCATAGGCGACGCCGGCCTTGCTGATGGAGGACTTGAAATAGGAATCGGTGTTCGTGTCGAGATAGGGCAGCTTGAATCCGGGCGCCAGGAGAAGCAGAACAGCCGTGAGGGCGATGATCACGGGCTTCGCGATGCGGGGGTGTAGTTTCATGTTGTCAATAATGGTACCGGGCCTGAGCGATCCATACGGCATCACCCTCCACTTTGTAAACCAGGCGATGTTCGTCATTGATGCGCCTGGACCAGTAGCCGCCCAGGGCATGTCGGAGGGGTTCGGGCTTGCCGGTTCCCTCGAACGGAGTGCGGACAACCTCCTTGATGAGAGCGTTGATACGCTTGAGTGTTTTGGTGTCCGTCTGCTGCCAGTGGAGATAGTCTTCCCACGCCTGACTTGAAAAAACGATCTTCATTCCGCCAATTTCCTGGCCACCCCTTTGCCTTCCTCAAGTTCCTTGATGGAATCCAGGATGCGCCGGGCATTTCGCGGACTGCGGAGCAGATACGCGGTTTCCGTGAGTGATTCAAAGTCGTCCAGCGAGATCATGACGACCGAATCATCGCGTTTGCGCGTGATGATGACCGGATTGTGATCCTGGCAGACATGGCGGATTGTCTCGGCCAATGTCTCCCTGGCTTCCGTATAGGTGATGGCTTTCATATGGACAGGATACTGTACATGACGGTGATTTGTCAATGCTGCGGGATTTGCTGCGGGATTTGATCATTCGGAACGGGTTATCCACCGTTGGTCAGGGGGCCTATCTACCTCGAGTCTTCGGAAGTGCCAAAATTGAACCTGCCAAAATAGGCCTGCCAAAATAGAAACAGATGAAGATTGACGTGATTCACTAAAGTCGTTATATTTGTCATATTTGAGAAGGCGAAGTAAAGTGGGGGCGTGAATGAGCAAGAAGGGCCGGTCATCCGTTGTCCTGCTGGGTTCACTGGTTGTATGCCTCCTCCTGATGCCCCTCGTTTACCTGGCCTTCGGCACCAAGCTTGACCGAATCGCCTTGAACAAACGAATAGCCCTCCTGGAATCCGCCACGGTTACCAGCCCGGCGGCCCTCCAGTCCCGCTACCGCGCAGCCCGAGAACACCTCCTCCAAATCCTGCCCCCCGATCCTGATTATAAGCTCAATCCTTC
>CAYZVY010000364.1:0-3512 GCA_964481675.1 uncultured Verrucomicrobiota bacterium
GAGGCCGCCGAGCAGCAGGGCCAGCTCCGACACCTCGCCGATGCTGCCGAGCTGGTTGCCGAGGAACAGCTGGTGGAGCGGATACGTTCCGGCGAAGCCGGCCGGCGCGGCGCCCGCCGCCCAGGCCGTTTTCCAGGCGCCCAGCGGGGTGGCCGTGGTGACGGCGTCCGGCGCGGCCCAGGTGGTCATGGCCACGGGAATGGAGATGAGCAGGAAGACGCGGGCCGCGAGGGCGGGGTTGAAGACGTTGTAGCCGATGCCGCCGAAGACCTGCTTGACGACCACGATGGCGAACACCGAGCCGAGGGCCGCCATCCAGGAGGGCAGCAGGGGCGGCAGGTTGAAGGCCAGCAGCACGCCGGTGACGACGGCGCTGAGATCGTCGATGGCAAGGTTGCGCCCCATGAGCTTGCGCGAGCCGGCTTCGGCCAGGATGCAGCTGAAGACGCAGACGCCCACGAGGCGGACGGCGTCGAAGCCGAACACGGCCACGGCCACCGCGAAGGCGGGGAGGAGGGCGATCAGCACGTCGGCCATGATGGCCCGCACGGAGGAGCCTTCATGCACGTGGGGCGAGGAGCTGAGCATCCAGAGGGGAGCGGGCTGGTCGGCCATACGTTATCCTTGCTTGCCTTTTTCTTTTTCCTGCTTCTGGCGCCGCGCCAGCTGCACGCGCGACTTGCCCTGGCGCATGAGCTGGACCATGGGGCGCCGGGCGGGGCAGACATACGAGCAGCAGCCGCACTCGATACAGTCGAGCACGTTGAGGCGTTCGACCATGTCCATCTGGTCGGCCTCCACGCCCATGGTGATGGTGCAGGGGATCAGCGACATGGGGCAGGCGCGCACGCAGCGGTTGCAGCCGATGCAGGGGGCGCTTTCGAAGAGGGCCACATCCTTGCGCGCGAGGGCCAGGATGCCGGAGGTGGTTTTGCCCATCGGGACTTCGCTGCCAACCTGCGCCACGCCCATCATGGGGCCGCCGCAGATTAGCTTGCCGGAATCGCCGGTGAACCCGCCGCAGAAGGCGATCAGGTCGGAGAGGCGGGTGCCGATGCGGGCCAGCAGGTTGGCCGGCCTCCGGATGAGCGGCCCGGTCACTGTGACGATCCGCTGGGTCAGGGGGCGGCCCAGGATCACCGCCTCGTAGACGGCGGCGGCGGTGGCCACGTTTTCGACCAGGGCCCCGACGTCGGCCGGCAGGCTGCCGGAGGGGATTTCGCGGCCGAGGATGGAGAAGATCAGCTGCTTTTCCGCGCCCATGGGATAGGCCGTGGCCAGGGAGACGATTTCCACGTCGCCGTCGGCCTTTTCAAGGGCTTTTTCAAGCGCCCGGATGGCTTCGGGCTTGTTATCCTCGATGGCCACGCGGATGCGGGGGCCCCCCAGGATATGGCGCAGGATCCGGATGCCCTGCCAGATGAGGTCGGCCTTTTCCACCATCAGCCGCTGGTCGGCGGTCAGGAACGGCTCGCATTCGGCGCCGTTCAGGATCAGGGTATCGATCTTTTTGCCCGGCGGCGGGTTGAGCTTGATGTGGGTGGGGAATCCGGCGCCGCCCATGCCCACGATGCCGGCGGAGGCGACGATGGCGATCAGCGCCTTGGCGTCGAGTGATTCCCAGTCGGCCCGCGGCTGCAGGGTGGAGCCGAAGCGGTCCTGGCCGTCGTTTTCGATTTCGATGAGCGTGGTGGCCTTGCCGGAGGTGGAAGCGCCTTCCGAGATGGCCTTGATGACGCCGGAGACGGGCGCATGGGCGGCGGCGGAGACGGCGCTGGCGGGTTCGGCGATGAGTTGGCCGAGGGTGACGACGTCGCCCTTGGCCACGATCGGTTTGGAGGGGGCCCCCAGGTGCTGCGACATGGGCACCTGGAGCAGGGCGGGGGCCGGCATGATTTCGAGGGGGAGCGCGGCGGTGGCATCCTTGTGGTAGCGGGGGTGCACGGAGCCGGGCAGTTTGAAGGGGGCTTTAACCAGTTTCATGTGGGGGCGCCTTGCGTGGGGGCCGCCGGTTGGGCGGCCGAAGAGCCCGCGGTGGAGGGGTGGCCGGCGCCACACTCGCGCGCGTTGATGGTCTTCTGCGGGCACACATTGACCAGGTCGGGCGACAGGGGAGTGGTGTAGTCGACCACGGCGAGGTTGCCTTCCATGTGGATGCCCTGGCCGTTGACGGCCTTGACGCACTTCTGGCAGGCGATGCAGCCGACCTCGCAGGCCTTGCGGGTCAGGATGCCCTTGTCGCGGTTGCGGCAGAGGATATGGACATCGTGGGATTCGGGGACCATCCGGATCAGGTTGCGGGGGCAGGCCTTCACGCAGAGGCCGCAGGCGATGCAGCGGGCGGGCTCCACCACGGCGAGGTTGGATCCGGGCATCATGCGGATGGCGTTGACCGGGCAGATGCGGGCGCAGTTGCCGTAGCCGAGGCAGCCGAAGCGGCAGACCTTGCCGCTGCCGGAGACCATGTCGGCCGAGCCGCACTCGGCCAGGCCGTTATACATCGAGGAGCGGCGCGAGTGGACGTCGCCGCCGTTGCACAGGACCAGCGCCACCATCTTTTCGGCCTGTCTGGCCTCGACCCCCATCAGGGCGGATATTTCCTGCATGGCTTCGAGCCGGCAGGGGCGGCACAGGTTGGTGGGGGCGTTCTTTTCGACGATCGCCTTGGCATAGTCGGCGCAGCCGGCATAGCCGCAGCCGCCGCAGTTGGCGCCGGGCAGCAGGCCGGTGACTTTTTCAATGCGCGGATCCTCGAAAACATGCAGGAAGCGCGCGGCGATGGCGAGCAGCAGGCCGCTTAAGAGGCCAACCGCGCCCAGCACCAGGATGGGGATGAGAATGTCGTTTGTCATACGGCTATTTCACCAAATTTGCGAATCCCATGAAAGCCAAACTCAGTAATCCGGCGGTGATCAAGGCGAGGGCGGTGCCCTGGAAGGGGCGGGGGGGGTTGGCGCGGTCGAGCTTCTCCCGGATGCCGGCAAAAATGACCAGGGCCAGTCCGAAGCCGGCGGCGCCCGCGAAGCCGAACAGGACGCTCTCGAGGAAATTATAGTTCAGCTTGATATTCAGGACGGCCACGCCCAGCACGGCGCAGTTGGTGGTGATGAGGGGAAGGAAGATGCCGAGGCTTTTGTGGAGGGCGGGGGCCGATTTTTTAAGCACGAGCTCGACAAACTGGACAAAGGCGGCAATGACGAGGATGAAGACGAGGGTCTGCAGGTAATCGACATGGAGGGGAACCAGGACGAAGCGCTGGATGAGCCAGGTGACGGCCGAAGCGAGGGTCATGACGAAAATCACGGCCCCGCTCATGCCCAGGGCGGTGGGAAGCTGCTTGGATACCCCCAGGAAGGGGCAGATCCCGAGGAATCGGTTCAGGACGAAATTGTTCACCAGAACCGCGCTCAGCAGGAGCATCAGGTATTTTGTCATGGCGCTTTCCTTGTGATCGAAATCAATTTGTAATGTTATCAGTCCAAAGAGGAAAAAGAAAAGGAAAAAGGTGGTTT
>CAYZVY010000365.1:0-3504 GCA_964481675.1 uncultured Verrucomicrobiota bacterium
CACATCACCACACTAGTGTGCAATGGTCATCATCGATCAGGCCGAACTCGTCGGCTTGTTTCAAATACAGGATCATGTGGCGGTACCACATGGCGAAGAAGCCCTGGAACATGCTGTCCAGCTGCGGGGCGGCGGCCAGGATCACGCGCAGGCCGTTCTTCCCCAGGGCGATATACCGCTTGTCGCCCGTCAGCTCATACCACCGCACCAGCACGGTCAGGTCCGCCACCTTGATCTGCCAGTTCCGGAACACCACATACCCCCAGTTCCCGGGGTTTTCAAGCGCCTCGACAACCGGCTTCGTGATATCCTTCCACAGCTGCAGCACGCGCGGCTCGCCGGTGGCGGCCCACACGTCCCAGATGCCGTTGAACGTCATCGCCAGCATATAATCGCTCAGGATCCCGCTGCCCATCGGATATTCCCAGCACACCTTGCCGTTTTCCGTCTGGACCTGGATCAGGTCGTCCGTCACGCGCAGTGCCGCGTCCCGGTACCGTGCCTCTCCCGTCACCTCGTACAGGGCCGACAGCGACAGCAGCGGCCACGCCGTCTCGCGCCCCGTCCCGCGCAGGGCCATCTTCATCGGCCCGGTGATCCACCAGACCAGGCAGTCGCCGATCCGCTTGCTGATCCGCAGCGCCTCCTCGTCCCCCGTGGCCAGGTAATAATAGAGCAGCCCCTGGCACCACTGGTGGCTCGTGTAAACCTCGCCGTTCGTGTGCGCCTCGCTGTGGGGACAGGTGGCGCCGTGGCGCCGCGGGTCCGGCGAATGGTCGATGTAGTCGATGTCCATCAGGTGCCGCGCCATGGGAACGCCGTCCACGGCCGCCCCGCGCCGCCAGGCGTCGATCATGCAGCAGTAGAGGTAGTCCTCCTCATTGTTGATGAACTGCCAGACGTTCTTCTGGTGCAGGCCGCCGCGGGCACCGACCTCGTCCCCATAATGCTTCCAGCCCAGCGCGGGCGGCCACTGGTGGCCCTTGGGCGCCGAGCGGAACAGGTCGATCTTCTGCTCCAGCACGGGGTACTTGTTCGGCAGGAACGGCATGGTCCGGTGCACGTCGGCAAAGGCCGCCGCGCGGTAGGCCGCCGCGCCGGGCGACACCACCCCGGGATACGCCAGCGCGGCGCTGGCGTGGAACAGGTCCATGGCCTCCAGGCTGTCGTCGTGGACATGGAACAGCACGTCCCGCGTCTTACCCATGCCCTCGCCCAGGTGGTGAAGCTCGCGCCAGGGCGGGAAAAAGTCGATCTCGAACCGGTTCCGCTCGCTGCCGAGGTGGAGCGGGTACTCGGCCTCCGGGCTGGCCATGGCGAACTTGATCAGCAGGCCGCCCGCCCCCGCCTCGTGCAGGTCCACCAGCGGCGCGCACACGCGGCGGTCGCCGGTGGCCTTGCCGGGGTTCTTCTCGTAGATGGACTCGCAGATCGTCTCCTCCGGCTCGCGGAGCGAATCGCCGTCGCGCAGGACGGTGACCGGGGTCTGCCAGGCCAGCTCCGTCTCCTGTTTCGGATACAGGAACGGGTCGGCCTTCACGCGGCGGGGCACGCTGTCCGTGTCGAGGTCGATCCGGTCGTCGATGGCCAGCGCGTGCTGACTGGTCATCAGGCCGTGCATGGTGTGGAGGATCCGGCGCGTGGGCGCGGCCGCGGCCATCGCCCCTTCCATCCAGCAGCGCCGGAACGCGCGCCCCTCGCGGCCGTCGTGCCGGTTGCGCACGTGGTGCAGCATCAGCACCTGGGATCCCCCTCGGGTAAAGTGGAAGCGGATCGTATAGTCAAGAAAGCGCGCCTCGCCGCGACCGTGGGTCCCCTCGAGCCGGACGACGACACGGTGCGCCCCCTCCTGCTCCAGCACGAGGCGATAGTCACCCTCCGAGGCGCGGTAGGTCATCCCCTTGGCGTCCGTCACGCACAGGTCGGACGGCTGGTCCCGGACCCAGTCCCGGCCGTGCGCGGTCATGGCGGTCGCCAGGGCGAACCGGCTGAGGGAGAAGGTCCAGGCCAGGCGGCCCGTATCGACGGTCAGGTCGCTTTCCGTTTTGACGACCCGGATCGGGCGCTCGGGACACGGCGGGGGGACAGGGGTCGGAAGACCCGTGCCACTCCGGTCGCCGCGGAATTGCAGCGTGTAGCGCCGGGTGGTGCGGGGGGCGGTTTCCGGCTCGGCATAATCCAGCAGGGCGAAGCGGGCGGACCCGCCGGGCCAGGTTGACAGCACGCGCCACTGGGCGGCGCAGTCGCGCCCTTCCTCGTCGAGCAGGGCCAGTTCGGCGGCGGGGTCGCGGACCAGCCCCTGGGCCAGCGGAATGCTGCACCGGAACGGCAGCCCGTACTGGGGAAACTTCCACGGGTTGCCGATGGAGAAAGACAGCGGGAACGGGTGGTCCTGTTTCATGAGGCGATCCCTTCGCGGCGCCAGACGTCCAGAATCAGTTCATACCGCGCCAGGCGCATGCCGGTATACACGCAGTTGCTGGTGGAGAAGATGTAGCCGCCGCCGGGCATGCCGTGCTTCAGGGCGTAGCGCGTGGACTCCACGCACTCCGCGTCCGTGCCGGTGTCCAGCAGCCCGCAGTTCACATTGCCGATCAGGCACAGCTCGTGCCCGCAGATCCGCTTCACCTCGGCGATGTCCACCCCGCCCTGCGGGTCGAGCGAGTGCAGCGCGTGCGGCCCGGTCTGCCGCAGCTGGTCGAGGATGGGCATGATGTTGCCGTCGGTGTGCTTGATCGCGTAGAACCCCATGTCCCGGTAGGCCCGGGTCAGGCGGGCGAGATAGGGCGTCACGAACTCGCCGAACATGGCGGGGCTCAGGAACGGTCCGCTGTTGAAACAATAATCGGAACAGAGGGCGAAGCCGTCCAGCCCGCCGTGGGCCTTCATCCGCTCGGCGAAGGCCAGGCGGTCGTCCACCATTTTGCCGGCCTGCTGTTTCATCTTCTCCGGCTCGTCGGCCAGCTTCTCGATGAAGGCCATCATCTGGTTGCCGGAGGGCAGGCCGTAGGTGGCGTCGCCGTGGAGCATCAGGAAATAGCGGTTGCCGCTCTTTTCGCGGATCAGGTCGATGAGCTTGACGATTTCGTCCTCCCGGCCCGGGTTCGGGTGCAGGAGGATGGCGTCCTGCCCGTAGCGCTCGCAGGTGGCGATGTAGAGGTCGGCGATCTCGTTTCGGTGGAGGCGGCGCTCCTTCTCCTCCATCTGGTCCCACTGGTGGTAGCTCCGGTGCGACGGGTGGAGCTTCCCGAAAGCTTCCATGGTGAGAAAGAAGACCAGCTCGAAGTGCGGCACACGGCCGGGCAGCGGCTTGCGGTCAAGCGCGGCGGCAAAGCGCTGGCGGGGAGTGAGGGAGGAAGGATGGGACATCGGTTTATCCTTTCGACATGGCAACATGGTATCCGCTATCCGCTATTCGCTATTCGCTATACCCGCCTTCGCGCGGCGCGAAGGATGGTGGGCCCAGCAGGGCTCGAACCTGCGACCAAGGGATTATGAGTCCCC
>CAYZVY010000366.1:0-3486 GCA_964481675.1 uncultured Verrucomicrobiota bacterium
ACAAACCGGATTGCGGTCGCCGTCACCGACAGAGGCACGCGAACCAGCCGCTGGTAGTTGTTCTCCACCCGGGCGGCCGTCTGCCATGCCCCGTTGACCTCCGCCTCCAGACGGAAGGCCTTGACCATGACCGGCGGCACCGCGAACACCGGCATCTCGGCCGGGTAATAGGAAATCATGTTCTTCTTTTCGCGGTTCAGGTTGCTGTCAAACACCAGGCGCGCCTCGGCAAGGGCTGACGGCTTGTCAAACCGGTACTCGATCGCGCTCCCGCAGGCGCCCCGCCAGCCATTGAAAACATCCCCCACCGGACGGTCCACGCCATTGCGCAGCGGTTCGGGATCCCCGGCGGATGCGGTCAGTTTGGCCGCCGTCGAAAGGGCCGGAACGGCGCGCCGCTTCCAGGGCAGGTAGGCGTCGTCATCCATCAGCGCCTCCTGCAGCGAGCGGATTTCCTTCTCGTAGACGCCGCGCGGGGAAAGCCCCTTGGCCGTCGCAATGGCAGCCGCCGTCCCAACCGCCTGCCCGAGCACGGCGCACGTGGCCATCACGCGCGTGGCGCTCATCGCCGCATGGGTCACGCTGACGTTGCGGCCGGCGAAGAACAGGTTGTCGATCCCCTTGGAATAGAGGCAGCGGTACGGGATGCCGAACGGGGACGGCGCGGGATGGAAAATCGTCGGCGCGCCCGGATACCGGACGCCCGCCGGATGATGGTCGTCCATGGTCCAGCCGCCGTAGGCGACCAGATCGTCGAACCGGCCCTCGGCCCGCACGTCATTCTGGGTCAGGGTATAGTCGCCCACGTACCGCCGGCTCTCGCGCTTGCCGGGCAGGAATCCCACCCACTCCAGCACCCAGTTCGCGGCCCCGTGCTCGCCCCGGTTCTTGATGTGATCCCACACGCCGAAGGCCAGCTTCAGCAGCTCGTCGCGGAGCATCTCGGTGTCGTGGATCGAATCGAACTCGCCGCCCAGTTCGAGCCACCAGAAATTCTGCCAGCCCCGGATCATGTGGTCGCGGTTGTTCAGGTCGGCGTCACAGGTATACTTGTTGGCCCACGTGGGAGCGACAAAGGGATGGGGCCGGTCGGTTTCCCGCGCCTGGATCAGGCAGCTCATGCCCATGGTCTTTTTGTCGGCCACCGGCGGCTCGATGTCCTCGTTGAATTCCGAGGCCGCCTCCCGGCCCACCCGGAAGGCAGCGCCGGTCAGGGGCGCAAGGATGCTGTCGCCGGAGCAGTCGGCAAACAGCTTCGCCTCTACCGTATGCCAGGTTTCGGCCGTGCCCTGCCAGCCCTTGACAGAGGCGATGCGCTTCCCGTTCATGGCCGCCTCGGTGCACGAGCAGTTGAGCAGCAGGGTCAGGTTGGCCTGGAAGCGCGCCTTTTCGTAGAGGATGCTGTCCCAGACCGAATAGTTCGGGTAATTGTTCCGGTACAGGTTGTCGAGGTGGATCTCCTCGACCAGCCCGGTTTCCTTGTTGTTCTCGCCGTGGGCGCCGCAGACCCACATGCGGATCTCGCTGGAGGCATTGCCGCCCAGGACGGGGCGGTCCTGCATCAGCACCGTCTTCGTCCCGCGCCGCGCCGCCGAGACCGCCGCGCACAGCCCGGCCATGCCGCCGCCCACCACGCAAAAATCAGCCTGATGCCGAACCGTTTTCATACGAGAATCTCCTCTTGCTGTTTACGAAGAACGAGTAACATAAACCGAAACGGAACGATTCGCAACTCTTCAAGCACTTATGGCTTATACGAACTGAAATGCGAATGGTGTAGCTTCGCTTGCGAAGACCGCCGAGTGGGTGCGTCGGACATGCGGGCGCCGCAAGCAGCGCCCCTACACTTGCGCAGGCCTTCCGCTGTTTCAAATCGCAGAAGCGCCCGCTTGAACCCCTAGGCGATCAACGCAGCCAACGGAATGATGGACATCACGCTGTGCTTCTTTTCGGACGTATAAATGACATGCAGATTGCCGTCCTGTTCAAGGGCGCACGGATACGACCACTCGGGGCCGGCCTGAAGCGCGTCCGAGAACCCATGGCGCACTTTCCACATGGCCGCCAGCTCCCGCCCGCCCGGCCGGCTCACCGCCAGCGTGAGCAGGTTGCGCCTCACCCCGGCCGGGTCGGGCCGGTTCCAGACCAGGTAGCGCTGACCCGTGGACAGCGTTCCGGCGTACAACTTGCTGGACTCGGCAGGCAGGCCGTGCCGGACGGGCCCGCTCCAGCTCTCGCCATAATCGCGGCTGAAAAAAACGGACCCGCCGCGGACGATGGCGGTGATGTCGGCTCCCTCCACCCACAGGGTGCTCTCCGGAAACCGCTCCCCGTCCATCCCCCGCCCGCCCTCCGCCATCGGAATCAGCCGCCAGGGCGCGGCCACATCCCCGCCTGCGCTGATCGCCACGGCGGGGATTTCAGGCTTCATCGCCGGCTTCGGGGCCATTCGCCCCCCCATGATATACGAGCCGTTCCCCATCAGCACGGGGGCCATATTCGGAAGGAAGGGACCGACGATCGCGCCACGGTTGCTCCAACGGCCGGTTTCCCCATTCAGTGCGTATAGCTCGCACCGGGTCACCAGGTCGACCCCCACCATGTTACCCACAATGGCGGACAGGTCCTTTCCGCGGGAGAGAAAAACCCCGGGTACATAAAGGATGCCGGCGCCGGCCGTGTCGGCGGCGATCACCTCGGGCGGGCTCCACATGCGGCCGCCATCGCGGGAACGTCGGCAGCGGATGCAGGACGCATCCGCCATCTCCCAGGCCGGACAGTTGTACCAGGCGGCAACCAGCGCGCCGTCGTGCCCGATCACGGTGTTGTCGTGAAGAAACCCGAATTCCGCGTCGGCGCGATGCACCACGACATCGACCATCCCCGCCGGCGCGGCAAGGTCCTCTATTTCAGGAACAGGAACCCGCGGGTCCCATGCCGGACAAGCCAGATCATTCATCGGATGAGCCTATCACCTCGGCCGGCTTTCTTCCAGCACCGCTTCCGCCTTTTCCATCTCCGCCTTAAGCCGCCTGGTGAGGCGCGTTTCGACCGTGGTGAAGCCGATCTCGGGGCCGGAGCAAACAAAAAAAAGGACCGGCCTGAGTGTTCAGGCCGGTCCGTTGACGTTCATCTCTTCTTCGCGTTACTTCGTCGCGGCCGCCTTGGCTTCCTCAGCCGCCTTTTTCGCCGCCGCCATGGGACACCCGCCCGCGCTCTTCGCACAGGCCGCGGTGTTGGTCGTGACAACGGTCTTCGCGCAGCACGACGTGTTGGTGGTCGCCGTTCCCTTGCAGCAAACCTTTGCAGCCGCACCCTCGGCCGGCTTGGCCGGGGCCGCATCCTGCGCCATCGCCAATCCCGCCGCCATCATCACCACCACAACCATTCCAGCAACTGTCTTTTTCATCTGATCACTCCGTTTATTTAATGTGAATTTATACAACACAGCCCTTGAAAAGGCAAGATTTTAATACTTAAATTTCC
>CAYZVY010000367.1:0-3484 GCA_964481675.1 uncultured Verrucomicrobiota bacterium
CGGAATCACCAGGAAACGGGGCGAGCGCCGGCTTTAACCAGCAGCACTTGTCCTTGAAATCGAGCCGTCTGTGCAGTAAAATACCACCTTTCATTTACAGGAGACTCTCATGAGCATTCAGGATATTCTTTCGGCCGTTCTCTCTCGCAAACTGCTTCAGTGCAACCAGGCGTCGCTCGATGCCTTGAAAAACACGCCTCTTCTGGCCGGCTCCCTTTACGCCAGCTCGTTGTTCCTTAAGAATGGCCAGCTCTTTTTGATGGCGCGCCTTGAAACCGAGAAACGGCTGCTCATCCTGGCCGCCTCCGGCGAAGCCGGCCCCGGCTTTGCGGGGGACTGCGGAAACAAGGATGGCGTCAGCTACAAGCTCTGCCCCCTGACAGCCGCCAACGCCGCCGCCCTGCGCCGCGAATTTACCTGGACCGCCCCCATCTCGCTGGCGGACCGGAAAACCACCTTCGGCTGCGGCGACCGCCTCGGCCGCGCCACGGGCGGCCACCTGCGCGCCCTCCGCCGCTACAAGGTGGCCCCGGTCCTGGCCCAGCAGTCCATGCGCGAGCTGAAGCTGACCAACCGCACCTACCGCGACGTTGTCGACGACACCACGTTCCTGGTCTTCCAGGCGGGCTACACCGAAGGCTTCGGAGCTGACGGCGACCACCTGAAGACGATCGCCGATATCCAGGGCGCCCTCGACGCCGGCATGACCATGATCACGCTCGACCTGTCCGAGGTCATGAAGCCCCAGGCCGCCGCGTATCCGGACGCCCAGATCGCCGCCGAGTTCGCCGCCCTGCCGGCCGACGTCCGCCAGGCCGTGGAAGACGGCTATGCCGGCAAAACCTTCGACCTGGGCGGCGAGAAGCTCGTCTTCAACAAGGCCGACGCGCTGCGCTGCGCCGTCATGTATACCTCCGCCCTCGACTTCGCGGCCCAGGTCTACGCGTTCCTCGTGTCCAAGAAAGGCGCGGGCCATTTCGATCTCGAGATCAGCATCGACGAGACCACCACCCCCACCCTGCCGTCGCACCACCTGTTCTTCATCCGCGAGCTGCTGCGGCGCAAGGTTACCATCGTCAGCATGGCACCCCGCTTCATCGGCGAGTTCCAGAAGGGCATCGACTACATCGGCGACATCCCCGAGTTCCGCCGCCAGTTCACCACCCACTGCCGGATCGCCAAGTCGCACGGCGACTACAAGATCTCGGTCCACTCCGGGTCGGACAAGTTCTCCATCTTCCCGATCGTCGGGGAGGTCACCGGCGGCAAGTTTCACGAGAAAACCGCCGGCACGAGCTGGCTGGAAGCCGTCCGCCTGGCCGCCCAGGAGTCGCCCGCCCTCTACCGCAAAATGCACGCCGTGGCGCTGAAGCGGCTGCCCGACGCGCTCAAGCTCTACCACATCACCCCCGACCTGGCCTCCATCCCGGATCCCGCCAGGATGCCGGACAAGGAGCTGCCGAAGCTGATGGACCTGAACGCCGCCCGCCAGGTGCTCCACGTGGCCTACGGGTTCATTCTCGAGGATCCGGCCCTCAAAGCCGAACTGTTCGCCCTGCTCTATAAGGCAGAAGAGGCGCACGAAGCCCTGCTCGACCGCCATTTCACCCGCCATCTCGAGGGGCTGGGGATTCCGAAGAAGTAGGAAGAAGTGATCAGTAATCAGTGATCGGTAATCAGTGACCAGTGATCGGTAACCAGTGATCAGTGACCAGTGATCGGTGATCAGTTCCAGGCTCGTACGCGTACGCGTACTCGATCCACGCCCCATTCTATGAAATGACGCCGCCGCTGGACGAGGCGCCCAGATGGATCAACGATGAGAATCGTTACGCGCAGCAGGTAGGGCGAACCGTCCCGGTGAGCCGCCCGCCGCGATGATGATCCGCATGGCGCATGCGGCTCGGCAGGGACGCCTCGCCCTACCCGATTCTCGTACCTGTTATTGCGTGAAACCGGTAGGGCGAACCGTCCCGGTGAGCCGTGATGCGACACGCCGGCGCCATGCGGCCTTACGCCACCTGGAAACCCAGGCCCTTGAGCTTGGCGAGCAGCGCGGGGCTGGCGCCCGCGGCGGTGACGCGCGTATACCGGAATTCGCGGCGCATCGGATAATCCTTGCGCTGCCGGTCGAACGTCTTGCCGCGCGCCGCCTCCGCCGCGTCGATGGCGCGCATGCGGGCGTCGTCGGCCTCAATGTCGTAGACAGGCTTGACGATCTCGCGCAGCACGTCCTCGTCGGCCCGGCCGGCCGCCTTCACGTGCAACTCGGGCACCAGGGCCGGCGGCAGCTGCGACTCCGGACTGAACGACGGCGCCACGCCCAGCCAGCGGCAGGCTTCCTCGTACACCATCATCGTGCCCGCCACCTTGCCCTCAAAGGAATGGCCGGCAATGTGCGGCGTGCCGATCTCCACGCGATCCAGCAAGGACCGGTCGAAGGCCGGCTCGCCCTCCCACGTGTCCAGCACGGTCTGCTTCACGCGCCCCGCCTCCATCGCCCGCACCAGGGCCGGCGAATCCACCACCGGACCGCGGGCGGCGTCCAGGAAGACAACCGGCTTGCGCAGACCGCCGAAAAAGGCATCGTCGGCCATGTGGAACGTGGCATCCGGGCCGGTCTTTGTCAGGGGCACATGAAACGTCACAATATCAGCTTCCGCCTGGATGCGGGACAGCGGCACAAAAGAGGGATCGCCGGTTTTCCGCTGGAGGGGCGGATCGTTCTTCAGCACCCGCATGCCCAGCGCCTCGGCCTTTTTCACCACGCGCGAGCCCACGTTGCCCACGCCCACCACGCCGATCGTCAGCCCCTCGAGCCGATACCCGCCCCGGTCGGCCAGCACCAGCAGGGCCGCCGTGATGTATTCCGACACGCTGTTGGCGTTGCACCCCGGGGCAAAGCACCACCGGATGCCGGCCTGTTCCATATATTGGATGTCCAGGTGGTCGGTCCCGATGGTGGCCGTTCCGACAAAACCCACCTGGCTGCCTTCCAGCAGGGCCGGATTGACCTTGGTCGTGGAGCGGAGCGCCAGGATGCGGGCCTCCTTCACATCGGCCGGCGAAATGGTGCGGCCTTCCAGGACAACGGCGTCGCCGAGCGTGGAAAAGGCTTCCAGCGCATACGGCATGTTGGTGGCGCAGACAATTTTCATGGCGCTTGGGTTCCTCCGAACAAATCCATCTGGCGGTCCGCCGGGACGGCCTCGACCCGGCTCTTCCGGGCACCTGGCCGGGTTTTGGCAATCTTCGGCTGGCCCGCCTCGCCGAATTCACCCTCTTCCAGGTTGGCCAATATCTCGCGGGCCCGCTCGATGACCGGCTCCGGAAGCCCGGCCAGCTTGGCCACCTGGATGCCGTAGCTCTTGTCGGCCGCGCCGGGCACGATGCGCCGGAGAAAGATCACGCCCTGGCTTGTGTCCTTGGCCAGGCAGGTGTAGTTCTTCACGCCCTTCATGGTCAGGGCCAGGTCGGTCAGTTC
>CAYZVY010000368.1:0-3452 GCA_964481675.1 uncultured Verrucomicrobiota bacterium
CCACGTGTTGGTGCCGGAGGGGTGGCGCGCCAGGTTCGAGGCGGCCCAGCCCCACCCGGATTCGGGCCAGTTTGTCCCCTTTTTGATCCACATCGGCGAGGTGACGCCGCTGTTCGTGCTGGCGTACCAGGTCAGGCGGTTCGAGCCGGTCAGGACATCAAGCCCCAGCAGGGCGAAAACCGATTCCACCCTCATTGGATCCGTGCCCGCCCGGTATTCCGCCCAGGTGGGAACGGTGTCGCCGTCGGGGTCCAGCGCCTCGGCGTCGTCGTAGTTTTCGGCGTATCCGATGGCGCGGATCAGCCAGGCGCACGGGGTGCCCCGCTGCGTCTGCGCGGGCGCCACGGTCACCGACACGGTCGCGTTGGAACTGTCGGCCCACCCGTCGCTTGCGTCGTAGGCGAACTGGACGGCGCCGGTAAAGCCGGCCGCGGGGATGTAGACCAGCGCGGCGGGCGAGCCCGTGAGCGAGCCCGTTTCCGGCCAAGCGGTCAGGGCGGCAAAGCAGGCGTCGCCGTCGGGGTCGGTTCCGCCCAGCACGATTGAAACGGCCTGGCCGATTGTCGTGGCGGCAACCCGGTTGGTGGCCACCGGCGGCCGGTTGACGTGCCCATCGGCGGCGACCCGGGCAAAGAGGCCCTGGCTGACGTTGGTGTAGGAGCCGCTGCGGACGGATTCCAGCCGGGCCGCGCGCACCTGGAACACGGCGGCGGTCAGGGCGTCCAGCGAACCGGTATAGGAAAGGCCGCCGAGCAGGCCGGCGTGGAGGTTGGAAAAGGCGGTGCTGTCGGCCGGTGCCCGCGACACGCTGTACAGCCAGTTGGAGCCGGGGGGCGGTTGCCAGGTCAGGATCACCTGCGCGCCGGTCACGGATGCGGACAGCTGGCGGGGGGGCTCCGGCAGGTGAAGGCGCAGCGTGGGATCGCCCATCAGGGCCGCCTGCACGCCCATGGACGGCTCCTCGGATTCATAGTCGTGATAGGTGTTTCCCTGGACCAGTTGGAAGACCCGGCCGATGGGTTCGCCCAAATCCATCGGGTGGCTCCACCATTTGGGGCGTCCCGCCCACGCGCAGGTCAGGACCGACGGGGTGGAGGCCAGCGGGGCGCGCAGGAAGTTGTTGGTGTTGTCCCAGTCGCCGAACCGGCTGCCGAAGAGCATGGCGAAGACGGTGTGGACGGGGCCGGTGGCGAAGTCGGCGGTTGTTCCGACGTCGACCGCATAGGTGTATTGACCGGACCCGCAGCCGTAAGCGGCCTGGTAGCGGTTTGTGCGGAGGGTGGGAAACCAGGCGCCCGCCACGGCCTGGGAGGATCCGTACCAGGTGCCGAAGTCCCGGATGGCCGTCTGGGCGAAGGCCTCGCCGTAGTTGAAACCGAAATTATCCCGGATCAGGCCGCGCGGCGGTGGCGTGCCGGTCCGGACATGGCGGTACTGGTGATTCTTGGCCAGGTACTGGCGGAGCAGCTCCTGCTCGGGCTGGGCGAAGGCCGGCATATCGGCCAGGTCCACGCGGCCGACCATCAGCTCGGCGCTGAACTCCGGATCCCAGGAGGGGTCGAACTTCCCGTCGCCGGGGATATTGTAAAGCCGGGCGCCGTTGTTGACGGGCGAGGTGATCGTATCGGTCCAGGGCGCGTTGTCCAGGTCGCCGTAGTAGGCGTCGGCCGGCCAGGCTCCGACGTGTTCGGGGTGGCCGTCGGGCGCGAGGTCGCCGGAGTAGGGCACGGGCACGCGTCCGAAGAGCAGGACGCCCCGGACTGTCGGGTCGGCCGCGTGGGCGGCGAGAATGTGGGCTTTCAGGTTGGTGACGGCCGCGGCCCAGCCGGCATCGTTCCAGTTCAGGCGCGGGGCGGTGAGGCGGAGGGTCCGCCAGCCGTCGCCGGCCAGGTCGCGGACAAACCGGCGGAGCTCGGGCTCCAGGGCGGCGGCGGTGTTGCTCTCCACCACCAGGATCAGTGTGCCGCGGTCCGTCAGCGGCGGCAGATTGAAGCCGGCATAGAGATAGCCCCAGGCGTTGGTGATGGCATCCTGGCGGGTGACGCGGTATTCGAACGCCGTGCCGGCCACGGCGGTGGTGTCGGTGTAGGCAACCGCGGTATTGGTGAGGACCGCGAGCGTGGTCCAGCCGGGCGTGAGCAGGGGCTTGCGCTGGACGATCCAGGCCCGGGCCTGGCCGCCGGTGGTCCAGTTGAGGGTCAGCGCGGCGGGAGTGGTCTGCCAGGACGCGGTGACGGGAACGACGCGGTCCGCGGACGTGAGGGCCATCGCGGCCGCGGCGGCCAGGAAGACGCATAAGCTGGCGGTGAGGGTTCGCATGGTGCTTTAAAATTGAAGTTTAGCACGGATCGGGGTAGGGTGACACGCTTAAAAGGACATGGGATGGATCTGCCTGGCATTGGCTATGCGTTTTTAGCCGCCGTTTTTCAATCGCTTTCCTACCTGGGGTCGCGCTGGTTCCTGCAGCGCTCGGGCGGGAAGCCGCTGCATCTGCTGGGGCTTTCCCACATGCTGATGGGCGTGGCGGCGGCCGTCCTGTTTCCCATTCTGGCGAGTCCCACGATGCCGCCCCTGAAGGCCTATTTCTGGCAGGGGCTGGGCGCCATCGGGTTTTATATGATCGCGCAGGTCGGGCTGTTCATGGCGCTGCGGCGGGTGGATTCCTCGCGCATTGTCCCGCTGCTGGGGCTGAAGATTTTCGTCCTGGCGCTGATCAGCGTCCTGTTCCTGCACGCCCGTCTGAATCCGTGGCAGTGGGGGGCGGTGGTGTTGAGCATGTCGGCCGTGCTGATGCTGAACGAGAAGGGAGGGCCCTTGTCGCTGCCCGCCATGGGGGCGGTGGCGATGACGGTGATGGGGTATTCGCTATCCGACCTGTTCATCAAGCAGCTGGTGGTGGCACTGGAGCCGGCGGGGCCGCGGGCCCCGATGATCGGCGTGTGCGTGACCTACACCATGGGGGCGGTGGCGGGGCTGCCGCTGGTGATGCGGAAGGAGTCGCTGAAGCCGAGGCTGTGGCTCATGGCGGCGCCCTATGCGGCGGCGTGGTTCATCAGCATGCTGTTCCTTTACCTGGCGTTTGACCGGATCGGCGTGGTGTTCGGCAACATCATCCAGTCCACGCGCGGGCTGATGTCCATCGGGCTGGGTTTCATCGTGGGGCGGGCGCTGGGCATGATCGACCTGGAGCGCCGGCTGTCCCGCGCGCTGCTGCTCAAGCGGGCGGCGGGCGCCATCCTCATGACCGCCGCCATCGCCCTGTATCTCCTCTGATCCGCTATTCGCTATTCCCGTCCGCTATCAGCTATTAGCTATTCCGGTCCGGATTCGATCCCCGTGAAGCGCCCGCAGGTCTTCTGTGGATGCGGCCGCCGGCCGCGTAACCGCCGGGCCATAGCTCCAGGCGCCAGGCCAGTGACCGCCCCCACCGGGGGCGGCCACAGCAGAACCGC
>CAYZVY010000369.1:0-1346 GCA_964481675.1 uncultured Verrucomicrobiota bacterium
GAAGAAACCGACGACCGCCTGCCCTGGCGCCCCACCAACCTGGCCTTCGTCGCCGCCTCAACCGCCCGCGACACCGCCGCCGCCTCCAACCGCGCCGACCGCCTCGTCCGCCGCGGCCTCCTGGCCGACCGCACCGCCGGCACCGTCCGCCTCTGGGCCGAAGCCACCGGCATCGAAGACAAGGCCACCGAATTCTTCCTGATCTCCGAGGCCAGCGGCCACGACTACGAAGCCCTCGCCGTCTCCTTCGCCAAACCCGGCGACGTCCGCGACGCCCTCCTCTTCCTCGGCATGCCCGCCGGCCGCCCCGTGGACGCCGGCGCCTGCCGCTTCTGGCCCAAGGGCGAACGCGTGCAGGTCACCTTCCGCTGGACGCCCCCCTCCCTCGCCGGGGAGCCCGTGGCGCCCGTCGAAGCCGCCGCCGAAACCCTCATCCTGGACAAGGCCCGCAAAGGCCCCCTCCCCGCCGCCGGCCTCGTCTTCACCGGCTCCCGCGTCACGGAGGACCCGGCCCATCCCGGCACCCAGGCCCTGGCCGCCGACCTCTTCGACCCCCACTCCATCGCCTCGGACTACAACGACCCCGACACCATCCTCGACGTGCCCCACCAGGCCTCCAAAAGCGCCGTCTACGGCTGGCAGGTTCCCAACCCCGCCTCCCGCTTCGCCAAGGGCCAGATGATCGAGGTCATCATGCGCCCCGAACGGGCCGACGGCTCCCGCCGCGTGCGCGACCTGACCCTGAAAGCCGCGCCCGCCGGCGCCACCAACGGCCCGCCCGCGTTCACCCTCACCGGCCTGAAGGAAGGCCCCCTGGCCACCCGGGACGCCGGCCTCCTGGTCGCGGCGTTCGCCGCCTGCACCAACCGGATGGAAGATCCCTTTCTCGCCTTCGCGCCCGACCGGGCCCTGCCGCTGGACCAGGTGCGGCTCACCTGCGCGCTGCTGGACATGGCCGAAAACCAGGGCGTCGTCCGCCTCGAGCCGCCCGCCGCGGGCCACCCCTATTTCAGGGCCTTTCTGCCCGACGAAAAATTCCGCGACCGCGCCCCCTGGATCGTCAAGCCGTGGGAGCTGAACCTGGTCGCGGCAGGCGCGGGCGCCACGGGAACCGTGACCCTGATCTCCGAATCCTGGAGCCGGGAAAACGCCGAGCCCGACCTGACCATCACGAACCTGCCGGTCGCCTCGCCGGCCGCGCTGAAAGCGCTGCTGGCGTCCCGGAAAAAGGAAACCCCGGTCATGGTGATCCATGCCCCCGCCAGCCTGCCCTACGGCATCCTGGCGGACTACACCGCCGCGCTCCTGCCCACGCACCCCACCGTGTGGGTGTTCCTAAGATAGGC
>CAYZVY010000369.1:1446-3432 GCA_964481675.1 uncultured Verrucomicrobiota bacterium
AGCCTAAAGCCTTCAGCCTAAAGCCTATAGCCTACAGCCTAAAGCCTTCAGCCTATAGCCTAAAGCCTTCAGCCTAAAGCCTATCGCCTAAAGCCTACAGCCTATAGCCTACAGCCTAAAGCCTTCAGCCTAACTCCCCCTCACCATCACCCCCCAGGCATTCCCCTGGTTGGTCAGCTGCGCGATCAGGATGGCATTGCGCCCCTTCTTCCACGCCACCTTATAACGGAACTCGTCCGCCGTGGCGGGATTGCCCTTCGCCGCCACCAGCCCCACGGGCTTGCCGTTCAGCCAGATCCGGACGGGGCCATCGGCCCCCACCAGCAATTCGCCCTTCCCGGCCGCGAACCGCTCCAGGCTGCCGCGGATATACACGAGCCCGTCCTGGCCGCCGTGGGCGCCCCGGATATCGAGCAGATTGGACTCGGCCAGGCAGGGCATCTTCTTCCAGGTCGTCCGGCCCGGCGCGCCCGCCAGGCGGATCGACTTCAGCGCCGGCCGCAGGGCCGACACCTCCGCCTCGGACAGCCAGCCCGACGGGTCCGGATACCGCTTGTTCCACGCGGCCAGCTTGCGGCTGAGCGCCGCCTTGAAGCCCGGCTTCATCACCTCGGCCTCGAGCCCCACCTCCAGCATCTCGCGCAGGACGCGGGCGCCATCGCTCTTCGGATACGCATCGGCGATCGTCCGCGCCTCCGCATACGTCTGGAGCATGCCGTCCAGATCCCCGCCCGCCCGGGCCGCGATCGCGCGAATCGCGGCCTTGTCGGTCATCTCGCCTTCCACGCGCTCCCAGTCGGCCAGGGCCCGGTAGGCCGTGGCATAGCCGATCAGGGCCTTCATCACCGTGGAGAAGCGGCCGGTCACCTTCGGGTCCGCGCCCGCCGGGAAGCAGCCCTTTTTGACATTGTACCGCTTTTGCTTCCAGTCGTCGTTGCGCCAGGCGTCACGCTCCTTCTTCTTGCGGAAATCGGGCACGTCATACGGCTTGCCCCCCTCGCAGGAGGAGCGGAACGCCAGGATGCCGGGAATCGTCACGTCGCTGGCCCCGTACACGTCGAACGGCCCCGCCTCGCCGGTAAGGATCTGCCGGGCGAAATAGTAGAGCACCCAGAAGTCGCCCCCGCCGTGCCCTGTCCTGGCGGCCAGCGCGCCCAGCGCGTCCGGCTTCGGGGTGACCTCCAGCTTGGGCGAGCCGCCCGAGGCGCCCAGCCGCAGCTGCAGCCCCTTGCCGCCGCAGTTGACCTCGGCGGCGCCCAGCGTGCCCCACAGCCGCTGCATGTGGGAGTCGTTCGTGGTGGCGCCCATCAGGTTGCGCACCAGCCCGCCGTTGTTCATGCGGATGAGGGACGGCGTGACGCCGCCCATCCCCTCCTCGTTCGACATCAGGTAGCCGGCCAGGGTCGGCGTGCCCGGCAGCGACTGGACGGTCACGGGCCGGGTGCCCGTGATGACCATCACCGGCCCCAGCGAGTGGGTGCAGTAGTAGTGGAAGTTCAGCCAGCTCCGCCAATTGTGCACGGTCCAGCCGGGCTGCACCGGCACGCCGTCGATGTAGGTGTAGACCAGCGAACGGCACTCGTGCACGTATTCGTATTCGGCATACATCAGCTCGCCGAAAAGCCCCTCGCGCCACTGGCGGGCCAGGTACATGTTGGCCGGGCTGAACGGATAGTTTTCCGCGAGGTTGTAGATCTTGCCGGTTTTCTCGACCGCCTCGACCAGGCGGACGCCTTCCGCCATGGTGTGGAAGGCGGTCACCTCCGACAGCACGTGCTTGCCCGCCTCCAGGCAGCGGATGGCATCGTCGGCATGGGCGGGGCAGAAGGTGGCCAGCAGCACCGCGTCGAAATCCTGCTTCAGGAACTCCTCGGCGTCGCCGGTGACGAACGCGCCGGGCTGGGTGGCCTTGAACCGGTCGCGCATGTGGGCGTTGAAATCGCACCCCGCCACCACGTCCAGGTTCAGCGCCTCGCACGTCTTGAA
>CAYZVY010000370.1:0-3432 GCA_964481675.1 uncultured Verrucomicrobiota bacterium
TAAAAACTTCGTAAAAATGGGTGACACTTCTAGCGGGAAACCGAGTGAAGGAGTGTTACCAATGAGTGCGAAGGTTAAAGCAGGAACGAAGAAGTTGGGGCAGAAGGAGCCCCCCGGGGGGCTCGCCCGGCTTAAAGCGAAAGCAAAAAGTCCTGGAGGCTTGAAGGGTTCACTCCAGGCGGCCTATCCCTATGAGATCAGGCGCCGAGCGGTCCAGTTGCACCTGGAAGAAGGGATTACCGCGCAGGTGATCAGCCGGGAGCTGGGGATCTCGGACGAGACGATCTACAAGTGGACCAAGCTGTACCGGCAGTACGGCGAGCAGGGGCTCAGGAAAGAGCCATGCCGGAGGGGAGGCGGGGCGAAGCTTCCGGCGGCGGTCCACGAGAAGATCACGGAACTCAAACAGGCGGATCCCCGGCAGGGGGCGACGCGGATCTCGCAGATCCTGAGGCGGTTCTTCTGTTTGAAGGCCAGTCCGGAGACGGTGCGCCAGCACCTGAAGCAGACTGGGCTGACGGCACCTCCGCCGAAGGTCCGGCGGAAGCCGGTCCCGCCTCCGCGCCGGTTCGAGCGCTCGACGCCGAACCAGATGTGGCAGAGCGACATCACCTACTATCCCATCCTGGGACAGACGGCGTACATCATCGGGTTCATCGATGACTATTCGCGGTACATCACGGGACTGGGGGTGTACCGCAGCCAGCCGAGCGCGTACGTGGTGGAGATCTACCGCCAGGCGGTGGCGGCCTACGGAGCGCCGAAGGAGATGCTCACGGACAACGGCCGTCAATACGCCAGCTGGCGCGGGATCACGAAGTTCCAGCAGGAGCTGAAACGAGACCACGTCCATCACATCCGCAGCACGCCGCATCATCCCATGACGCTGGGGAAGATCGAGCGGTTCTGGCAGACACTGAAGGATGAGTTCCTGTCGCGGGCGCGGTTCGAGACGTTCGAGGAAGCCCGGGAGCGGATCGAATACTGGGTCAAGCACTACAACCACCGGCGCCCGCACCAGGGGCTGGAGGGGGCGTGTCCGGCCGACCGGTTCTTTGCCATCGAGAAGGCGCTGCGTGAGACCCTCGAGCGTCATGTGGCGGCGAACGTGGAGGAACTGGCCTTGCGGGGCAAGCCCGTGGAGCCGTTCTACATGGTGGGGCGGATGGGCGGTCAGAGCGTGGTGATCGAAACGGACAAGAAGCGCATGAGTGTGCGGGTGGATGGCAAGCCGATGGAGGGCGGAGGGCCACTGGTGTGCGAACTGGAGAAAGGAGCAGAACATGAAGACGGAACAGGGACAGGACGTGGAGGTCAGGAAACCCAGGCAGCCAATGCGGATGCACAGCGCGAAGGAAAAGGCGAAGGCGGTGCTGGCGTTGTGGAGCGGGCGGCGGAGTCCCTCGGCGCTGACGAAGGAGCTGGGGGTGCCGTGGTCGGCGATCAACCAGTGGGAAAAGAAGGCGCTTTCAGGGATGCTGACGGCGCTGGATCCGACGTGGAAGCAGGATGTCGAGGACCAGCCGAGCTTACCGCGGCGGTTGGAGAAACTGATCGAGAAGGCCTTGAAACCCGGGATGGCGACGGAGCCTTCGGCGGGGAGTTGAACACACAGGAGGTGCATCATGAAGACCGCGGAAATGGATCGGTACGGGGTGACGGAGAAATGCCGCGCGGTGCTGGCGGTGTGGACGGAACGCAAGCAGGCGTCGGTACTGTGCCGGGAGATGGGGATGAGCGCCTCGCTGCTTTCGCAGTGGCAGGACCGGGCGCTTGCTGGTATGCTGCAGGCGTTGGAGCCGCGGGGTACGAGGGCGGGGACCGAGGGGCCGGCGTTGCCCGAACTGGTGAAGCGGTTGCTGGACCGCAAGGCGCGGGCGCGGGAACTGGAGACCCTGGGTCGGTGCGTCAGCTTGCGGCCACGCACGATGCGTGGCAAGGCGCCGGTGACGACGCCTCCGGCCGCCGCCGGCTCCTGAGCGGGGAGGTAAGCGAGGATGAAGGAGAACGAGGACCCGAAGGTGATGGAGCGGCAGCGGGTAATCCTGTCGGTGTTGGCGGGACGGCTGAACGCAACGCAGGCGGCCCAGGAGCTGGGGGTCAGTCGCAAGACGTTCTACGAGTGGCAGGAGCGGGCGCTGGAGGCGATGAGGACGGCCTTGCGGGACCGGCCGGCGGGGCGTCCACTGCAACCGGTGGATCCGGAAAAGGAGCAGCTGCAGGCGAAGGTGGGGCTCCTGGAGAAGGAGCGTCAGGTTCTGGAGAGCCGGCTCAGGATCCAGCAGGTCATCCGGGAAAGCCTGGAGGGCCAGTCGGGGGAAACGTCGCCGCCTAAAAAAAAACGACCGGTGTAAACACATGATCACCATCGTGGAGCAAGCCAGGAAGAAGTTGAAGTCGCCGTACCGTATGGTGTGCCGGGAACTCGGCGTGCCCCGATCCAGCCTGTTGCGGTGGAAGCGCCGCCTGAAGGCCGGGGACGCCCTGGTGAACCACCCGGGCCCCGCCAAGGTCGGGCCGCTTGACCTTGACGCGCTCTACGATGAGATCGTGCAGCTTGCCCATGGTCGCAAGCGCACCCGGGGAACGGGTGCGCTGTATGCCCGCCATAGCAGCCAGATCTCGCGGCGTGACCTCCAGGCCCTGGTGGAGGTTGCCCGCCGCGAGGTCCATGAGGAGAAACAGGCACTGGAGCGCCGGATCGACTGGCTGGTGCCAGGGTTGGTGTGGTCGATGGACGATACCAAAAAGCACTGGCTGGAGGATCGCTTCGGGCATATGCACCTGGTCATGGATCTGGCCAGCCGGTGCAACCTGCGGGCGTTGGGCGCCGATATGCAGGCGGATGGCGGGAAGGTGGCGTGGAGCCTGGGAGAACTCTTCAAGGAGCACGGTGCGCCCCTGTTCATGAAGATGGACGGAGGCAGTAACTTCAAGCACCACGCCGTATGCGAGGTGCTCGCCGAGCACGGCGTGATCCCGCTGGTGTCCCCGCCACACTATCCGCCCTACAACGGCGGCGTGGAGCGGGAACATCAGGAGATCCTGCGCCACCTGACCCTGCGGATCGGGGATGAGAAGGTCGGGGCCCGCGAGCTTGGGCTGCAATGCGAGCTTACGGGACATGAGGTAAACCATGTCCGGCGCAGGATCCTGGGAGGGCGGACGGCCTGCTTCACCCTTGAGGCGGGGCGTCACAAGGTCCGGGGGTTCGATCGCCGTAAACGGAAGGAGGTGTTCGAGAAAATCAGGATGTTGGCAGTTGACATCACGGAAAAGTTGGACGAGCATACGAATGCGATCGCTGAGACCGCTTTTCGTTATGCTTCGGAAACATGGATGCAGTTAAACAACATGATACGAGTGACCCGCAACGGAGAAGTGTTACCCATTTTTTACCGTTTTCGGTCTCATTAACTCACTGGTATGGCA
>CAYZVY010000371.1:0-3432 GCA_964481675.1 uncultured Verrucomicrobiota bacterium
TTTAACTCCTTGTCACCACCATTCCCTCTCAAACCTGCGAAGGTAGGGCTAGCCGAGCCGTTGAAAGAATTGGACTGCGAAATCCTGGCCGCCGGCTCGGCCCGCGAAGCGCTGAGGCTGCTCCTCCAGCCGCAGGACATTGCGCTCCTCCTGCTCGACTTTCACATGCCCGGCATGAGCGGTCTGGAAATGGCGCGCACGCTCAGACAGCACGAGCGGTTCCAGCACGTTCCCATCGTCTTCATCACCGCCACGTCCGAGGCGGTGCAAGAGATCGAGCAAGGCTACGCGGTGGGGGCGCTGAATTTCTTGTTTGTGCCGATCCCGGCGGAGCTTTTGCGGACCCGGGTGCAGGCCTATCTGAACCAGTTCAGCCACCAGCGGCAGGTGCTGCGGCAGGTGCGGGAAATCGAGCAGCTCAACGTCGCGCTGCTGAGCTCCCAGCAGACCTTGCGCGGGTTCAACGCCACCCTGGAGCAGCGCGTCCAGGAGCAGACGGCGGCGTTGCGGGAGTCGGAGTCGCTCTGCCGCTCGCTGCTGGAAATCCCCGGGGTGGACGTGTTCCGCAAGGACCGCGAGGGGCGGTTTGTGTTCGTCAATGACCAGCTTTGCCAGCGCCTGGGCCGGTCGCGCGAGGCCCTCCTGGGCCAGACCGACTTCGAGGTGTCACCCCGCGCGTTGGCGGAGAAATACCGCCGCGATGACCAGCAGATCATGGCCACCGGCCAGCCGCTCTGCGACATTGAACAGCATGGAACGCTGGCCGAGGCGGCCCCGGCCTGGGGGCAAGTGGTGAAAACGCCCGTGCGGGACGCCGCCGGCCGGATCGTGGGCGTGCAAGGGATATCGTGGGACGTGACGGCCCAGCGGCGGGCCGAGGAAAAAATGCGCGACCAGGCCGCCGTGCTGGATCAAGTCCCCAGCGCCATCAGCGTCCGCGATCTGGAGGGCCGCTTCCAGTATTGGAACCAGGGTGCCGCACGCCTGTTCGGCTGGACGGCGGACGAGGCGCTGGGCCGGACTTCCCAAGAACTGAGCCTGGGGTCCGGCCCGGCCCCGCTGGCGGAAGACTGGCGGATCGTGCGCGAACAGGGCGAGTGGCGGGGGGAACTGGCGCTCCGCACCAAAGCGGGCGGCCGGTGCGTCGTGCAGGCGCATCACCGGCTGGTGCGCCAGGCCGCGGAGGGCGCTCCCCACGCCGTCGTCAGCATTGCCACGGACATCACCGAGCACAAGAAGCTGGAGGCCCAGTTCCTGCGCGCCCAGCGCCTGGAGAATCTCGGCCAGTTGGCCGGCGGCATTGCCCATGACCTGAACAACATTCTCGCCCCCATTCTCATGTCGGTGCCGCTCCTGCGCGAAAAGATCACGGACGGCGCCGCCGGCACGGCGGCCCTGCTGGCGGCCATCGAAACCAGCGCCCAGCGCGGGGCCGGCGTGGTCCAACAAATTCTGACCTTCGCGCGGGGCCAGGCCGGCGAAAAGGCCGTGCTCCAACCCCGGCACTTGCTCAAGGAAATGGGCCGGATCATCCAGGAGACCTTCCCCAAATGCATCCAGTTCGAGAGCGACGCGCCGGCTGGCCTCTGGCCGGTGATCGCGGATGCCACCCAATTGCACCAGATCTCGCTGAACCTGTGCGTCAACGCCCGCGACGCCATGCCCAAGGGCGGCACCTTGAGGCTAACGGCGGAAAACACGCAGTTCAACGAAACCACGGCCGCCACCACGCCGGGGGCCAGTCCGGGCGATTACGTGTTGTTGCGCGTGCGCGACACCGGCACGAGCATTCCCGCGGACATTTTGGATCGCATCTTTGATCCCTTCTTCACCACCAAGGAGGTGGGCAAAGGCACCGGGCTGGGGCTGTCCACCGTGTTGGGCCTGATCAAAGGCCACGGCGGGATGGTGGAGGTGGATAGCCAGCCCGGCCGGGGCACCGAGTTCCGGGTCTATCTCCCGGCCGCCCCGCACACGCTGCCCGTGGATATCCTGGCCGCCGCGCTGCCCTGCGGCCAGGGCGAGCTTATCCTGGTCGTGGACGACGAGGCCCTGGTGCGCCAAGCCGTGCAAAGCAGCTTGCAGCGGTACGGCTATGGCGTGCTGCTGGCCGCCGACGGGAACGAAGCGCTGGCGCTCTACGCGCGGCATCCGGAGATTCAGCTGGTGCTGACCGACCTCATGATGCCCGCCATGAACGGCGTGGTCCTGCTGCGCTCGTTGCGCCGCATCAACCCCGGAGTCCGGGCCATCGTGGCCACCGGCATGACCGATGAGATCCAGGGGCAATCCGTGCGCGCCTCCGGCGCGCAAATGATCCTGCTCAAACCCTTCAGCATCGGCGCCCTGCTGGCCGCCCTGCGCGAGGTGCTGGCTCCGCCAGCAGCGGAAGCGGAGAGGCGGAAGCCGTGAAAAGGGTCCGCGCCTTTTTGGAGTGCGGCGGGACGCGGCGCGCCACGCCGCTTTGGGCGTGGGCGCTAATAAACCCCTGAAATCATGAATCCCGAAAACCATTTGCCCTCCGCTGCCCCGGCGAGCCTCCTCGCAGAGAACCGCGAGTTGTCCCTCCTGTTCGAAGCCGTCTTCCAGCACTGCGGCCACGACTTCCGCAATTACGCCCGCGCCTCGATCCAGCGGCGCGTCCAGGCCCGCGTGCAGGCGGAGGGATTGCGCTGGATCTCCGAGTTGCAGTCGCTCATCCTCCGCGACCCGGCGGCCTGCGAGCGGTTCCTGCTCGGCCTCACCGTCCACGTCACCGCGCTGTTCCGCGACCCGGCGTTTTACCTGGCCTTCCGCCACGAGGTCCTGCCGTGGCTGCGCACGCATTCGTTCTTCCGCCTCTGGGTGGCGGGCTGCGCCACGGGCGAGGAAGTTTATTCGCTGGCCATCCTGTTGCACGAAGCGGACCTCACCGGCCGCGCCCGCGTGTACGCCACGGACTGGTGCGAGACGGTGATCGCGAAGGCCAAGGCCGGCGTCTGGCCCCTCGCGAACATGCGGGCCTACACCGAGAACTACCACCAAGCCGGCGGCCAGCGGGACTTCTCGGAATACTACACCGCCGGAGATGACCGCGCGGTCATGGCCGCGGCCTTGCGGCAGAACGTCCTCTTCGCCCCGCACAACCTCGTCACCGACGCCTCGTTCAACGAGTTCCACGTCATCCTCTGCCGCAATGTGATGATCTATTTCAACCGGGCGTTGCAGGCGCGCGTCCACCGCCTGATCTTCGACAGCCTCGCCCCGCAGGGCTTCGTCTGCGTGGGCCGCAGCGAAAGTCTCCGCTTTACCCCGCACGAGCAGGACTACGCGCCGCTGAACGCGGCCGAGCGGATTTACCGGAGGCAACCATGAAGCGATGGCGGAAGGCGGAAGGCGGAAGGAGCGGATCAAGGCCTTGGAAAAGGCCCTGGCCGACGCGCATATTGATCT
>CAYZVY010000372.1:0-3419 GCA_964481675.1 uncultured Verrucomicrobiota bacterium
ACCGGCCTTGCGGCGCTGACCGGCGTCATGATCGCCCAGGCCCCGACCGTCACGGGGCGGGTCAGGGACTGTTTCACATACGCGCTGTTGTAGACCAGGCGCACTACCGTCTGCGAGCCGGCCGGCAAGACGCCGGGGAGTTCCAGGATCGGGGCCTGGCTGGCCGGGTCCAGTCCGGTCCGGTTGATCAGCCAGCCCGGCCGGTCCAATCCCAGCGCCCGCACCCGCAGGCCGTATAGCGTTTCCCCGGTCCTGTTCTCCAGCGTCACCTCCTGGGCGACACGGGTGCCGGCATTGGTCAAGGCCGACGCGCCAAGGACCGTCACGCGACCTCCCGCCCGGGTTAAGGCCACCCCGTAGGAGGCCGTGAAGCGTGTTTCCGGCTCCGTCAGGGTCAGCGTCACCGTTGCGGTGCTTGCATTTTTCCAGCGGTAGCGCATCGTCATGACACCGGCGGAAATCGTGACCGTCACCGCGTTGGTGTCGGATGATTCTGCCGTCAACGTGCCGGCTCCGGCGACCTGGTTGGAAACCGGGATCTGTTGCGTGATACCCTTTGACACCGCTCCCCCGCTCAGCAGGTTCCGGAACACCGGCATGTGCGTCCCCGTCCGGACCTTCACGGGGTTGGACCAGGGCCCCCTGTTGCCATCCGCGCTCCGCTTCCGGATCCGGTACCAGTACGCCTGGTTGGCGACCAGGTTGGTCACCCGGCATCCGGTGCGGTTGACCATATAACGGGCTTCATAGCCCGGCACCGCCTGGGTGAAGAGCGCGTTGGACGAGACGCAGAGCTCGCCTTCGGGGGCCACGTCCTCCCTCCATATCCAACGGGCGAGGAAGCTTTTTCCGGCGATCCGGGAGGGCGGTAATCCCGCGACTGCCGGTTCAGCGATCGTGAATCGCGCCGGGCCGTGCGCCGCGTGCGCCCAGGTGCCTCCAAGCCCGGATTCGTGGAAGGATTCCTCGGTCAGCAGGAACTCCAGCGTGTAAGGGCCCGGTGCGAGGCCGATCCCTCCCTTCGGCAACCGCTCCCATTCGCCGAAGACGCCTTTTACGGCGGCGGGATAGTCGGCGTCATAGGCGGGGGTCCGTCCCGGGTCGGGGTCGAAACGGCGCCACTTCATGGGGCCGTCATTCCCATCCGGCGCGCCTTGCCAGCTGCCGTACAGGACGTGATACGAGTTGCGCATGGCGAACGACACGGTGGCGTTTCCGCTCGCATCCGTGATGAAGTAGTCCAGGAGCCGGTAGCCGGTGAACCGGTACTTCAATCCCGTCGGGCTTCCGTCAAGCGGGTCGCCTTTGTGCGCCAGGAGCCAGATGTCGTTGGGATTGGGGAACGAGCCATCACCCTTGGTGTTCAGGTTTCCGCCGCCGGACCATTGCGACCCGTTCCATTCCTCCCGCCACCAGCGTCCGGAAAAGCCCAGGTTCGCGTTGGCGGCCGGATCGGATTCGGGAAGGCCGCTGAGTTTGAGCTGGTAGGCGAAGTTGGGTTTCAGGTGGCGGGCGGTCACCGTGCCGCGGAGCACGGTTCCGGTTGTGCTGTAGGCGATCTGCACGCGGGCCTGGGTGTAGCGGTAGGAGGCCTGGTAGGCGGCGCCGTAGGGGTTGCCGGCCACGTCCTTCCAGCGGAACGCGCCTTCGGTGAAACCGTCGAGCGTGACGGTCGTCTGCCCGGCTTGGAGCAGGCCGCACAAGCCGAGGAGCGCCCCGAGGGGGCGCAACACGCCGGCGATGGACAGGCGATGACCGAGGGAGACGAGACTCATTCTTCTGGGAACTCCGGGGACGTTTGGAGAGAGGCGAGCATGGATCTGTCGACGATCTTGAAGACGGCGCCAGGGGATGTCAATCCCTGAACAGGTGATGCACCCGCACAAGTCGCCCAGGCGCCCCGACAGTGTGGGGCGCATCTGCTATTTGTAAAGAGGAAAGGCATGCGCACGTGTAGGGGCGCTGCTTGCGGCGCCCGCAAGTCCGGCGCCTCCACTCGGCGGGCTTCGCAAGCGAAGCCCCTACACCATTTGTTATTCAACGCCAGGAGGTTAATCCCTTACTAATCGCAGGTGCGCCCGACAGTGTGTCATCTGCGGGATTGCTAATGTCCGAATGTCGTTGTAAAGGTATAGTAGTGGAAATGGTTCCCGCGAATGCGGGATTGGAAGGAGCGAGGAAATGACCCGTCAGAAAGAGAAGATCCTTAAAATCGGCGTGATCGGGCTCGGCCCGCGGTCGGCGGCTCAGATCATCGGCACGAAAGAGGCCGGGCTGGCGGTGATCACCGCGATCTGCGATTGCGCGGAGGACAGGGTCGCGTGGGCGCTGAATCTGTTCAAGGAACAGAAGATGAAGGCGCCGAAGACCTATCTCGACTATCGCAAGCTCCTGGCGGACCGGAACGTGGACGCGGTGCTGGTGCCGTCCTCGTGGAACACCCACGTCCCGATCGCGCGCGACGCCATGCTGGCCGGCAAGCCCGTGGGGTTCGAGGTGAGCGGCGCATCGTCCCTGGATCAGCTGTGGGAGTTGGTCCGCACCTCGGAGGCGACCGGGGTTCCCTGCATGATGCTGGAGAACTGCTGCTACGGGCGCGACGAGATGATGGTGCTGCACATGGTGCGGCAGGGGCTTTTCGGCGAGCTGATCTACTGCGAATGCGGCTACGAGCACAACCTGGCCGGACTGGCGTGCGCCATTGAGCGGAAACGGGAACGGGCCTTCCACAATCTGCTCCGGAACGGCGACCTGTATCCCACGCACGGGCTCGGGCCCATTTCCAAGATCCTCGGGATCAACCGCGGCAACCGGTTCCTCAGCCTGACCTCCACCGCGACCAAGGCGCGCGGCTTCGCGGCCCACGTGGAGAAAAAGAAGGGCGAGGGCGCCGGCGGGTACCGCGTCTTCAACAAGGGCGACATCGTGACGACCGTCATCAAGTGCGCCAACGGGGAGGTCATCACGCTGACGCACGGCGTGTCGCTGCCGCGCCCGTATTCGCGCGACTGCCGGGTGCAGGGCACGAAGGGCATCTGGCTGGAGAACGCGAGCGGGCTGTTTGTCGAGGGGCTCACCAAGACCGAGTTCGTTGACGCGAAGGGGAAGCCCTACACGGCGGAAAAGTGGGACGACATCAAAACCTACTACGACAAGCACGACCATCCGCTGTGGAAGTCGTTCCGGGACAACGTGACTGGCGGCCACGGCGGCATGGACACCCTGGTCATCCAGGCGTTCTTCGACGCGGTCCGAAACCGCGCTCCGACGCCGATCGACGTCTACGACTGCGCCGCCTGGATGAGCGTCACCTGCCTGTCCGAGGACTCCATCGCAATGGGCAGCGCGCCGGTCGCCGTGCCCGATTTCACCAATGGCAAATGGGTCAACCGCAAGCCCGAGCGGGCGACCCCGTGGGC
>CAYZVY010000373.1:0-3407 GCA_964481675.1 uncultured Verrucomicrobiota bacterium
CTTCAAATCGCCGTCATGATGAACGCGAGCGTGAACAGGGCGACGGTTTCGATGATGCCGATGGCCATGAAGTAGTTGGCCGTGCCCTGGCCGGTTTCGGCCAGCGCGTCCGAGCAGGAGGCTCCCGCCTTCCCCTGCATCCAGGCCGAGATGCCCATGGCCAGCCCGCCGAAAAGGCCCGCGCCGAGGAGCGATTGCCAGGAGCCGCCCTTTTCGGCGGCCGCGATGATCGCGCGCATGACGATGAAGCCGTAAATCGTCTGGGACAGCGGCGCGCCGATGAAAGCCACCAGCATGAAGGGGGCCATCTTGTTCTGCGCATAGCATTTCTTCCAGGCGCCGACAGCCGACATGGCCGCCACGCCCGCGCCCAGTCCGGACCCGATCGCGGAGAGGCCCAGCATGGCGGTGCCGCCCATTTTGCCAAGGGAGATGATGTCTTCGGGAGTCATGGCGTATCCTTTTGTTGATCGTTCGGGTTTACGGCGACGTTCGTTTCCGGAAAGGGTTGTACTTCAGGCCCAGCCACTGGATGCCCATGTGAGTCGAGAATTCCAACGCGTTCAAGCGGACGCCATGGACCAGGACCGCCAGCGAGCTCAGCAAAATGTTCAGGATGTGCACGACGAAGATGATCAGCGCCCCGAGCAGGGTGAGCAGGATGTTGGCTGACGTGGAAGGGAAGACCATCTCGTTGAACGCCTTGACCAGCACGACCGAGGCGCTGCCCACCAGGTAGAGCCGGAGATACGAGACCACGTCGCCGAAGTTGCCGATGATGCTCAGAGGGAGCGTCAGCAGGGAGGCGAATTCCTTCCGGATGTCCTTGAGCGGCACCGTGAAGCCGAGGATGAGCACGACGCCGATGCCCAGGAGGATCGCGGCGCCCGGCATCAGGGGCAGGCCCAGGACCAGGAAATTGGCGTAGGCATACATGGCCCAGCAGGAGCAGATCCAGCCCACGTGCGACAGGGCCGTCCCGTGTTTCCTCAACCGCCACACGTTCCAGGCGTGGGCCACCGTCATGTGGATGGCGCCGATCAGGAAGCAGAATGTCTGGATCTTGACCGAATCCGTGAGCCAGTCGATCCGCAGGGCTTTCAGGGGGGCCGGGATGTTTTCGATCCCCAGGTACGAGCCGGTCAGCACGCCCCAGACGATGGTGGAGACGGACAGGATGGCCAGCAGCGGGGTCAGCTGGCGGGGGGCCGCTTTCCACTTCTTGTGGATCACCACCGAAAGCCCCAGGAAGATCAGGCCGTAGACCGCATCGCCCACCAGCATGGCAAAGAACAGGCTGAAGAACACCATGAAGATGGCGCTCACGTCCACTTCCCGGTAGCCGGGGAGAATGCCCAGCATGTCGAACAGGAGATGGATGGGCCGGACCCAGCGCGAACTGGAGATGAGCGTGGGCACCGGATCCGACTCCGCCGGCTCTTCCGCCAGCCAGCCCCAGCCCCGCTGTTTGGCATCGGCCTCGAGCCGGGGCATGTCCCGGGCGGGCATATAGCCCTGGAGCAGCAGCAGGGGGCCGTCGGCGGCCATGCCGTCCCGCGTTTCCAGCCAGCGCAGCCGGCTTTCCACGTCGCCCACGGCCTCCGCCACCCGGTCCTTGAGCGGCGTCAGGGAGAGGAGCGTCTCACCGTCTTCCGCCTGCTCGGCCGCGATCCGGCCGCGCTCATGGCGCAGGTCGGCCAGCGACCGCTCCGGGATCTGGATTTCAAGGGCGGCGGCGGCGGACCAGTCCGTCGCGTTGAGCAGGGCGAAGTGCAGCACGGTTTTGTCGCGCTGCAGCTCCACGTAGACCGCCTCGGGCGGGAACTCGAAAACGGCCTTGGGCTCGCTCTTGAAGAGGCGGCAGGCGACGCCGTGGTGCAGCAGGTCCCGCAGCTGGGCCGGATCGAAATCGCCCAGGGGGGCCAGGTGCTGGATCTGCTCGTCCAGCCGCTGCAGCCGGTCCTTGCGGTCGCGCATCCGGATGGCCAGGCCGGTCGCCTCCTGGAGCAGGGCCGCGGGGGAGTCCGGTTCCCGCGCTCCGGCGGCTTCCGGCGCCGGCGCGTCCTGGGCCGCCCGCTCAAGATTTGCGAGAGCGGACCGCGCCTCGTCGAGCTGCCGGCGGGCGGATTCGACGTCGCCCGTGGTCGGCGCCTGGAGGGGCGACACGTGGATGGCGCCGAGTTCGCGCAGGGCTTCCAGCGTCTCGTCCCGGTGGGCGGCCAGGCTCAGGACGGTGACTTTTTTCATCGCGACGATCATGACGCCACCGCCCGGCTGCTGATCCGCTTGGCCGCCTTGCCCCGCGCCACTTCCGCCGTCATCTGGTCGCCCAGGAAAATCTTGATGACCCGGATCTTTTCGCGGGCCTCGGGAATCTTGACCTTCTCGAACAGGTTGACGCGCTGGGAGGTGGTTCGCAGTTCCTCTTCCAGCAGGTCGGCCTGACGCTGCAGGATGTCGCGCCGGATCCGGCTGGCGGCCAGCTTCAGGACGAGGTCGAGGGCGTCGTCGATCCAGGGCGGGGTGCGGAAGAGGTCGATTTCGCGTTCCTGGAAATGAATCGACTCGAAGACGGGAATCGTGACGCCGGCGATATTGGCTTCCGACAGCACCAGCCGGTCCACCGCGGGCGCGAGGTCCGCCAGCGCGGTGGCGTCGGCGAAGAGGGCCATCCAGGGCCGGGCGGCGGTGAGGAGCGACTGTTCCTCGACCTGGTTTTTCTCCACGGCCTGCAGGACGCCCTGCAACTCCACCTGGAGCTGCTGCTTCTTCAGCTGGAGCATGGGCAGAAAACGCTCGAAACGCCTCAGCGCGTCGCGCTGGGACTTCATTTC
Source organism: uncultured Verrucomicrobiota bacterium (assembly GCA_964481675.1). Lineage (GTDB taxonomy): Bacteria > Verrucomicrobiota > Kiritimatiellia > CAIKKV01 > CAIKKV01 > CAIKKV01. Next base: position 2,835 of record CAYZVY010000373.1, read on the forward strand.
GATCTTGGTTTTCTTGATCTGCGGCATGGGTTACGGCTTGCGGGGCCAGAATTGTTCGATCATCTTGGCGGAAATGCCCGTTTCCACCGGCTGGAAGCAGTCGGCCAGGATGCGCCAGCCCTGGTCGAGGGCCGCCTCCAGGGGGATGTTGACCGTCAGGTCCATCATCTGCCGCTCGAAGAGTTCGCCATACTTGAGCAGTTTGCGATCCCACTGGGTGAGCCGGAAGCCCATGGATTGCTTCTCCAGCGTTTCCCGGAACGAGGCGTAGAGCTGGATCATCGTGTTCATGATGGTCCGGTGGTCGGCCCGGGTCTTGCCGTTGACGAGCTGTTTCAGGCGGCTGAGCGAGCCGAAGGGCTCGATGCGGCCGCCGCGCAGGTAGAACTGGCCCTCGGTGATGTAGCCGGTGTTGTCCGGCACGGGGTGGGTCACGTCGTCGCCGGGCATGGTGGTGACCGCCAGGATGGTGATGGAGCCGGCGGTGTCGAAGTCGACGGCCTTCTCGTAGCGGGCCGCGAGCTGGCTGTAGAGGTCGCCCGGGTAGCCGCGGTTGGAGGGGATCTGCTCCAT
>CAYZVY010000374.1:0-3384 GCA_964481675.1 uncultured Verrucomicrobiota bacterium
GACGACCTCGGCGGCAACCCGCTTGCCGCCCACAATCGCCTCGAACCGCATGGGCGCCCGCAACTGGGGCCCCCGCCCGATCTCCACCAGCTCGGCGGGCGTGAAGACCGTCCCCTCGCCGCGCTTTTCCAGCGGCAGGTCGCGCGGGTCGGCCTTGATCTCGAACTGCGCGGGCAGGCCCGACGGTGAAACCGTGACGCGATGCTTGAGCGTCTCGAACCCGTCCGCCGCCACCTGGATGGGCGTGAAGGGCTCCCAGACGCGATCTTCCTTCCCGATCGAATTGGTCTGCCAGGGTTCGATGCGATAGCGGAAGGGATCGATCTTGTCCTCGCCCACGATCCGCTGGTTCGCGTCGAAGAGCAGCACGGATCCCTTGTACGATTCGCCCTCGACCAGCTGGGGCAGGTTCAGGAGAAAACAGGCGAATTTCCCGTGGAAGGGGGTTTTGGCCTGCGCCACCTCCTCTTCGCCGGGGGTGTCCTTGACGATCGTCAGCTTCGCCTCGACGGCCCGCCGGGCATCCTCGCTGGCGCCGTCGATCCCCGTGTCCAGGATCGCGGACAGGCGCTTCGTGTAGGGCGAAAAGCGGCTGCGGAAATCGAAGGGCTTGCGCGGCGGCCGCAGGCTCTGGATGACGTTCACGCGCCGATCCATGAAGGACTGCCCTCTCACGACGCCGCCCTCCATGGCGTGGAAGCGGATGAGGCGGGTCAGGTACAGGGTCTTGGCCGGCCGGCCCGCAGTGCGCACGTCGAACCAGAGCACGTTGCCGTCGCGGCTGATTCCGGGAAAGGGCTGCTGCAGGCGGATGGCGCGGGTCTCGCCGGGCCGGAGCTCCAGCAGCCCGTCCTTGAGATCCGGGGCATTGTAGCTGGAATAGATCAGCCCTTCGGCGCTTTCCACGAAGAAGCCGAGGCGGACCGTCTCGGAGCGGGTGTTGTGGTTCTTGACAGTCAGGCGGACGTCGATGGCGTCCTCCATCACGGGGCCGATCTCGTTCACCTGGAAGCTGGGCGCCTGCGAATCGAAAATGAGCTGCAGCTTGGTGGTGTTCCAGATGTGGTTGTCGAACACGTTAAAGAAGTTGCCGTTGCCGCCGATGGCCCGCACCAGCCAGGCGCGGTAGATGGTCCCGTCGGGCGGAGGCAGCGTGACGATCGGTTTTCCCGCCGCGTCCTTCGCGTCGTAGCCCCCGTAGATGAACGAGGCCAGCGGAATGGCGTATTCCACCACCCAGCGCTTGCCGTCCGCCTGCGACCGGATGACCGCACCCGATTTCCACTTCCAGTCGTGGCCGCCCTGCTGGCTCCAGTACCAGTCGGTGACGGCGCCGATGGGATTCACGTCCCACCGGAACAGGCCCAGCTGGAAGCCCTTTGAGATGTCGGCGTAGGGGCGGATCTCAAGCTCGTGATGATCGTCCCAGAGCATGCCGTAGAGCGGATGGGTGAGCACGTCTGGAAAGCGGCCGCGGGCCTTGAGCCAGGAATTTTCCGGAAAGACCGGCGAGGAGAAACAGACATACAGGTGCTCCTTGTCGAACCCGGCGTAGAGCTGGAGCTGCGTCTGGGGCGGCGCCATGAAACGGAAATCGGACTGGGCGAAGTCGTACCAGAAACCGGAGACCGACGAGCTGTCCGCCCACTCCCCCTCGCCCATCACGCCGTCGATCGTCGGCGGCCGGGTCATGAAGGGAAGGCGGATGATCGGCGTATCCACGCGGGCCGCCTCGCCGTAGGAGGCGGGCGTCTCCGCGCCCAGGGCCGCGCCCATGCCCCCGCACCAGAGGGCGAGAAGGCAGGCTAACACGTTGGCTTGCGACATGGGACTGGCGCTCCTTTTATGATCCTTCATCTTACTAACATGGAGCGCGCTTGTCCTTAGAAATCCGCGTTCAGCGGATCGCGCCCGGATGAGCCGGATCGAACCACTGCTCTTTAATATGCATTTTCCCGCGCGAAGAGCGTCTTGATGAGAATCTTGAAGTCCAGCGACAGGGACCACTTCTCCAGATAATAAAGATCGTAGCGGATCCGCTCCTCGATGCTGGTGTTTCCCCGCAGCCCGTGCACCTGCGCCCAGCCCGTGATGCCGGGCTTGGTGACATGCCGCCACATGTAGTGCTGGATGTCCTCCTTGAACTGCTCCACGAAATGCGGCCGCTCCGGGCGGGGCCCCACCAGGCTCATGTCGCCCTTGAGCACGTTCCAGAACTGGGGCAGTTCGTCCAGGTTGTACGCCCGCAAAACCGCCCCCACCTTCGTGCGCCGCGGATCCTGCTCCTGCGTCCAGCCCGGCCCGTTCGCCTCCGCATCCTCCGCCATGGTCCGCAGCTTGTACAGCGTGAAGGTGCGCCCCGCCTCACCGCACCGCTCCTGCCGGTAGAAGACCGGGCCCGGCGAGGTGCGCCGGATCATCAGGGCCGCCACGGCGATAATGGGGGCCGACACCAGCAGGCCGACCAGTCCGCCCGCCACGTCCTCGATCCGCTTGAACACCCGGTTCCAGAAAAAGTCCAGCGGCCAGCGGCTGACGCCCAGGAGGGGAACATCCCCCACCGTCTGCATATCCACGCTGCCGGTCATGATCCGGAACAGGTCCGGCACCATGTGGAAGGTCACCAGGTTCCGCTCGCACAGCAGGATGATCTCCAGGATCCGCTCCTGCGGCAGGCGGGTGTCGCACACGATCAACTGGTCGATCCCGCCCTGCTTCAAAATAGACTCGAGCTCCTCCACCCGGCCGAGGACCGGCTCCGACCCCAGGTCGGCATGCGCCGCCGCCGTGCCGGTGGTCAGGAACCCCACCACGCGCGTGCGCAGCCGCGGCTCCTTCCGGATCGCCCGGGCGAGGCGCGCCGACACCTCGTCGGTCCCCACCAGCAGCGCCGCGTTCCGCACCGCGCTATGCCGGGCTTCGTGCAGTTCCAGGCGGAACAGCAGGTACCGCTCCAGCAGCACCCAGAAGGTGATGGTGAAGAAGGCGATGGCCAGGGTCAGACGGGAGGTCAGCACGGGATATTCGGTCGGGCGGACGGCGAACGCCATGACCGCCGTGATCAGGATGGAGAAGACGATGGCCCGCATCAGGCGCGGGATCCGGTTCTCGAACCGGCCCGTCTGCGGGCGGGCATACAGCTCGAGCCCCCGGAACACCAGCAGGAACACGGCCGTGGCCGCCAGGCTGCCCAGGGTGAAAATCAGGTAAAGGTCGCGAGGCCGGTCGTCGGCCGCCAGCCCGGCCGTCAGCCAGCCGCTGTCGAACCGGATCCAGACCGCCAGCATGAAGCCGCCGAAAATCGCCAGGGCGTCCACCGCCGCCGCGCGCAGCGCCGCCAGCACATCGGCCGTATCTTTCCCTTTCATCCCGCCTATCGTAGCC
>CAYZVY010000375.1:0-3362 GCA_964481675.1 uncultured Verrucomicrobiota bacterium
AATGGCCGCATTTGCTTTCCTCGCCGCCTCGTCCACCATCCTCTGCGCTTCCGCCTCATCCCCGCGCTCGACGGCCGCCAGGTACGCGCGGTCCTGCTCGGGGGTCACGCGGCCGACCTGGTACCGTGCATCATCCGCGGCCATAGCCACGTTCTCCTGCTGCGGTGTTGGTAGGGTGTTCTGGAAGGGGATGGCCGGCGCGCCTACTTCAGAACCCACCGCTTTGACGGCGGAGCGATCCTGTAGAGCGGCCCAGTCCGTAACGGCTTGGCCGAACCACGGCTGGCGCTTGGCGTCGGCGATGAAGGACGCCCACTGGTGGTCGTTAAGGTTCCAGTCGGGCAGCGCGAGGGCTTCTTCGCGTACATTGGAATACTGTATCGTGCGCCAGTTCCCGCGGATTCTGAGCTGCGTTTCATACAGTGGTTTCCCGTCTCGCCTCACCTCATACACCCGCAGCCGGCCGTTGTCAAACGCCTTGCTGAGCCTCGCCGTGTCCATCCAGCGGTCGGTGGCCTTGCCTATGGCGTACCGCGCTCCCGGATTCGCCTTCTGCAGCGCCAGCAGCACCACCTGCTCCTTGCTGGCGCGCTGGTTGGCGCCGAACATATCCGCGCCCGTGGTGTCCATGCTGCCCACGGCCTTGGCGTAGGCGTCGGCAAAGGCGCGCAGGGTGCTGATCTTCGGGTCCGCCACCAGGGTGCGCAGGAGCATGTCGCTGGTGGGGGTGCGGCCGTCTCCGAACAGGTCTCCCTGGGCCAGGAACTGCTCAATGCCCTGCCAGCTCCCGTCCTCGACCCCCTTGCGGAAGTTCACCAGGTCGCGCAGGGCTTGGGCCATGTCCTGCTCCAGCGCGTAGTCCGGCTTGCCCTGAGTGGCCGTCATGATGGCCGGCGCCGCGGCCATCACGGCGTCCCGCTGGCGCTGAATGCGCAGGGTGTCCGCCCGCTCGATCAGGTCCTGCGTGATCTGCCTGCCCTGCGGGTGCTCCATCGTGATCGCCGCCAGCATCGCCCGGCGCACGCGGGATTCAATCTCGTCGCTGAACTGGCCTTTGCTGTCCACCAGGGCGGAGTCGCCGCTGCCGTTCACAAAGGCCGCCAGGAATTCCCGGTTGGTGGGGCTGCGGATGGTGCCCACGGCGTCCGGGTTGAACGATCCCAGCATGCCGGTCTCGCGCAGCATGCGGCCGTCGGCCTCGGCTTGCTCGGCTGGGGTGCGGCGCAGGATCCTGTCTCTGTTGCTCAGCTCAGCGATGTCCGGCATGGTTTTGCCGCCGGTGTCCGTGATCTCGCGCACCAGGATCGGCTGGCGCATCATGTCCGCCTCGGGCAACCCCAGCGCCTTGGCGCGTGCCGTCACGGCCTGGCGGTATGCGGGCGCCGTGTTGCCGGCGTATGCCTGGCGAAGGCCCATCACCCGGCCGTTGCCGCTGATCACCTGTCCCTGGGCGTCGATCATCGGGGCCCCGTGGTCCGTGCCGGCGGAGTCCATGAGCTGCCACGGGTCCGGATCGGCGGCAATCGAGGCGATCTGCTCCTGGCTCTTCAGCGTGTTGCGGTTGCGCGGCTGCAGCGCCTGGTCGTAGTCCGGCCGGTCGCTGGTGCGCAGCGTGTCCGCCTCGACCACCTTCCACCGCCCGCCCACGGTCGCCTCGTTCTGCGGCGTCCGGGCCTGCCACTGGGTCTTCCCGTCCTGCATCGGCGTGTGCGTGCCCGGGATCGGCCGGCCGAACTGATCCAGCAGCGCCCCGGCGCCGGATGCGCGGGCGGGGCCCGGCAGGAGGATCGTCCCGCGCTCGGGGTCGTCCCGCTGGGTGATTCGCTCGTCGAACGCCTGGGCCGTGCGGCGGGCCTTCGCGTCCAGCTCTGCCGCCGCGGCCGGGCTCAGCGTACCCTTACGCACCGCCCCCTTGCCCTTGACCACCTGCTCCCGCCAGGTCGCCGTCGCGCGGTTGGCCGTCTGCCACAGGTTCTCCCCCGGCTTCTTGAACTTCGCAGTCATGCGAAGCATGAAGTCCTTCATTCGCCGCACCACTGGGTGGTCCATCCCGGCGTCCATCGCCCGCGCCAGCCGTTCCTCCGGGATGCTCGCGCCCGTCTCCGGGTCCGTCACCATCCCGCTCTCGGCATTGTTCCCGCTGGCCATCGCCAGCAGGTGCAGGCGCTCGTGGCCCAGCGTGCCCACCGTCGCCCGGCCGGCCACGATCTCCAGCAGCCCGGCCACCTCCAGCTTCTTCGGTTGCGGTGGAGGGGTCGCCGGGTCACTGCCCTGCGGGCGCTCCTGGGGAACCTCGATCTCAATCCACGGCAGGGCCTGCCCCTGCCTGCTCCAGCCCTCCGCCACCAGCGCCCTCCCGGCGGCAGCCCTGTCTCCCCCCGCGGTCTCCAGCGCGCGGCCAGCGGCCTTCTTCGCCTCGGCGCTCCCCTGCTCCATACTCGCCAGCGTCTGCACTGGGTCCTGGCCGCCAGTCATGTTCGCCGTCTGGTCCACCACCCGCGCCGCCAACGTCTGGCCGGCAGGGGTCGTGATCAGCCAGGTACCGTCACCCGCCCGACGCACCCGGTCCTTGCCGTAGTCCTCGATCAGCCCGGCCTCCACATCCTCCTTGGTCGCCATGGTCGGCGTCACACTGCGCACCCCTGCCCGGGTACCGCCGCCGCCGATGGCCGCGAAGATCGCGTCGTTCAGGCCGTTGGCCGCGGCATCCACCACCGCGCGGCCGGTGTCGGTCAGGTCGTATCCCTTGCGGCCCAGCGTCGTGCTCAGCGCCTGGGCGGGATTCTCAGCCCACTCCTGGAATCCCTCCGTCAGCGCAGCCAGGGCGACGTCCTTGCCGGCCTTCATGCCCGTCTTGGCCCCCAGCAGCTTGTCCATGCCCAGCTTTTCCAGCATGGCGACTGCCGCACCGTAGGCCGTGGCGCGCACCAGCGTTTCCTCTGCGGGCACTCCCTCCCGGCGCATCTGCGTATAGGTCGGCAACGCCTCCTGCGCCGCGCCCAGCAGCGCCGGGGCCACGCTCCCGCCTCCCGTGCCGTAGGCCAGGATCATCTGCGGGATCAACTGCGTCACCGTCTGCGACACCCCTTGCGCCCACCACCGGGGATCCCGCCAGGCGTTCGTCACCCCATAGCCATCCTCCCCGCGTTCCACGATGGAAGGCTGCGGGAATGCCGCATTCAGGTCCACCTGCTGCTCGTTGAAGAAGTCCGCCACAGCCCGGCCCGCGGCCGCCAGCGGGCGACCGGCGATCTTCAGCGGGTCGATCTGCTTCGTGTCCGCGTTCCCCGTCAGCTTCTCCCGCAGGCGCCCGGCCAGCGCCGACAACCCCGCCTTGGTCATGCCCATGGCCAGTCCGCCAG
>CAYZVY010000376.1:0-3358 GCA_964481675.1 uncultured Verrucomicrobiota bacterium
CGGCGTTGGTCCAGGTCACGCCGGGAAAATCGGCAAGCGTCACCTTGCCCCTGGTTTCCGACGCATTCTTCCCGGGGTCGAACCGCTTGACCTCGCCCGAGGCGCCTTCCACATACCAAAGACAGCCCTGGCCGTCCACATGCTGCATCTTGCCGAGATTCGGAAGATCCAGCTTCCGGGTTGTCCCGTTTTTGACATCAACGGAATGCCAGACCGCGTTGTCGTAGTTCTCCCGCAGATACAGAAGCCCCCGCGTGCAGGCGGGCAAAATGCCGTGAACGCTGCTTCCGGGAAGCGGCACGCCCAGGCTCCGGAACCGCAGCGCCTTCAGGTCGCAAGCCAGGATCGTGCTTCCGGCGTAGGGAACGTGCGGAGGCAGGGAAGGAAAACCGCGATTGCCGTAAAAGGGGTCCTGTCCGATGAAGTAGAGGCTCCCGTCCATCTCGACCGGAAAGCCGTGCATCATGCTGGGGATGCGATTCGAGCCGGTCAAGCCGGCCAGAACGTCATAGGCGCCCAAATCCTTGAGTTGCTTCAACCGGGTGTCGTATTGCCAGACGCGGGTGGACCGGGTGGCATGGTGCGGCATGGCGCCGAAATAGATGTTTCCGTCCGAGGCCCTGCAATAGGGATCCCACCCGCGATCCTGTTCATGGCCAAACGCATGCAGGCTGCCCAGCACCTCAAGCCTGACCGGGGCCTCCTTCCGGTCCGCGAAATGCTCGTTCTGCGCCCGGTTGACGACCGCGAGAATCTCATCCATGCAGGGATTGCGGTAAAGAACCGCCCTCAGGCGGCCGCTCTCCTCCGCCAAAACCATCGCATGCCCGGCCGCGTCCGTCACAAGCCGTTTGACGGACCGCAACGGCGTGCCGTCCGCCAGGGCCAGCACGCCGAGATCGACAACCTTGCCATCCGCCGGGGTGAATCGATGGAGATGCTCGTTTCCAGCCGCGTCGGGGCTGGTCCGCAGCACAATCCCCTGCCGCCACGGCATAGTTTCCACCTCTTTTGACCCCAACGCCCGCAAAGGCTCCGTGACATCCGCGACCATCTGGGCGAGCGGCCCCTTGTATCCGGCCAGCGCCCGCGTGGCAGGGAAACCGGTACCGAGCAACTCGCCGGTCCTGGGGCAAAACCAGACCTGGTTCGGATCCTGCATATAATAACGCAATCCGATGGCGTTTTCGTTTCCGGTCAGAGCCTCCACATCGCCGGCAGTAATGGCGAGAAGCAGGTCATTCGTTACCGCCGGCTTCACGTCCTTCGGGGCCAGGAGGGAAAAGTGGACCAGTTTTCCCTCACCGTCCCGATACACCACCCGCCCATTGTCCTCATGGACATAAGAGGCAAGCCGCGGCCCTCCGGATGCCACCGCTTCCCCGAGAGAACCGTCCTCCCCCACGACATGGATGCCGCACGCTTTGCCGTCATCCGACCGGGCCAGCGCGACCAGGGGCTTTCGCCCGTTGCGGGTCAGCCGGACAATGCCGCGCCCTTCCAGCGGGCGTCCGACAGGCGTGAAGGAACGCGCTTTTAAATCAAAACGCACCAGCCGTCCGCCGCCCGGCCCGCTCATGCCAAACAGGAGAAGGTTGCCCCGATTTTTCTCGTTCTCCGTCACCACGCACCGGAAGCGGCAGCCCGGCCCCTCGGCCGGAGCAGCCACGCCGCAGACCGCATTCAAGTCGTCCACCAGCACCGCCTTGGACTCGGAATCGACATCCCACACCACCAGGCGACTGCCCTTGCGCGCATCGTCGGGGGTGAGCGACACGTACAGCGCATAGTAGCCACGATCGGACGGCGCCAGGAAGCAGAGATCCTCCGGACCGAAACGATACCCGTCGGTCTGGAATTCCATCTGGCACAACACCGGGGGGGAGACCTGCTCCTCGGCGGCGAGAAAGAAGCCTGCCAGGCAAAACCACAGCGTGACGCACCATCCGCGCGTTGTCATGAAGCTCATCCTTTCCGAACCAGGAGAGCGGCCTTACCACTCCCCTCTAACTCTTCCGATATCCTGCATGACCTCCGGTCCCAGATCAAGACCGCGATTACCAATAAGAAGCATGAAAATGAATTGGATAATGACTCCCTGATTTGCCACACTCGGGTCGAAAAGAAAATCCTCGATCATTGCGAAGGCATGGTCGGGGTCGGGCCGCGCGGCAGCATAGGAGGTCAGGGTGGATACGGGACATCGCTATTTCGACTGTTTTGCGACAATCGGCCCCCGGGCCAAAATGGAACCCGGAGAGCGCTATACCCGCGAGCATGTGCTCGAAAGCATGGACCGGTGCGGCATCGATTGGGCACTCGTCTCATCCACGCTGGCCATCCAATACGATCCCCTCTGGTCCAACCAGTGGCTCCTGGAGCAAACGGCCCCGCATCGCAAGCGGCTGTTCCCGATGTGGACGGCCCTCCCCCACCAGACGGGCGAGTTTCCCGCGCCCGCGACGTTCGTGGCCCTGGCTGAAGCCGCGGGAGTCCGCGCGGTCCGCCTCTTCCCGAAAACACAGTCGTACAGCATGCAGCCCTCGACCCTGGGTCCCCTGATGAAAGCCCTGGCGCGGGCGCGCCTGCCGGTGTTCATTCACCGGGATCAGCTCATGAGTTCCCGGGCCGAGGAGGCCGACGGGTTCGCCCGCCTGGATTTGTTCCTCCGGACGTACCGCGCCAACCGGATCGTGGTGCTCGGGTTGGGATGGAGCGATTACCGCCAGGCCTGGTCGCTGCTCGAAAACCACTCGAACTGGCTCATGGAGTTTTCGAGCTTCCAGGCCAACCTGGCTCCGGAAACACTGGTCGGCCGGTTCGGCGCCAAACGCTTCCTGTTCGGATCGGACACGCCCGCGAAAAGCCCCGGCGCGGCCCGCGCGTTTTTCGACTGGACGGCCCTGTCTCCCGCGCAGGTGCGGCAGGTCACGCACGAGAATTTGTGCAACCTGCTCGGCATGCGCGTTCCAACCGCAATCGACAAGAAACCGGCCGACGACATCGTGGCCGCCGAATGGGCGGGAAAGCCCCTGGATCACATCGAGGTTCTCGACGCCCACGCCCACGTCAATCACGCCGGATGCAACAATGTGGGCGCCCTTACGCAGATGCAAAGCGGGCCGTCCGAAATGAAGCGGTTGTTCCGGTCGATCGGCATCCGTCGGACGGCTTTCTCGTCCTGGCTCGGCATCGTCACCCCCGAACCCCGGCTGGGGAACGACATCACGGCCGACGCCCTGCGGGCCGAACCCGATTTCGCCATCGGCTATGCCTGCATGGATCCCGTCCTGATGACGCCCGATGAAATTCAGGCCGAAATCCGTCTGCGTTACGAAAAGCAGGGCTTCCTGGGTCT
>CAYZVY010000377.1:0-3357 GCA_964481675.1 uncultured Verrucomicrobiota bacterium
CGATGGACTGTCATGGCGTGGCGGTTACGCGGCCGGCGGCCGCGTCCACAGAAGAGCGCGGATTGGTAGGCGGGCCTAATCCAGCTGGACCGTTTCCTTGTACTCCGGCATGTAGGTTTTCCAGCCGAGCTTGTCGCCGATATAGGTTTTGAAGGCCTCGGCGGATTCCTGTTCCCCGTGTATCACGAACAGGGTGCGGGGCGGGGGCTTGATCAGCGACAGCCAGTGCACCAGCTCGGCGCGGTCGGCATGGGCCGACATGCCCTCCAGCTTCCGGATCTTCGCCCGCACGGCCACCGTTTCACCGAACAGCCGCACCTCCGTGGCGCCGTCCTGCAGGATGCGGCCGAGGGTGCCGTTGGCCTGGTAGCCCGAGAACAGGATCGTGCTTTCGGGGCGCGGCAGGTTGTTCTTCAGGTGATGCTTGATGCGGCCCGCCGTGCACATGCCGGAGCCCGCGATGATGATGGACATGCCCGACAGGTCGTTGATGGCCTTCGACTCGTCGGCCGTGCGGGTCATGCTGAGCCCCGGGAAATGGCAGGGCAGGTCCCCCTTCAGGATCCGGGCCTGCGTCTCCTCGTCCAGCAGCTCGCGGTGATGCTGGAACACCTCGGTCACGTTGATGGCCATGGGGCTGTCCACGAAGACCCGGGTCGGCGGGATCTTCCGGTCCCGCAGCAGGCCGCTGAGCCGGTAGAGGAGATCCTGGGTCCGCTCGACCGCGAAGCTGGGGATGACGAGATTGCCGCCCGCCTTGTGGGCGTCCCGGATCAGTTGCGCGAGCCGCTCGTCCGCCTGGTCCTCGGGCTCGTGATCCCGGTCGCCGTAGGTGGATTCGCAGATCACGTAATCCGCCTGCGTGAACATCGACGGGTCCTTCATGAGTGGCATGTGCCAGCGGCCGACGTCGCCCGAAAAGATCACGGTGCGCTTATCGGCTCCCCGGCCCGCCTCGATCCGGATCATGGCGGCGCCCAGGATATGGCCGGCCACGTGAAAGCGGGCGGTCACGCCCTCGGCCAGCGGGACCGGGGCCAAAAAGTCGACCGGCTCGAAATGCGTCAGGCAGACTTCGACATCGGCCACGGTGTAGAGCGGTTCGTAGGGGAAGGGGGAGACCTTGCCCTGCCTGAGATGGCGTTTCTTCTTGAAGGCCACGTCTTCCGCCTGCACCTTGGCGGAGTCCAGCAGCACGATCTTGGCGAGCTCGGCCGTGGCCTTGGTGGCGTAGATTTGCCCCTGGAAGCCGTCCTTGACCAGCTTGGGCAGCAGGCCGCAGTGGTCCAGGTGGGCGTGGGTCAGCAGCACGGCGTCGAGGGTGTCGGGCTTGACGGGAAAGGGGTCGAAGTTGCGGGACTGGAGGGCGCGCTCCTGCACCATGCCGCAGTCGACCAGCAGGCGCTTGTCGCCGCAGGTTAAGAGGGTGGAGGAACCGGTGACGTTGCGGTTGGCGCCGAGGAAGGTCAAAGAGAGTGACATGGATAAGCCTGGGGAACGGGGTTATTGGAAACGGGAACGGATTTCATATTCGGCTTCCTTCCAGTAGACCAGCGAGTCCTGGCGGAAGCCGTCCTTTTCCGCCCGGAAGTAGGCGGCGGTCCGGATCAGGATCTGGAGCTCTTCGGGCCGGGGCACGGGGGCGCGCGTTTTTCGCACTTCCACGTCGGCTTCGGGAGCCGGGGCGGATTTCGGAACAGGTTTTCCAGGTCGGGCCATGACAACCTCCTGCGTTCGTTATCGGCACGGGGTAGTATAGCAGGCATGGCGGTGAAATCAATGGAATCCGCGCAAAGCTCGCATCCGCGGCGGGATCATGGTAGGGTGGGAGCATGAAACGGCAGAACCAGTTCCGCATCCCGCCCGGCTCGCCCGGGGAGTCCCTCCTGGACTTCCTGGCCCGCCGATTTACTTACCTGTCGCGCCTGGCGTGGGCGGAACTCATCCAGCGCCAGCGGGTGAAGGTGAACGAAAAGCCCGCCGAGGCGGGGCAGATGCTGGCGGAGGGCGACCTGGTGGAGACGGAGCTGGACACCCGGGACGAGCCCCCGGTGGACGAGCGGATCGGCATCGTGCATGAGGACGACGATCTGCTGGTGGTGAACAAGTCCGGCAACCTGCCCTGCCACCCCGGCGGCGCCTATTTCAACCACACCCTCTGGGCGCTGCTGAAAAAGCAGAAGCGGATTGCGGAGCCGATGCTGGTCAACCGGCTGGACCGGGAAACGAGCGGGCTGGTGGTGGTGGCCAAGAATCCGAAGGCCGGCAAGATCTGCAACACGGATATCGCCAACCGGCTGGTGGAGAAGCGCTACCTGGTCCTGGTGGAGGGGCTTTTCCCGGATGAGAAGCGCGCCTGCGGGGCCTTGCGCGAGGAGGAGGGCGGCACGGTCCGGAAGCGCCGCCTTTTTGTGGAGAACGTGATGCCCGCAGAGGCAGGCGGGAACTGGGCGGAGACGCGCTTCCGGCGCCTGGCGGCGGGCGGAGGGATCAGCCTGGTGGAAGCGCTTCCGGCGACCGGGCGGCTGCACCAGATCCGGGCCACACTGCACGCTTGCGGATTTCCCGTGGTGGGCGACAAGCTGTACGGCGTGGAGCCGGAGCTGTTCCTCCGGTTCTGCCGGGGCGCCCTGAGCGCGGAGGACCGCGCGCGGCTGCGGATGGACCGGCAGGCGCTGCATGCGGCGCAGCTCCGGCTGCGGCATCCGCGCACGCGCGTCATGCTGAACCTGGAGGCGCCCCTGCCGGATGATATGAGGGCGCTCATGCGGAGCTGCGGCCTGGAATAAGCGAAAGGCGTCACGTCATGGACCTGTCATTCGCCACCATCATGTGGGGGCTCGTCTTCGGCTCCCTGGGCGTCGGCTATTTCATCTACGGGAAAAAGCAGGCGAACGGGCCGGCCCTGGTCACCGGCATTGCCCTGTGCGTCGTCCCCTATTTCATTTCCTCGCTCTGGATCCTGATCCCGGTCGGTCTTGCCCTGGCTGCGGTGCCGTTTGTGCTCGACCGATGGCTGTAAGGCGCATCTGCGATTCGGCATGGGCAAGACGGGCGCAAGGGGTCCGGGTGGAACCGGACCCTCCACGGTTTGTGCAGCCGGTGGAGGGGCGCGTTCCACCGCGCCCGCGCTGTCCAGCTATTGGCTGGCGCGAAGAGGCGGCTGCACCCTTTCAAATCGCGGATGCCCGTTCGACCTCTCCGCATTGACAGCGCTTTTGCAAACAGGCATAATGACTGGAATCAATAAAGGAGACGTTATGCCTCTGTTAATCGGTCTTATTGTGGTGGTCGTCCTGGCACTTCTTTTCTTCGTGTCCATCTATAACAAGCTGGTGGCCCTGCGGAACCAGTTCA
>CAYZVY010000378.1:0-3334 GCA_964481675.1 uncultured Verrucomicrobiota bacterium
GTGCCGCCGGCGGCCGGAATTGTCGTGCTGGCCGTGGACGACCCGCCGATCCGGCCGGATCCGCTGGGACTTGTTCACCTGCCGCACCGGAGGGCCGACCTGCTCAAGACCCGGCGGGTGTGCGGCCTCGATGCGCTTTTGGCGCCGTGCCGGACGGAGCTGGAGCGCTTTACGGCGCTGACCTCCTGGGTGGCCGCGCTCTGGCCCCATGGCCCCTACTGGCCCTACCCGAAAAACGAGCAACGCTGGGTGTTCTGGAAGCGGGGCCACGAGCTGATTCCGCTCCTGCGGAAGGGCAAGGCCGGCGGCATGTGCGGCGGCTATGCGCATGTCATGGAAGAGCTCTTCTGGAGCCTGGGGATCGACGCCCGCCGCGTCCAGGTGAAAAGCCACAGCATTTTCGAGGCCTATCTGACCGAACAGGACCGTTGGATCATCTGCGACGCCTCATTCGGCGACAATTCCTATCTGGCTGACGACGGCCAGGGCCGCTTCCTGAACGCGGCCGACCTGGCGATCCGGCTCCGGGGATCCACAGTTGCGAACCCGTCCCGTGGAGTCCGGTTCCGGCTTTGCCGGGATGAAAACCTGGTCCCGGCCCCGCCGCTCGCCGCGCACCCCCTTTTCACGGGCGGCATCCGCTTCGACCATGTGGGCATCGGGATCGACAAGGATGCGGAACTCGGGTTGCGTGAAAGTCAGCCGGGAAAAACCCCGTTTGCGTGGTATTTTCGGCCTGGAATCGACAAAAACAGCGCCGACATGGACTCCCTGGGACCCCGGAACCAGATCCTGGCCCGCCCGGACGCCCTCTATCCGAGCCGGAACCGGGCCCGGGTGTCATTCTCCTGGGTCAGCCGCGGCTCCCGATTGAGGGTAGAGGCGGAGTCGGTCGGAGTCACCTTCTTTGACGGCTTCCGGGTGTCCGTGGATGGAGAGCCCGAAAGGCGGACCCGCATGCCGTTCACCTGGACCCTCCATCCCGGCGTCAACACGCTGGCCATCCGCACCCGGAACAGCCTCGGGACCTGCGGCTACCCCACCCGTCTGACCCTCTGGAAAAAACCCTGAGCTAGCGGTTGCGCCGCCGGACAACGGCTGACGCAAATACATAATAAAAAGCCGCAAACACATATTGTTCAAGAGCGGCTGGCCATCTATAATAATGAAATGTGTGTGTTTCAGGCTCGCGTGGACCGTTCCTGTGGAATCGATCTCTGGAGGGTAATCCAATGTCCAACCGACTATCGCTGCGTTTGGTTTTGACCGCCGTTCTGGGCTGGGTCGCGGCAACGGCAAATGGCGCCAACCAATATTGGGACACGTCCGCCGGCGCGGGCATGCAGCACGGAAACGGCTCCTGGTCCGCCGATGCCTTCTGGAACGTCAACACCAACGGCGGGGGCGCGCTCGGGGGTTGGTCCAGCGGCAACAGCGCCGTCTTCCCCGCCTCCCCCACATCCGGCGCCTCCGCGATCACGCTCACCGCCAGCGTCAGCGTCGCCTCCGTGACCGTATCCGGCGGCGTCTATGTGATTTCCGTATCGGACGGCGGCAAGCTCCTGAACGGAACCGGCATGTCCCAGATCGGCCTGGGCTCCGCCAACAACAGCATGACGCTGTCCGGGGCGGGCACACTCTGGGACGTCGGCACCAACGGCGCCAGGCAGTCGCTTCACATCGGGATCAACTCCGGAGCCACCAACAACAGCCTGACCATTGCCGACGGCGCCGCCGTCATGAACGTGGGCGCCCTGGCGGTGGGGACGAACGGAGCCTCCGACAACCGGCTGGTGATTTCCAACGGCGTCCTTTACAGCCAGGGGGTCCGGATCGGGCGGGACTCAGGCAGCTACCGCAACAAGGCGGTCGTGACAGGCCCCGCGGCATTGTGGAACATGGGCGGCGGCTACGCCGGCGTCGGATACGGCAACGTGCCGGTGCGCAACCAGCTCGAAATCCGGGATGGCGCCATCGTAACCAATGTCGCCTATGTTTTTGTCGGGGAACCCTACAGCTCCTACCTCCTGAATCCCGGATTGAATCTCCTGCTCATCTCCGGCGGGGGTAAACTCTACACGGGAGCCGGGGCCGGGGGCGTTAACACGATCGGCTCCCGCAGCCAGAGCAACAGCGTGCAGGTCATCGGCGGCGCTGGAGTCACCTCCCTCTGGAATGCAGGAGGAGGCAATATCCTCATGAATGGCACAGACGGCTCCTCCAATAACTTTGCCATCATCGACGGCCAGGGCGTCGACAACAGCGCGGTGGTGACCAACGTCGGCTCGTTCACGTTCGGCTTTGCCAATAGCACCAGCACGAACAGGGGGGGCTCGCTGGATGTGGTCAACGGCGGCATCCTGTCTTATTCCAACATCCTCGACCTCAGCATAAACGGCACCGTCAATTACCTTCCAGGCTATGCGCTGACGGTAACGAATGGGGGGAAAATCCTGGTTTCACCCTACCCGGGAAGTCCCGCCGCCTTCAGGATGGGACAAGGGACCACCTTCCTGCTGCGCGATCCCAACTCGCTGATGGACGGGGGCGGACGACCTGTCTATTTCGGGTTAGGCTTCGGCGGCTCCAATATTGTGGCCACCCTGGATAACGGCGCCGTCCTCACCAATGCCACGGTCCAGGTCGGAAACTGGAGCAGCGGTACGGCCGGAGACAACGGCGACACGCTTTACGTCACCAATGGCGCCCGGATATACAGCGTTCCCGGCCCCATCAATTATATCGGCAACTTCGGCACCGTCAATTCCCTGGCCTATCTCGCCGGTACGGCCACCCTGTGGAACGCCAGGGGATCCAGCCTGTCCGTCGGTTATTCCTCCACCGGCAACAAGCTGATCATTGATGATGGCGCGACGGTCACCAACGTCGGCTCGATCTCCCTGAACTGGAGTGCAAGCTCGACCCCCAACTCGGGCAAGTTCAACCTGCTGAGCGTGACCAACGGCGGCCGGCTCTATTCCGCCGGCTTATCCTATGTCGGCTTTCCCAATGCCTGCAGCAGCAACACCATCCTCGTGGTCGGCAGCGGCTCCTTGTGGAATGCCGGAGGCTTCAACCTCCTCGTCGGCCTTTCCGCCTGGTCCGGGGCGCAGACCGGCCATGTGCTGCGCATCGACAACGGCGGGACCGTTGAAAACATGGGCGCCGTCAGCGTCTACACCAACAGCAATTTCGCCATCCTGAACGGCGGCACCCTCGACGCGACCAGCCTGATGATCAGCAACGGCTTCGCCTTTGCCGCGGGCGACGGCGCCCAGTCCGCCTCGCTCAAAATCCGCACCGGCCCCTCGGTCTTCTTCAACGGCCTGCTGGT
>CAYZVY010000379.1:0-3324 GCA_964481675.1 uncultured Verrucomicrobiota bacterium
ATCGCCGGTCAGGACCGGCACGCCGAACACGTCCGCCAGGATGCGGAGCACGGTCCGGTCCACCGACGCCCCGCCCGTGGCCAGGATGCTGGCGGGCTGGATGCCGATCGCGCCGGCATGCAGCCGCATGGACAGGAACTGGCCCTCCAGCACGGCGCGGGCCTCCTGCGCCGGCGCGAAGGCGGCCGCCGGCCGGTTGTCCGGGCCGAACCGAAACGTGCCGGTTTTGAGGATCGGCGGGGTGATTTCGGGCTCCAGGATATAGAACCCGATGTTGCCGCCATTGCCGGGAGCCGACTGGGCGACCAGCTCGCCGTAGCGGTCCCAGGTGGCGGCCTTCACGTCGCGCCGGACGGCCTCGCGCGTCAGCGACCCGTTCTTGTAGCAGATCATGGCCATGTAGCCGGCGGGGTCCACCGGGTTCACGAACAGGTGCCCCTCGCGGCCGGAGGGGTGCGGCTCCGTCAGCGTGCCGAACACGGTGTCGCTGGTGCCCAGGCTGATGGCAATGTCGCCCGGCTTGCGCAGGGCCAGCCCGGCCAGGCTGCAGGGGTTGTCGCCCGAGGCGGCGATGACCAGGCACTCCGGGGGCAGCCCGAACTGCGCCGCCAGGAACGGCGCCACCCGCCCCACCACCGCATGCGAAGCGGCGGGCGCGCCTAGCCGCTCGGCCAGCCCGGGGGCGGTCAGCTCAAGAGAGCGCGGATCCCAGGCCTTGCGCCGGATATCCAGCAGGTTCATGCCGGAGCCGTCGCTCCAGTCGATGGGCGCATAGCGGCCGGCCAGCAGGCTGACCATGAACGAGCTGACGAGGCCGATCCGCTCGGTGGCGGCGTAGCCGGCCGGCTGGAGCCGCGCGATCCGGGCGATCTGGTTGCCGGTGAACCGCTCGTAGGCGCGCGAGCCGGTGATGTCGGCCACGGCCTGCGCGCCGCCCAGGGCCGCCTCGCGGGCGCGGCATTCGGCCGTGGTGCTGGAATCCATCCAGACGGGCGACTCCGCCACGGCGAAGGCGCCGGCCAGCTGCTCGCGCAGGGGGCGGTCGGGCTTCAGGCCGGCCAGGAGGGCGGCGGCGCCCGTCTTCCAGTAAACGCTGCCATGCTGCTGCCCCGAGGCGGAGAGGGCGGCCACGGCCGTGAAATCGAATCCGTCTTTCCGCAGGCGGGCCAGCAGGAGATCGAGCGCCTCGACCCACATCAGGACCGGCGCGGTCACGGTCAGCTTGTCGGCCCCGCGATGCACGCCGCCGGACGTGCCGTAGGCGGGCAGGTCGGCGTCGTATTTCACCCCGGCCTCGTGGACGATCCGAAGCGTCTCGTCCACCGCCACCGCCTTCAAACCCTGGGTGCTTGAATCGAGCCCCAGGAACAACCGTGTCTTCGCTGCCATGAGTCCGCTCCTTTGCTGCCGGGCTACCGGATCTTCCACTCCTGCTCGCGCAATGCCTTGGTTGACGCAAAACCGAACTCGCGGCCGCCGGCTTTCACCACCGCCCGGGCGGGCTCGATGTGGATCGTGACCGGATCGTCGGGCCGGCGGGCGGCCCACAGGTTGGCCAGCAGCAGCGCCTTCTCGGCGCCGTCGCCCCGCCGGAAATTCCACACCTCGTCGGGCTGGGCCAGTCGGCCGGGGCCGTCGTAAACGGACTCCCCGGGCAACCCCTGCACGGCCTCGATCACGCCGGCGTCGCAAAGATCTTTGGCCATCTCCACGCTGACGGGGTTGCGCTCGATGGCGGCCTTGACGAACGGCGCGGCCTCGGTGCGGTTCAGGTCGCGGTAGGCATAAAACGTCATGTCGGCCACGGTGTTGCGGGTGCGGATGCTCTCGAGCCGCTCGAGGATCTCCTCGCGGCGCATGCCGAGGGAGATGCCGAGGGGCGCCTCAGGGGGCTGGAACCGTTTCTCTTCGGCGACGGGGAGGCGCGGCGACACCCGGCAGAAGCGGATGAGCGCCTCGATGGCGCTTTGCGAATTCATGCAGCCGCAGGAGAACTGGTCGCGCAGCTCCTCCACATCCTTCGGGTCGGACAGCTGGATGGGGCGGCTTTTGGCGAAGGCCTCCAGGTCGTTCAGCACAATGCGGTCGGGAAGAGGCGACGGCGTGAACAGCTCGCCCTCCATCTCGCCGAGCAGCTTGTCGCGCGTCTGGTCGGTGAACTGGAAGGAGGAGCCGCTTTCAAAGGCGAAGACCTCCTCGACTTTCACGTACCGATCGGCCCCCCGGACGGACCAGCGGAACTGGAAGCATTTCTGGAAGTCGCGGGCGTGGCGCAGGAAGTTGCCGAGCAGTTCGACATTGAAACCGGCGTGGAGGAACTCCACCAGCCGGCCCTGGAAGCGGGCGTAGGCCGCGGGATCGATGGAGGCGTCCTTGAACAGGATGTGGATGTGCCCGCTTTCGTGGCAGACGAGCGTGACGCGCTCGTTCTCGAGCGCGCGGCGCGCCTGGGCCGAGAGGCCCGTGCCGTTGAACCACATGGTCTTGGTCACGAGCCGGCGGTTGTTGGTCAGCACGCCGTCGTCCACATCCACGAAATTCTGGGAGTGGAGCGGCGTGGCCATCATGAAGATGTCCGCGAGGGGAATCTCGGAGACCACGAAGAGCGCGGAGGCGTAGAGCGCGGCGAGGGAGACGCACTCGCCGGCGCCGGTCGTGAAGCCGGGCTTGTGGCAGAAGGCGTCCATGGCCTCCACGGTTTCCGTTTTCCAGTAGGGAATGACGTTGCCGGCGTATTTGTCGAGGCCGAAGTGGGTGCGGATGTCGATGTCGAAATAGTACTTGTCGCCCTCGTAGCCGAACAGGGCGTTGGATTGCCGGAGGGCATCCTCGTCGAGGGCGCCGCGGAACCGGCCCAGCTCGCGCTCCTTGGTGGTCATGCCCCACGTGTCCAGGTCCAGGTTGAACGCGTAGTGGTCCATGATGTACTGCTTCAGGCGGGAGACCCGGCGGGTGGCCTTTTTCTCCTTCTTGGCGAACCAGGCGTCCTCCCGCCATTTCCAGATGCGGGGGGAGATGATATTGGCCAGCACAAGCGCATACATCAGGTCGGGGAACAGGAACAGCTCCATGTCCGACAGCGTGACGGCCGACGATTTTTTTTCCAGCAGCAGATCATCCGAGTTCATGGAGGCATAGTAGCGGGACGACCGGCCCTTCGCAATGGGGAAAGAATCAGAACGCGACGCTGGTGGCGGAGAGGCGGCCGCCGGTGCGGATGGCCAGGACGATGGTGCGGCCGCCGGGCCGCACGTCCACGTTGCAGACGACGCGCGCGCCCGTGCCGCGGTGCGTCAGGGTCAGCACCTGGCGCCCGGGCTGGCA
>CAYZVY010000380.1:0-3314 GCA_964481675.1 uncultured Verrucomicrobiota bacterium
ACCTCGCCACGCCCGCCGGTGCCGACTTGAATCACCCGTTGCATAGATATCCTTTCACCCCAGTCCGTTAAATCCGTTTACTTTAACCGAACCCGCGAGGACAAGTCAAACCCGCGAGCAGGAGCATTGCAGTTTCATCGAGGTTCTGCCATTCTGTTTTGCGGCGAAGCCGTTTTGGAGTGCGGCGGCTTGACGCCGCTAAACTCTGGCCCGGCTTGACGGGCCATCAATAAGGAAAGGCGGCGCATCAAGCTGCGCCGCAGGAAAGCGGCGTCAAGCCGCCGCACTCCAAATCATGACCCACCCACCCGCAACAACTGAATCCATTCTGAAAATCGCCTTTCTCCATCTGGCGCCAATTCCGGGCGAGATCGCGGCCAACCGCATCCTGATCGAGAGGGCGATCCGCACCGCCGCCGGCCGGGGCGCCGCCTGGATCCTCACGCCTGAGTGCGGCGTCTGCGGTTATAGCTTCGCGGATCGGATCGGCACGGATTGGATCCTGCCCCAACCGGACCCCTGGATGACAGCCATGCTCGCCATGGCCGGCCGATTGAAGACCACCGTCTTCCTCTCCCACCCGGAGCGGGACGAGCGAACCGGACTGCTTTATAATTCCCTGTTTATCCTCGGCCCGGACGGCGCCATCCTGGGGCGGCATCGGAAAATCAATGCGTTGAAAATCGGCTCGGAATCGTGGTCGAGTCCGGGCGACAAAGCCGAACCAGTCGTCATACCCCCGGTGGGCCCGATCGGCCTTCTGATCTGCGCGGACGCCTACACGCCCGGCATCCGCGCCAGCCTGAAGGATAAAGGGGCGCGGCTGCTGGTCTCCGCCGCCGCCTGGGCGCCCGGGTTTCACGGACCCGAAGGCGTCTGGGAGGCCTGCACCCGCGACACCGGCCTCCCCCTGCTGGTCTGCAACCGGACCGGGGCCGACCGGATCCTGGACTTCACGCCATCCGACAGCGTGATCGCCCGGGATGGGCAACGGCTGTATGCGTTCCACTCGGACCGGTCGGCGGTGGTCGTTTTTGACTGGGATTTAAAGACGCAGACACTGGCGTCGCCGCAACCCCGGGTTGTCACGCCATGACCGACCGCTGTTATTATTCTGGAATTTGAAATTTGAAATTCTCTTGAGCCGCCGCCTTGGCCCGGATCACCACGCGGGCGGGATGCAATTCTTCCTCAAGGGGAATGGGAAACCCGCCCGTCCCGGTCAGTTCATCGAGAAAACATTCGAACCAGTCGAGCGGAGGTTCCGCCGGCTTGAGCGCGCCGCAATCGCGCTCGTTCATCACCAGCCGCGTGCGGGAGCCCGCGTCGGTGGATTCGACAAACCCGCCCGTCCCGAATATGCGCAGATGCTCGTTGCCCCAGGAGCCGAAGCTCTCGTGCGGGTTCAGGTAATTGACGACCGCGGAAGCCAGCCCGCCGTTGGAAAGCCGCATCATGATCTGGGCCGCCCGGCGGCAGTCACCCGTCTCGTCAGGATTGCCCAGCCGGGTCTCCATGGCGGACACCGTCTCCGTCTGCAGGCCCGTCGCATGCTCGATGAGCCGCACGGCATGGACGCCGACCTGCATCAGCAGCCCGCCGTCGAGCCCTTCGTCCTGGGGCCGGGACTGGAACCAGGGATACGATTTCTGCGCCCACGCCTGGATCACCGTGCCGAGCGTGCCGCCCCGGACCAGCCGGCCCATTTCGCGGTAAGGCTGCTCGAAAGCGGAGCCCGCCATCTCGTGAAATTTCAGGCCGCGCTCCGCCGCCAGGGCCAGGATCGCATCCAGGTCCGACTCGGTCAGCACGCACGGCTTTTCGGCATAGACATGCTTGCGCGCTTCCAGAACGCGCAGCGCATCGCACGCCTGCGAGTCGCGGCGCGGGGAGCACAGGCTCACCAAATCGATGGCCGGATCGGCCAACAGGGCCTCCAGCGTGCCGTAGTCCCGGACGGTGGAATCGTTCCGCAATGCCAGCGGCAGCCGCTCGCGCGCAAAGCCGGCAAAGCCCCGGCACACCGCCCGCGTGTTGCCAACCAGTTGCCCGGACAAGAGCTGATGCCCATTCGCACCGAATAATCCCACCTGAATTGTTTGCATGGCGCGATTTTACGGCGTTGTCCGGGAAAAGACAAAAGGAAAACGGTATCATCCATCATCTCCCAACGTCCACGAGCAGACTGAGCGAGTTTCGAGCGATAGTCTGCCTCGTGGTTGGGCTATTTTAGATCGTCCATGGGCAGGATTTGTTTTATATGCCGGACTGTTAAAATTGAAATTTGCTGGGGATCGAGGCGATAGATGATGCGGTAATTGCCCCATACCAGTTCGCGGATGTCTGGGCGTGGGGTTTCAGGTAGCTGTCTGCCGCTTTTCGGAAATCGCCCGAGTTGTTCCACGTGTGAAAAAGCGTCACGAATCCATTTCTCGGAGGCGACCGGATTGTCTTCCGCGATGTAGGCGGCGATTTCCGCCACCCGATCGATGGCCAGGGGCGCCCATTGCACCTTCATCGGCGCACCTTGGCCAGCACCTGCCGGAGTGCGGCATCGTGAGAAACGCCTCGGCCTTGCGCCAGTTGATCCTCGCCCAGGCGGATATCCTCAAGAAGCTCCATTTTTTGCATTAATCCCTCATATTCTGATACGCCAATAAGCACGGCGGCGGATTTACCATGATGGGTGATGACCAACGGACGCCTGGTCTTGCGGGTTTGGCGGATGCACGTTGTAACGTTTGCGCGGAATTCGGATAGGGGCTTGATGTCTTCATCTAGATTGAGACGGGGCATAAGAAATCTCCTTTTGCACAATATAATGTACAATATTTAGCACGCCTGTCAAGGCCCAACGTCCGTCTCATGCTGAGCCGCGCCAGCGGCGATAGCATGGGAGACGTTATGCATCTTCTTTCTCAAAGGGTGTCTTCATCCAGTTCCAGGGACTCCACTCGATGTGTAGGGGCTTGCCCTGTAAGTCGAACCACTTTCTTCTCTGGTCATCTGACGACGACTCAAGAAGCCGGTTGTCCCGTGCTCTGATCAGATGCCGACGGCGGTTGATCAGTTCTTTCATCTCCCGTGCTCTCGTCTTCTCGCTTTCCCGGGGTCCGTACGCCACTGAAGAAACCACGCCCGAACTGCTGGAGGGAGGGGATGATCTCGTAATCCACACCACCGGCGGCTGGACAAGCGCTATGCGGGCTCGCGTAGCTCGCCCCTCCAGAAGAGAAGACCGGCGCCGACCGCGCGGCGCCCTCCAACTTTCTGCGGGCTTTGGGCGGGAAACAATGGTAATCCGCACAATCCGG
>CAYZVY010000381.1:0-3301 GCA_964481675.1 uncultured Verrucomicrobiota bacterium
CGCGTCCGGCGGCGTCGACCGTCGCCACCGTTCCACGATGATTGCTGATCGGCGAGGCCACGCCATGATCCCGGAACCGGTTGCCAATTTCCTTACTCATCAATTAAATCCTCTCGGAATTGTTTGGTGATGGCGCCTCGCTGATCTCCCGACAGGGGGACTGGCTTCCACCCTGATCGTGTCCCGATCATACGCGAAACAGCGACTAACGCAAGGGCGGAAGAGGTCGTCGAGCCCCTGTCCGGCTCCCGCACGCGGGGCTTGTCCCCACCGGCGCGGCGATCCCGGCGCGGCGCCGCCCGAAAACGGAATTGACCCCGCTCAAAACCACGCCGGAAGCGGGGCCTGCCACGCATATTCAAAGGTGAAACGCAAGCCCAGGCCGGCATTCCATGCGGTGTAATCGTCCTCCTCGATCGTACAGGCCACCGAATCCCAATTGGCATAGGCAAAGAGCTCCACCCACGGCCGAAGCCGATAGGTACCCCATCCGCCCAGGCGCAGCGGGGTTTCCCGGTGATTCTGATCGAGAACACGCGCGTCGTAAATCCGGCTTTCATAGGCGCCATAGCCGCCGAGCGTCAGGCATGTCGTGATCCTGTACTCGCCGCCAAGTGTTCCGCCAAACTCCGTATATTCCGCCTCCGGTGCATCGGAAAAGGTTTTCCCCACCATGCCCTCGACCCAGAGGCTTGTTCGACGGGACATCTGCCAACGCCACTCGGGCCGAAAAGAAATAAGGGAATCGACCCGATCGGACGTCGAGGTATATGCGGAAACATCGTAGTCCGTTCGCCGCCAGTTCCCCTTCAGCACCCATTCAGCGGCGCTATTTTCAAGTGAATGAATAAAATACGGTTCGGCCTTTTGAAAGACGAAGTTGTCCTCGGGAAGAGCCTTGTCGTTGAAGAAACCCGCCGCGGTGTTGACTCCATAATCGTTCCGTCCTCTCAGGAAGCGGATCCGGGCTTGGAGAAGACCGTCCTCCCGGTATTCGAAGTCTTCTTTTTCATAGTGCGTGCGTCCATAATCGAACTCCATCGAGGCTTCCGTCTGGTCGCCGATCAGGAGCACTTCAAGTCCCGAAGATCCGCCCCAGCAAGCGGATCCCGTTCCGTTGCCGGATTCCTGAAAGCGGTTGTTTTCATACCCGCCTTGCGCTTCTATACGGGGGGAAAGGAAGAGGTCCGCCGCTAGCGATGGCGCGGGCGCCACTCCAATCCCAAGGCATATGGCTAGCAGCAGGATCGGCTTGATCACGCTTATTGTCTTCCGTTTTGCTGCCGGCCAGGCTGGTCGGTGTCGAGAGTCGACGGACCGGGGGTCACAGGCGTATGATTCGGGCCGCGGTTACCGTTCGGTCCGGCGTTGAAATCCGGACCGGCGTTGCCGTTCGGACCGGCGTTGCCATCCGGGCCGGCACGACCCGTTCCTTCGGGATTCACGTGAACGGGTCCAGGGCCTGCCGGGGAGTCCGCTTTGATCATCAGGGAGCCGCCCTGCCGCTTCCCGTCTCCGCCTCCCGTGCTCCCTCCGGCGCCTTCCTTGTCCCAGAGCCGCTGGCGGATCTGGACGCCGTCGACATGGGCCTTGTGCTGTTGAACGGCATATCGGGAGGCCCGGACCACTTCGGAGCGGCGCAGATTCCGGTCAATGAAGTCGGCCATCATCTGGGCGACCGTCGCGTCATCCATGGTATTCAGCCGCATGGACTCCCCGGCCTCGATGACGCTTTGCATCCGGTCGGGCTGGTCGCCGTTTCCGTGCGCCAGCACCGCCTTCACCGTCCTGGCCTCAAGCCCGCTTTCCAGCGCGATCGCGACGGTCTTCATCAGCTTGTCGGTGTCCGCTATCCGCGTGCCGTAGCCGCTTTCCTTGAGGGCTTCGGCTGCCGTCCGGAGGGCTGTCAGGCGAGTCCGGCCGGCCTGAACCAGGAGGGCCGCTTCAACATGTTTCGCCGCCCCCTCCTCCAGGCGTGCCGCCACGGCTTCGGGAGGCAAGCCCTGGCGGGCGGCGTCCCTGACCGGTTCCAGGCAGGCGTTCGCCGCCTCGAGTGAAAACCCGTTGGCTTTAAGCGCGTTTACCAGCCCCTGCCACCGTCCCTGGACGAGACCGGCCGGAGGGTCCTTCAGCAGGTCGTCCCAGGAAGCGACTCCGGCAGGCGGCTCCCCCATTAGAACAGGCGCCATCAAGAGGGCCAGCAGCAGCCCCCACGTGTAATTCCGGGATAATCGACAGGTCATGAATCAGCTCCTTTCGTCGAAAACATCGATGACCGCATTTTCACGGCCAAATCCATCCGGCCGGTGAACGGGCGCATCCGGGTCCGTCACCCACAGCTTGCCGTTGACTAAAAACTGGTATTCATACCGGCCCTCGGGAAGGCTCACCTCGGCCGTCCAGTGGCCCGAGGCGTCCGGCCCGCGCAGGCGGATCACGCCCGGCGTCCAATTGTTGAAGCTGCCGACAAGCTCGACTTGCTGCGCGCCGGGGGCGTGAATCTGGAAGTGAACGTGCACCGGCCGGGGATCGGGAGCGGCCAGCCGGTTCACCCCCATGAGGATCACCAGCGCGGCCACGGCTCCGGCCAGGGCAGGCACGGCCCATTGGTTCGGCCGGGGCATGACGCCCGCCAGCCATTCCCGGAAGGTCGCCCGGAGGGGCTTTCCCACGGCAGTCAGAATGGTGCCCGCCAGGCCACGCGGCGCCGCCACGCGCGCGTTTTCAAGGCGCGCCAGGGCCGCCCGGTAACGGGCCACGGTCGCTTGCTCGTCTGACGTGGCGGACTCCCCGCCGGCGTCGCCATCCAGCAGCGCGTTAATCCGATCCTGGTCTTTTATGTTCATGTTTTCGCCTGATTCGATTCCAGCAGCCGAACGAGTTCATCACGCCCCCGCGCGACCCGCATCTTGGCGGCGCTCACGCCAATGCCAAGCGTGCTGGCAATGTCATCGTATGACATCCCGTCCATATGCTTCAACACCAGGCACTCCCTTAAGATGACGGGCAGCTGCTTCAAGGCCGCCTCCAGCTCCTCGTCCCGGCTTTCGGGCGCGGGCGCCCTCTCGATGTCCTGCCATTCGGCCGCCGTCTCCTCCGTGCGTTTCCGGCGGCTGAAACTGCGGAACCGGTTTTTCGTCAGATTGGCGCCAATGCTCATGACCCAGTTCTTAAACGCGTATTCCGCCCGGTACAGGTGCAGCTTTCGGAAAGCCTGTATGAACGTCTCCTGCGTGATGTCCGCGGCCTCATGCCAGTTCCCGGTCATGCGCCAGGCCAGATTGAACACCGCATCCTGATT
>CAYZVY010000382.1:0-3296 GCA_964481675.1 uncultured Verrucomicrobiota bacterium
CGTGAGCGCGGCCGGTTCCCAGAGCGATCAGCATGAAAAGGGAAAGGAGCACGGGCGATTGGAAAGCCGGGCGGTGACAGCCGATTTTCATGGGTCCCCTCCAGAGTAGCGGCGCGGAATATTAAACGGTATTGTGTTGACGATAGCTTTTTCACCCGCCAACGGTCAATATGGATCGGACGTCCCGGATCCGTTTTATTCGGATAGGGCTCTCCGCCCTTGACGGATCCCCCGGCTTTCCCCTGGATAATCTGCCCCGCAGTTTTGTTCTGTGCGCGATCAGCGCACCAAGATCAGGGCTCCCGACGACTTGAAGAACAGCCAGTTGATGTTGTTTCCCAAGTCGGTCGATTTACGGGCCGGTATCAGGGGCTGTCCGGATCCGGCATGGGAATCCCTGACCCGGACGATGCCGATCAGCTGGGTGCCTTCCGGGGCGAGTTTCAGGTGCCAGGGCGAGCCGTCGATCGTGGACTTGAAGGTGGCCCCGCCGCCCAGGGCCAGCAGGCCGTTGACGATATTGGAGGAGCCGGCGGCAAATTCAACCGTTTTTACCGCGTTGGTGCAGGTGAAGTTGAAGAACAGATTGGTGCCTGCGATCGTCGTGGTGTCGACGCCGGCAAAGACGACAGTGCTGTTGGGGGCGGAGGTGAAACTCACTGTCCAGTTCGTGATGCTCACGTTTATCGGCCTGGACCGGTTCAGCCAGCTTCCATTGACGGTCAGCGTCTGGTTCGACTCGATGTGAAGCACAGCGCCGTTGGTGATCACCAGCGTGCCCACGACAGTCCCTGTCACATTGCTGGTGATGACGGTGGCATGGGCATTGACCATATTGGTTGCGTTGATCCACAACGTCCCCCCGTTGGCATCCTGCGTCATGGTTCGCAGATAAACGGTGCCAGCGCCTCCATACATGAACGTCCCTGCGCTCCCCAATCCTGAACAGGCTTGAATGGACACCGATCCGAAATCGGTTCCATTGGTCAGGATCACCGCCACCCGGCCTGCCCCGCCCATAGCCCAGGCTCCGCTGGGGCTGCTGGCGCGGATGATTCCGTTCCCTTCCAGTGTGCCGGTGGTCAGGAACACGGAGCCGCCCGATCCGGAATACAACACGTTTTTTGAATTGGCGGAGATCACGCCGTTCACGGTGGTGGTGCCGGTCACGTTCAATCGCACGGCTCCGCCCCCGTTGGCGCCGCCATAACCGCCTCCGCTTCCAAGATTCGTAGGCGCCACAATGGAGCCGTAGGTCGTGCCGCCCATGTCGGTTGAATTTCTTTTTCCTCCAAGGCCGCCATGACCGCCCCCGGCGGAACCGGATACAAATTTACCGGGCCCGTATGCGTTTACGTAGCCATTTCCATCTACATTGACCTGCCCCCCGGCCTGAATGTCCAGATTGCCGTTGACGGTCAAATCGACTTTGTAGGCTTCGGTCGTGGCATTCGTTACATGTGTCACGATGCCTCCCGACGCGATCGTCAGCGGACAGTTCAGTGTAAAGGGGGCGTTGATAACGAGCAGTTCATTCGTCCTGACCGTCAGTGAGGGAACCGGGGTGAACGTCGCATTCGGGGCGCTGACTCCGATAAAATAGTTGGAGGACATGCTGAAAGGGGACGGAACATTCAAGGTCCCCCCCTGCAAATAGATTCCATCCGTTTTGTTGGTCGGGTCGCCTTGGATTGTCGTGATGCTGGGGAGCGTGAGCGTGTCATTCGTGTCCAACGCATAAACGCCTCCATTTGTCAGGATGATTTCAGAAAACATGTTTGAGGAGGCCGCCATGCCGTTCTGGAGTGTGGTTGTTCTCGGGTCCGTGCCGGGAACGTTGTTGTTATAGTTTACCACCAGTTGGCCCTGATCCGGTAGGTGATTGGTGTGCTGCAGGTAAATCGTTCCGCCTGCGCCGCCCCCCCCAAAACTCCCGTTCATTTTCGTCCCCGCAAACGTTTCCAGTTTAACAGTACTGAAATCCATGGAGTTGGTTAAGATTACGGCAATCCGCCCTCCGCCCCCCGAAGAGAGGTTGTTGGCTGCTCCGCCGTTGGCCCTCATCGTTCCGCTCCCCGTCAGGGAGCCCGTTATCAGGAAGACAGATCCGCCCGAAGGGGCGTCATATAAATCCGCCCCCGGATTGGAGTTTGTGGCGGAGGCTGATATCAAACCATTTATCGTGCTGCTGCCGCCGACGGTCAATATCACGGCGCCGCCCCCCTTCATGCTCGCATACGTTCCGCCCCCGCTGCCGAGATTTGTCGGGGCCGTGATGGAGCCGTAGGTGGTTCCGAGTCCGCCGCTTCGAATTCCGCCGACACCGCCATGCCCGGACCCCGAGTTGCCCCCGGCAAAGCCAGGCCCGTTTTGATTGAGGTAACCTCTCCCATCCACATTGATCTGGGCGCCCGCCTCGATCGTCAGGTCGTTGGCGATGCTCAGGATCACCTTGAATTTCTCGCCGACGGCGGTCGTGGTGTTCGACGAGTGCGTCAGCATGCCGCCGGTTTGAACCGTCAGGCTGGCGATGCTGGTGACGGAGTTGGTGGCGATGATTTTTGTGGTGCCGGTGGCGATGACCACATCGTCCGTGGAGGTGGGGACCTGGGCGGGCGACCAGGCCGTCGGATTGGTCCACATCCCGGAGCCGACACTGGTGACGGTTGTGGCATGAGCGCGGCCGGCGCCAAGAGCAAGCAGCAGGAAAAGGGAAAGGAGCGCGGGTACGCGAAGAGCCGGGCGGTGACAGCCGATTTTCATGGGTTCCCCTACAGTAGCGGTGCGGAATGTTATACAGTATTATGTTAATAATAGTTTTTTCGCCCGCCAACGGTCAAGGCGGATCGGCCGTTCCCGATCGTTTATTTCCGATCGGGCTCTCCGCCCTTGACGGCCTCCCCGGCATTCGCCATGATGCCGGCTGTATGACGATACCCGCTTCCATTCCCTCGCTGGCCTTCAAGGCGAATTTCGCCGATTGTGTGGCGCGTCATCGCGCGCTTCAACAGGGCCGGCGGGGATGCCTGGTGATGACCACGGTGGCGGCCGAAGAGGATCCCTATTGGCTGCGGGCGCCGCTTCCGCCGCTGGAAGCCCTGGATTTCGCGCGCGAACCGCTTCTCATGCCGAGAATGATGTGCGACTATGTGGAAACGGTTTTCGCCCGCCGGGCGGATTATCCCGATGACTGGATCCCGTTCCTGTCGCCCCGTTACGGGACGGGCATCATTGGCGGCATGCTGCTGGGCGACATGCAGTTCGGGGCCAACACCAGCTGGACGCCGGAGGTGGGG
>CAYZVY010000383.1:0-3292 GCA_964481675.1 uncultured Verrucomicrobiota bacterium
TTTCCAGTTTCCAGTTTCCAGTTTCCAGTTTCCAGTTTCCAGTTCCAGTTTCCAGTTTCCAGTTTCCAGTTTCCAGTTTCCAGTTCCAGTCGCAGGAGACAAGACCAGACATGAGTTCTTTTCGTGAATCCCTTAAGCTGCCTGAACCCCGGTTGGGGCTGTGCATCATGTATTCCGACCCCGGCGTGGTGGAGCGCATCGGCGCCGACTGGGACTGGGTCTGGATCGACGGCCAGCACGGCCAGATGGGCTATCGTGAAACGCTTGCGCTGGTGCGGGCCTGCAACTTTGTTCAACGCCCGGCGTTCGTCCGCGTCCCCTGGCTGGAGGCGGGACACATCGGTCTGGCACTCGACATGGGCGCCCAGGGGGTCATCGTCCCCTGCGTCGATACCCCCGAGCAGGCGCTTGCCGCCGTCCGCGCGGCCAAGTTCCCGCCCCTGGGCGGACGCTCTTACGGCGGACGGCGCCCCGTCGATCTGGCGGGTCGGCTCTATTCGAACACGGCCAACGAGGAGGTGCTGCTGGTCGTGCAACTGGAGTCGCCGGAGGCCATCGAAAACGCGGAGAAGATCGCCGCGATTCCCGGTGTCGACGCGCTCTTTCTGGGGCCGGACGATCTGCTGTTACGGCGCGGCCATCCCATGGACGCCCCGCGCAGCAAGGACCTGCTCTGGAAGGACATGGAGGCGGTCAGCCGGGCCTTCCGCAAGCACGGGAAAGCCGGCGTGATGGTCGGCATGACCCCCGACACCCTGGAGATGTGCCTGTCGCTGGGCTACTCGATGATCGTGGCCGGCGGCGATGTTTCGTTCCTGGCCGGCGGATCGAAAAAGGCCGCCGCGGATGCGCGCGCGGCCGTCAAGCACGCTTAGCCGCCTACGCCAGGGCTTCGGCCATCTCGATCATCCGCTCGTAGTTGCGCAGGCAAAGCGGTGTGACCGTGCGGCCGTAGGGACAGGCGCTGGGCATGAGCACGAAGCCGCGACCGCCGGGGCCCTGCTCCAGCGCGGTGGCGATCTTTTGCTCGAAGTGCGGCGTCGACATGTTTTCGATGTCGGCGATTTCGATGTTGCCGAACAGGGTCATCTGGCTTCCGACCCGCTCGCGGACGGTGGCCAGTTCCATATCGCCCTGTCCCGGCGGCTCGATCGGATCCAGCCCCGTGCAGCCGGTGGACGCGATCTCGTCCAGAATGTTCTTGAGCCTTCCGTGGCTGTGCACCCTTGCGTAACCGCCGTGGCTTTGGATCGCTTCCACGATCTCGGCCACATGGCCGGTGACGTACTCGTGAAACAGGCGCGGCGGAAGGTAGGGCTCGGAGGCGTATTCCGGGCCGCAGATCCGCCACAGGCGCCCGGGAATCTCCCGTGCCGCCAGGCGGATCATGGCCCTGATCTGGCGCTGCCGGCGTTCGAGGGCCTCCTTCATCAAGTCCTGTTCCGTCATCGCCAGGATGGTCCAGGTCCCCATGTCGAACAGCGCGGCGACCGAACAGACCGGATCGGCCATGTTGGGCATGACGATCCCCGCATCGCCGATCCGCGCCTCCATGTCGGTCGTGTGCGCCACGTCGATCGCGTATTCCGGCTCGCGTTCGGGCAGTTCCAGCCAGGCGCGCAGGTCGTCGGCATCCTTCAGCAGGTGTTCCACCATCCAGTGGGTGTCGACGGCCGGATCGCGCCGCGAGACGCTCGTCAGCTTGCGGGCGCCTGCCTCGATGGTTGTCCGGGTGAAGCGACTCCCCTCGGCGTCGGTCCACTGTTCGGTTTTAACGCGGTTTTCCAGAGGGTCGGGCGAAAGGCAGCGGAGGCCGGAGCCGGCGTTGATGATGACGTCGGAGCGGTCGCGGGCCAGCGCCAGCAGCGGGCGCCAGCTGGGGTCGTTGCAGATGTTGAACGGGTCGCGATCATCGGGATTCTGAGTGAAGCCGTTGATCTCGTAGAAGCAGGCGGCCGGCCTGTCTACCGGTTTTCCCTGGAGGGAGGCCATGAGGCGTTCGCGGCGGTTCATAGGTTGTTTTCCTTGTGTTGTCAGCGGGGCCAGATATCCATCGCGAGCGACCGGAAGTTCCGCACGCGGTGAAAGGTCATCAGGTTGGCATCATGGAATCCGCTCGCGGCCCGGACTTCGGACCGGAGGCCGGCGTCGTGCTTCGACGTCCGGACCAGGATGGCCAGGTCGTCGCCGTCGACGTGCATCACGGGATACATGAAGGCCTCGGTAAGGTGCTCCGTCCGGGCGATGCATCCGGCGGGGAACCAGTTGAGCGCATCGCAGGCGTACCACAGCATCAGCGTCCGCCGGTCATTGCCCAGGGGCAGGTCTTTCGGCGACGCGACCCAGCCCTGGGTGTTGGCCGGCAGATTGGACGCCATCCAGTAGAACCGCGATTTCGCGTCGTAGACGATGAAGAACTTCCCCTGGCCGCCGGGTACGGGATAGAGCTGGGTAAACGTCAACCGCGGGCGCGTGCCGTCGTCTTCAACATCGAAGACGGCCGCCAGGCCCGACGTTCCGTAGCGGTCGATGACCGCCCGTGCGATGACGCGCAGGCCGCGCTTGTTCTCCGTGGCGTCGGCCGCCATCCGCTCGCCGGCGGGTATGACGTTGCCTTCCAGACAGCGCATGGAAGGGCCGCTCAGGAAGCCCGGGTTCAACTCCTTCGGAATCGGCATCTCCACCTGCCTGGAGATCCGCCAGGCTTTGGGATTCAGAACGCCCTTGTCCAAATCGCAGACGGCGACACCCAGGGTCTGGCAGTTTTCACCCACCGCCATGTAGAGGCGTCCGTTCTGTTCGACCATGGCCGTCTGGTTGACGGAAAACCAGCGGTCGCCCGTTTCCGTCGCTTCACTGCCGGTCCTTTCGGCATCCGTTTGGCCAGCTCCGCGGATCAGCGGCGCAGGTTCGCTCCACGTGAGCCCGCCGTCTTTGCTGCCAGCAGCCATTATCAGTCCCTCCCGGATGCCGTGTTTGCCAAGCCCGGCGAACAGGTAGACATGACCGCCCCGGGCGTAAAGCGTGACCTCCGGCCGACGGCGAAAGGGAATCCGGGCGGCTTCGCTCCAGGTCCGGCCCTGGTCGGTGCTGCGGGCGATGACCACGCAGCAGGCGCTGGTGCCATCCTCGGCCACCACGCCCGGGCCCTTCACGACATGCGACCCGGCGGCGAGCATCGTGCCATCCGGCAGGAGCGCGAATCCGGTGTTGAGGAAGAACCAATAGCGGTCGGCCGTGTCCGCGTCCGCACGGGCCGCAATCGTGTATTCCTGCGCCAGCGGGGTCGGCG
>CAYZVY010000384.1:0-3287 GCA_964481675.1 uncultured Verrucomicrobiota bacterium
GCGCGATCATGCGCCCGTTTGTGGGAGCGCGGCACCGCCCGCGCGATCATGCGCCGGCATGGCGTGTTTCGCGCGGACGGTGCCGCGCTCCCACATACCGGCGCCAAATGGGCTACAGGCCGCCCGCTCCAAACGGATCCCCCATGATCCCCCGGGCGATCAGTTCAACTTTCAGCGCGGCGCCATCCACAGCCGCCACGCGCCCGCGCTTCTTCAGCGCCTTCGCGGCCGCCAACCCCGCCGCCTCGCCCACCCCGGCCATCGTCGGCAGCGTCCGCGCGCTCGCGTGGGCCGCATGGGTGGCGCTCAGGGCCCGGCAGGCCACCAGAACGTTCGAAGGCCCTTCCGCGGGCAGCAGGCAGCGATAGGGAACCTCGTAGAAGACGCCGGGCGCCAGCGGGGTGTTCTCCTTCTTTTCGCCCGGCTTCAGCGGATGGATGTCAATCTCGAAGGCGTTGCGCGCAATGCCGTCGTCAAACGGGCGCCCGGCCATCACGTCCTCGCGGGTCAGGGTGTAAAGCCCCTTCAGGTGGCGCGTCTCCCGAATGCCGATGGTCGACCCCGCTCGCGCCAGGTAGGCGTTTTCCAATCCGGGGACAACCCGGCGGAGCGCCTCCACGATGGCGCGCACCAGCCGGCGCCCTTCGATCTCCGCCCGCGACAGGTCCCGCACGTCGAGGGCGGACCGGTTCCACACGTGGCACGTGTTGAAAAAGAGCATGTCCGGATGCGGCGTCGGCCAGTAGCCCGCCCCGGCGATGGGCGACTCGCCCCGCTCGTGGGCTTCCCGCATCAGGCGGGCGACCTCGCCCCGGGGGGGCAGTCGCGCCGCATCCACACCGGCCAGCAGGAAGGTGGGCGTCAGCGGCTGCATGCGGCCGTCCTCGCGGCCGACGTCAAACGGGCAGCCGGCGGCGTGCGCCAGGTCGCCGTCGCCCGTGGCGTCGATGAACACGCGCGCCGCCGCTTCGGCCAGTCCCCCTTTTCCCGCGTAACGGAGGGCCGTGATCCGGTCGCCGCGCGTGCGGACGCCCGTCACGAACGTATGGAAAAACAGCTCCACGCCGGCTTCGGTGACGAGGTCGTCCAGCACGCCGCGGAGGGCCAGGTCGTCGAAACTGAAAGGCGTCTCCAGCATCATGCCCCGCGCCCGGAGGCGGCGGATTGTTTCCGTGAACAACCCCTGAACCAGTTCGCGGATCTGTCCGTTGCCGACGGCGACATGATATTGCATAAAGACGGAAACGGGCGCGGCAGTCGCCATGCCGCCCAGGAAGCCGTATTGCTCGAACAGCGCCGTCCGGGCGCCTTCCCGGGCAGCGGCAATGGCGGCAAACGTGCCGGCCAGCCCCCCGCCCGCCACAATCACATCGTATCGTTGTCCCGCTTCCATGTCCGTCTTCCCCATTGACTTGGCCGAACGGTTTTTCTTATTCTGGCCATATCATCATATCCAGACGTTGGCATTCAAGGATTCTTTTACAGAACAGGATTTCCCTCATGCTTCGCACCTTCGACGAACACCGAATCCGCCCTGTCCTGTCCCTGAACGGCTACTGGGACTTCGCAGCCGACCCCGCCGGCGCCGGCGTGAAAAAGCGCTGGTTCAAAAACGTTCCAGCCGCTTCCGAAAAGATGCCCGTGCCCGGCTGCTGGAACACCAAGCCGGCGCACTTCGACTACCACGGCAAGGCCTTCTACCGGCGTTCCGTGGCCGTGCCCCGCGCCTGCAACCTGCTCCTGACCCTCGAGGGAACCGGCGGGGCCGCCACGGTGTGGCTCGACGGCAAGCCGCTCGGCCGCAACCCCGTCTCCTGCCTGCCCTGGTCTGTTTGCGTGCCCGGCACCAAGGCCGGCGATCATGAACTGGTTGTCGAAATCGACAATTCAAAGCCCCTTGAGGACGTCTTCCCCTCGTATGGAAATGACTGGTTCCACTACGGCGGCCTGGTCCGCCCCGTGGAAGCCGCCTTCCTGGGCGACATCCACATCCGCTCCCTCCGCCTCCCCTACGCGCTCTCGAAGGCCGGGGTGGCGCTCTCCATCGACGCCGACATCGCCAACCTGGGCGACCATGACCGCACCGAAGACGTTGTTCTCGACGTGAACGGCGAGACGGCCGCCACCTGGAAAGTCCGCCTGCCCGCCGGCAGGACCGTGAGGGTCAGGCATTCCCTGCCCGCCCGCAAGCTCGGCCTTTGGTCGCCGGATGCGCCCCGGTTGCATGACGTAAGGCTCGCGTGCGGGGGTGACGATCTGGCCGACCGCACCGGCTTCCGCAAGATGGAGTGGAAAAAGGGCGGCCTGGTGCTGAACGGAAAGCCGCTCAAGCTGATCGGCGTCAACCGCCATCACGAATACGGGGACAACGGGTTCGCCGTGCCGGCCGACATGACCCTGCGCGATTTCGAGCTGATCCGCGACCTTGGCTGCAATGCGGTGCGCTGCCATTACCCGATCGACTCGCTGGCCATGGACCTGTGCGACGAACTGGGGCTGCTGGTCTGGTCCGAGATCCCCTTCTACGGCCGCTGGCCCGCCGTGGTCGGCAACCCGGCCTACCTGGCGCTGGCGGAGACCGCCATCGAGCGGATGACGGCGCGCGACTTCAACCGCCCGTCGGTGTTCGTCTGGAGCGTGGGCAACGAGTGCGCCACCCACCTTCCGGAGGGCGACCGGGCGCTCAGCCGGCTGATCCGGAAGGCCCGCACCTGCGACGGCACGCGCCCGGTCGGGTATGCGTCCAACCAGCTGCTGGACGACCGGGTCCTGAAAAAGCTCGACGTGGTCGGCCTCAATTCGTATCCCGGGTGGTACACCGAAAAGAAGTTCGTTCCCTGGAACGAGCTGATTCCCGCGATCGATGCGAAGCTGCGCAAAGAGGGCCGGCGGGACATGCCGCTGATCATCACGGAGACGGGCGGGGCCGGCCTTTATGGCGACCGCTCGCTCGAAAAGCGGATGTGGTCCGAGGGCTTCCAGGCCGACCTGCTGGCCCGTCATGCGAAGGAGCTGCTGAGCCATCCGCGCGTGGCGGGGCTCTTCATCTGGCAGTTCGCGGACATCCGGACGATCGTGGAATACTGGCGCAACCGGCCCGGCCTGTTCAACAACAAGGGCCTTCTCGACCGCTTCCGCCGCCCCAAGGATGCCTGGTGGAAGGTGCGGGACATCTACCGGACGTTTGCGGGGATGCAAGATCCGTAGCTTGTATGTGGGAGCGCGGCACCGCCCGCGCGATCATGCCCAAGTATGTGGGAGCGCGGCACCGCCCGCGCGATCATGCG
>CAYZVY010000385.1:0-3284 GCA_964481675.1 uncultured Verrucomicrobiota bacterium
CGTGCGCCCGGGCAATGGCGGAGACGATGGCCAGGCCCAGGCCGGCCCCGCTGGGCTGGCTTCCGGGAACCCGGGAGAACAGCTCGAACAGCTTTTCCGCGTATTCGGCCGGAATGCCCGGCCCCGTGTCGGACACGGTCACCAGCCGTTCCCCGCCGGGTTCCGCTCCGGCCTTCATCAGGATTTCGCCACCGGTCGGCGTCGCCCGCAGCGCATTGTCCAGCAGGTTGGCCGCCATCTCCACCAGCAGCGTCTCGTTGCCCGCCACGGGAAGGTCGGGCTGCACCTCCACCCGCAGGACCACGCGCTTCTCGTCGCATAACGACTGGTAGATGCCCGCCGTCCGGCGGATGACTCCGCTCAGATCGGTCCGGACAAACGAGCCGCTCACCTCGGTCCGCTCCAGCCGGGCCAGCTGCAGCAGCTGGTCGGTCACCTTGGTGAGCCGGTGCACCTCGTCCAGGATGTGGCCCAGCGCCTGGCGGTATTCCTCGGGCGAGCGGTCGCGCGACAAGGTCACCTCGCCGATGCTCCGGATCACCGCCAGCGGGGTGCGCAGCTGGTGTGAGGCGTCTCCCGTGAACCGCCTCAGACGGTTCACCGCGTCGCTGTAGTGGTCGAACGCGGAGTTGACGGCCAGGGCCATGTGGCGCATCTCGTCGTCGGGCATTCCGTCGGTCCGGATCCGGTCGGTGAAATGGCCGGCGCAGATGGTGTCCGCGGCCTGCGAGACGGCCCGGATGGGGGCCGCCATCTGCCGCGAAATCCACCAGGCCAGCGCGATGAGGATCGGTAGCGTGGCGATGTTCCAGCCCACGCCCTGGACGACCTCCATGAATTGCTCGCGCAGGCTTTGACCCGGGTTCTTCTGCCAGACCTGGAATTCAATGAGTCCGTAGATGCCCGCCTGGATGCCCACGAAGAGCATCAGCAAGGCCACCAGCCAGAGGAACAACCGCCAGCGCAGCGTTTTTTTCACGGGTCCACCTTCAGAATGAAGCCGATCCCCCGGACGGTATGAATCAGTTTCCGGTCGGCCTCCGTATCCACCTTCGTCCGCAGGTGCGAGATGTGCACGTCGATCACGTTGTCCAGCGGCGTCGCGCGCGACTGGATGTTCCAGACGTCACGCGCCAGCATGTCGCGCGACACCGGGGTGCCGGCATGCACCAGCAGGTAGCGGAGCAGGGCCACCTCCTGGCCGGTGAGAATAACTTCGCGCGCTCCGCGCATCACGCGGTGGGTGATCAGGTCCAGCGTGAGGGTGTCGGCCTGGAGCACGCGGGAATCCGGCGTTTCCGGGCGCCGCAGGCGCGCGCGGATGCGCGCGAGCAGCTCGTCGAAGGCGAAGGGTTTGACGAGGTAGTCGTCGGCCCCCTGGTCGAGCCCCTGCACGCGGTCCTTCACCGAATCCCGGGCCGTGAGCACGATCACGGTGGTGGCCAGCCCCCGGGAGCGAAGATGGGAGAGGACGGTCAGGCCGCTCCGGTCGGGCAGGCCGATGTCGAGCACGAGCAGGTCGGCCGGGTCGGCCTCCTGGCTGCGGATGGCGTCGGCGGCTGTCCCGCAGGTGGAAACGCGGTAGCCGGCCTCGCCCAGCCCCCTGGCCAGCGTGGCCGCCAGCCGCGCGTCATCCTCCACAACCCGGATATGCATGGTTCCGTCCCGTTCGATGTCGGAAGCAGTAGACCACATATCCGGCCTTTCAGTCAACCTGCACACGTTCTGGCACAAATCTCTTACTCGTAATCGTAATCTTAATCCGTCATCCTGCTCGCCCTCCTCCTCAAGCGGCGGCTCCTGTTTTGGTCCATTAGCTATTCGCAGTTGCGCCCAGTCGCGCCCCGGTAGGGTCTTTTGGCGTGCGTTCGGGCCGGATCTGGGATAGGCTGATGGAGGACTTGGATGAATAGCTCCGCCGCCATTCGCGTCCAACATAAACATGATCCGATTCCGCCCATCCGTCTTTTCCGCCGCCTTGCGGCTGCTGGTTCCGGCCGCCCTCCTGCTTTCCGGCTGCGCCACCAGCAGCGTGTGGACGCCGTATCCCGCGCAGACCGGGCCGCTGATCCGCCAGCTCGAGCGGGGCGGGGCAGTGGACGCCGACACGGTTTTCGGCCGCCGCGTGCTGGGCCGCGACCGGGTTCTCTACCGCATGGAGCAGGGCCGGCTGGCCCAGGTCCAGCATAATATCCCCACCAGCCAGGCCGCCTATGCCGACGCCATCCAGGCCACCCGGGAAATGGACGAGCGGGCCATCATCAGCGCCACGCGCACCGCAGGGAAGGGCGCGGCCCTGATGATCAACGACAACGCCATTCCCTATGAGGCCGACGGCTACGAGCGGGTGATGCTGCACCATGAGCAGGCGCTCAACTACCTGCTCAGCGGCGACCTTGAAGGGGCCGGCGTGGAAGTCCGCGTGGCCGCCGCGGAGCAGGCCGAGGCCCTGAGGCGGCGGGCCCGGGAGCTGGACAAGGCGCGCGAGCAGGAGCGCTACCGCGGGTCGGCGGGCTCGCGGCAGGGCGACCTGGCCGCCGTTAACGCCCGCCTTGAGGCGGCGGCGGGGCGCGTGAAGAACTCCTTCCAGAATGCTTACACGTTTTACATGTCCGCCGTGGTGCGCGAGCTGCTGGACGACCCCAACGGCGCCTATATCGATTACCGGAAGGCGGCCGAGATCATGCCGGAGAACCCCACGGTTCGCGCCGATGTGCTGCGGCTGGCGGAGGACCTGGGCATGGCCCGGGACGCCGCGGACTACCACGCCCTCTGGCCGGACGCGTCGGCGAATCGCGTGCCGGCCGGGCAGGGCGAGGTGATTGTCCTGTTCGAGGACGGCTTCCTGCCGCCCCGCAGCGAGTTCTCCCTGCCCGTGCCGCTGTTTTCGGGCGGGTTCACGGCGATCGCGCTGCCGGTCTATACGGGGCCCTGGGGAAACCCGTCGCCGGTGAAGATGGACCTGACGGGGAGCCCCGGGGGGGAGTCGGCCCTGATTTGCGATTTGAACGCGTTGTCCGCCAAGGCGCTGCAGGAGCGGATGCCGGCCATCCTGGCGCGGCAGGTGGTGCGGGCCACGGCCAAGGCCATGGCGCCGCAGCTGGCGCAGAGCGGGCGGGACCGGGACGTGCTGGTGCTCATCATGAGCCTGTACAGCCTGGTGACGGAGCGGGCGGACCTGCGCAGCTGGAATACGCTGCCGCAGTCGGCCCAGGTGATGCGGGCCCCCTGCCAGCCCGGGCGCCAGGTGCTGACCCTGACGCACCGCGGCACGGGCGCGCGCG
>CAYZVY010000386.1:0-3281 GCA_964481675.1 uncultured Verrucomicrobiota bacterium
AGAGGAAGTCGCCGGCCTCGCGGAGGGTGCGGACGGGGTAGATCTCGATGCCGTCCACCACGGCGGCCTCCTCGGCGTTGTCGAAGGGCACGATGAAGCCCTTGACCCCTTCCTTCTTGAGCCGGAGCGCGATGGGCAACACACCCTTGACCTTGCGGATCTCACCGCTCAACGCCAACTCGCCGATCAGGGCATAGTGGTCGAGCACGCCGAGGTCGAAGTTTTCCTCCCGAGTGGCGATGAGACCCACGGCGATGGGGAGGTCGAAGCAGGGGCCTTCCTTGCGGATGTCGGCCGGCGCCAGGTTGACCGTGAGGCGTCCGATGTGGAACTTGAAGCCGGAGTTCGTGAGCGCGGTGAGGACGCGGTCCTTGGATTCCTTGACGGCGGTGTCGGGCAACCCGACCAGCACCATGTTCGTGTCGCCGCGCCCGGCGTTGACCTCGATTTCGACCCGATACGCCTCGACGCCCATGACGGCGCCGGAAATGACCTTGGCCAGCATAAAAAAATCCCCGTGCGAATGCGCGGGGACCGGTCGGGGATGTCGATGCAATTTATAGCGCAGGGTCGTTTTCGATGCAACTCCGTTTTAAGGCTTAATGGCCGCGAAAGAACGTGGCCGCAAAAGAACGCAGAGAACGCAAAGATGCGGATTGTTGGCTGTGAAATCATGCCCTTCGGCCACGTCATCGGGCACGGCTTCGTGCTTGCCACCAGCATCTGCCACTTCTTCAGCATTTTGCTGTATGTGATTCCGTAAAGAAGCCGTTATCGGACAAGCATCAAGGTTCCCCGAAGTGGAACCGGAAGAGACAGCAGCAGGACAGAACCCGATTCCGCACTCACGCCCACGTTCCCGTTGGTAACGGAAAACACACCCGTGAAATCGGGCCAGGAAGCGTTGGTTGTCAACCCGGAAAGAGACTGGCCGGACACAAGCCGGTCATGCTGCTCGCGCGTGAACCCGCCGCCGATCGCGATGCGCCCGCCGGCGCCGGAACCTCCATTCACCGTTCCGGCCGCCCCGCCATTGGCCCGGATCAGGCCCGTCCCGCTGAAGCGTCGGGCCGTCATCAGGATGGAACCGCCGGAGCCACCGCCGTCTCCGTAGACGGAATACGCCCCCCCGCTGCCGCCATTGGCGGACACGGTTCCCGCAATCTGAAGCCGGTCCCGGATAGCGAAACGGATCACGCCGCCCCCGGCTCCTCCCTGCCCCGGATAGCCGCCGCCTCCGCCGCTGCCCGGCAGGATCGGGGCATTTGTGGATCCATAAAGATTTCCGTAAACGGTTGTCACGTAGGACCCTTTCCCGCCATGACCGGCTCCCGTTCCAGAATAATTGCCCTTGTTCCCTTTCCCATATCCTTTCCCATCAGTCCGGTAACCGCCGCCCCGGAACCCGTTGCCATCCGCCCTGACACCGCCGAAGGCGCCCACGATCAGCACGTCTGCTTCAACCAGTCCGGCGCCTCCATCGATCGGGGCGGGATACAGGTTCATCCAACTGTTGGAGCCGATCCAGATGACGTTGCTAACCGCCACCAGGCCCCCATAGTTGGTCGACACCCCATTGGTGGGCCCGCTATACACATACAGGTTCCCCTGATTGGTCAGCACGAGGCGTGAACAGCGGAAAACAGTGGCGGAGGCAAGCCCCAGCGATCCGGCCGCATTCACCCAGACGTCATTGGTCACGGTCAGTGAAAACCCCGACTGGCTGCCCAGCCCGACATTATTGGAAATGCTCAACGCGTCAACCGCCCATTGGGAAGATCCGGCCACCCAGATCCACCCCTGGAAAACATCTCCAATCGCCGGAATCAGCAGGCCCGTATCGGAAAGGAAAACAGTTCCCACGGCCACAAGGTCGTTCCCGCCACCTGCATTGGCCGAAAACCGGATTCCCGGACGCAGCCAACTAGCCTGGTCGGCGCTATTATAAAGCAGGGAGATCCGACCGCCGGCCGCCGGCGTTCCCAGGGAACTTGCCTTCCCGCCTTCCGCCGTCACCACGCCGCTCGTGCTGGCCGTCACCACGCGGCATCCGATCAGAATCGCCCCCCCCGAACCGGCGCTTCCGCCGCCAGCGGTGCCACCGTCTGCGTCAATCGTTCCATTCAACGTAACGGAATCGGCCGCATCAATGCGAACCGCTCCCCCGCCAGGGCTTCCCGCGTAATTCCAACTGCCGCCGCCCCCGCTGCCGGGCGTTTCGGGGAAAGCCAAAGCCCCATATGAACGCCCTCCCAAGGAACCGGGCCCTCCCCCGCCATGGCCGGCGCCACCAACCCCGTATGTTCCACTATCGCCGCCACCCGCACCGGGACCCGCGCCGCTTCCTTTCTTCGCCCCACCAGCGTAACCCCGTCCCTTAACGTCAACTCTTCCGCCACCCTCAAGATTGAAATTGGTGCAGACCACATGGACCCGGTTTGACATGTCGCTGCCGAGGAACGGTCCCGCATGCATCAGCACGCCACCGCTTCGGACGGTCACATTCGTCGCCTTAAGCGACGTGGCCCAGTTTGAAAAAACAAGAGTCCCGGAAATGTCGGCAGCGGAGAGCAGCGGGCTTTCGTTGGTGATCAGCACGGAAAACGGGGCGGGAATTGTGACACCCGACCCTTCAACGGGAACACCGTTGTCCCACGTGACGGCACTGTCCCAGGGTCCTGAATTCGTGCAGGCTGTATCCGCCCGGGCGTTCAGAACCCCCATTGCGAAGATCAACAGTCCCAAGACCCATTTCATATTCATAATCCTTGTTGCACTAGTATCCCATAGGAACGCCCGGATAGCTTCTGGATTCTAATCCCAAT
Organism: uncultured Verrucomicrobiota bacterium; assembly: GCA_964481675.1. Taxonomy (GTDB): domain Bacteria; phylum Verrucomicrobiota; class Kiritimatiellia; order CAIKKV01; family CAIKKV01; genus CAIKKV01. The sequence continues at coordinate 2,826 of CAYZVY010000386.1, forward strand.
CTACATGATGGGGGGGGGGAAGTCAATCCGGGAATATGGGCGCAATAAAGCTGGCCTCGGGGTCGTTTCGCCTGTATTCACAGGCGTATGAAAAACACAACCACACCGGGACCAGCGAAGACATCTTATAGCGTCCTGAGGCAGATCGCCCGCTGGCTTCCGGAGGGGCTCCCGCACCGACTCGCCCGGGAAAAGGAACCGCCGTGTCGTATCTATGCCGTAAATACAGGCAGCCCTTCGAGCATCTCCAAACAGATCTGTCCGGAATTCACGCAGGTCAAGCAGCACAAGGGCTTTATTAAATCATTTTGCCTGCCCAGAAATGAAGTATCCGCCAACCACAGTTTGATCTTAAAACCCTCCTGGTCCACATCTTTTTGAGGCCAATTCTTTGTTCTTATAACCCATTCATAATAAACGGGTTAAATGACCATCATTTTGTTGAATAATACCAGG
>CAYZVY010000387.1:0-3270 GCA_964481675.1 uncultured Verrucomicrobiota bacterium
ACCGGAACCTGGTACGTGGCGCCGCCGACGCGGCGCGACTTGACCTCGACCCGCGGCTTCGCGTTGTCGATGGCCTTGTACAGGAGTTCCAGGGGGTTGTCGCTCTTCGCCTTTTCCTTCATGATGTCCAGCGTGCAGTAGACAATGTCCACCGCAACCGATTTCTTGCCGTCCCGCATGACCTGGTTGATGAGATGACTCACGACCTTGTCGTTGTACTTCGGGTCGGCCGTCATCTCGCGCTGCTCAGCTCTGTGTCTTCTCGCCATCGGTTACCTGCCAGCCTTGGATTACGAAGCCGCCTTCGGCGTCTTCAAACCGTATTTCGACCTGCTCCGGCGGCGCCCCTCGACGCCCACCGAATCCAGCGTGCCGCGCACGATATGATACCGCACGCCGGGAAGGTCCTTCACGCGGCCGCCGCGCACCAGCACCACGCTGTGTTCCTGCAAATTATGCCCTTCGCCGGGAATATAGGCAGTGACCTCGAATCCGTTCGTCAGACGCACGCGGGCCACTTTCCGCAAGGCGGAGTTGGGCTTTTTCGGCGTCTGCGTCTTGACCGTCAGGCACACGCCGCGCCGCTGCGGGTTCTTCGTGAGAGCGGGCGATTTGCTCTTGTACTTGACCGGACTGCGCCCTTTTCTCACCAATTGATTGATTGTCGGCATATCCTCACCTTTCTCGAATCGACAGCAAAGGCGCTTACTATACAAGCATCCTTCGCCCTGTTGCAAGGAAAACCCTGCAACGCTTAGATTTTTTTCTCGGTCTCCGGCTCCTCGGCCAGGGGGCCCAGGTCAGGCAGGTCGTGGATCGGCTCGCCCAGCGCGACCAGCTTGATGTTCCGGTAGGCCGGGAAGCCCGTCCCGCCGGGAATCAGATGGCCCATGATGACGTTTTCCTTGAACCCGCGAAGATCGTCCACGCGGCCCAGGGTGGCCGCCTCGGTCAGGACGCGCGTCGTGTCCTGGAACGAGGCCGCCGAGATGAAGCTCTCGGTCTCCAGGGAGGCCTTCGTGATGCCCAGCAGCGCCGGCATGGCCGCCGCCGGCCGCTTGCCCTCGCCCATGGACCGCTCGTTGACTTCCTGGAAGGTCTGCTTCTCGACCTGCTCGCCCCAGAGGAACTCCGTATCGCCCGGATCGGTGATGCGCACCTTGCGCAGCATCTGGCGGACGATGATCTCGATATGCTTGTCGTTGATTTCCACGCCCTGCAGCCGGTACACCTGCTGGACCTCGTTCACGAGGTATTCCTGCAGCTCCTGCGGGCCGCAGATCTCCAGGATCTCCTGGGGAACCACGGGGCCTTCCGTCAGCTGCTGGCCCTTGCGGACATAGTCGCCCTTGAACACGACGACGTGCTTGCCCATCGGGATCAGGTGCTCTTCCATGATCACCCCAGCCGTCTTCAACGCCTCGAGGCCCTTGGAGACGTCCAGGGACGGATCCTCGGCGATGATCAGGCAGCGCTTGCCGTGGCGGGTCGGGCCGAAGTGGACGAAGCCCTCGATCTTGGCGATCTCGGCCGCGTCGTGCGGCCGGCGGGCCTCGAACAGTTCCGAGACGCGCGGCAGGCCGCCCGTGATGTCCTTGGTCTTCGACTCCTTGCGGGGCGTCTTGGCCAGCACGCCGCCGGCCGCCACCCGCGCCCCGGTCTGCACCATGACGTGCGCGCCGGCGGGAAGCGTGTAATGGAGCGGATCGCCCGAGTCGGGCTTCAGGATGATCATCGGATGCTGGTCTTCCTTGTGCTCCAGCACGACGATGCCCTTGAGGCCCGTGGCGGCGTCCACTTCCTTGCGGATGGTCAGGTTGTCGTGGAAGTCCTTGAACTCCACGCGGCCCGCCTTCTCCGCCAGGATCGGCACGCTGTACGGATCCCACGAAATAAAGCTCTGGCCCTTGCGCACCCGGCCGCCGTCCGGCACCGACACGATGGCGCCGATCGTCAGGATGTGGCGCTCGAGCTCGTGGCCGTTCTCGTCGGACACCACCACCGCGCCGTTCTTATTGAGGGCCACGAAGTGCCCGTCCTCGTTCTTGACGTGGCGGATGTCCTCAAACCGCAGGATGCCGTCGTGCTTGGCGATGACGTGGGGCTGCTTGAAGGTCGAACTCGCCGTGCCGCCGATGTGGAAGGTCCGCATGGTCAGCTGCGTGCCGGGCTCGCCGATGGACTGGGCCGCGATGATGCCGACCGCCGTGCCGACGGCCACCTGCTTGCTCGAGGCCAGGTCGCGGCCGTAGCACTGGGCGCAGATCCCGCGGCGGGATTCGCACGTCAGCACGCTGCGGATGCGGACCTTCTCGACGTCGGCCTTGAACAGCTTCTCGGCGATGACTTCGTTCACCTCGTCGCCGGCCTTGACCAGCGTCTGCTTGGTGAGCGGGTCCACCACGTCGTTCAGGGCCGTGCGGCCCACGATGCGGTTGGCCAGCGGCACCAGGATTTCGTCGCCTTCGCCGATCGCGGCCACTTCGATGCCGTTCAGGGTGTTGCAGTCATGCTCCACAATCCGCACGTCCTGCGACACGTCCACCAGCTTCCGGGTCAGGTACCCGGCGTCGGCCGTCTTGAGGGCGGTGTCGGCCAGGCCCTTGCGGGCGCCGTGCGTGCTGATGAAGTACTCGAGCACGCTCAGCCCTTCGCGGAAGTTCGACAGAATGGGCCGCTCGATGATCTCGCCGGAGGGCTTGGCCATCAGGCCGCGCATGCCCGCCAGCTGGCGGATCTGCTGGCGGCTGCCGCGGGCCTTGGAGTCGACCATCATGAAAATCGGATTCGCCTGGTCCGAGCCGAGGTTGAGCTCGATCGCCTTGTAAAGGGCGCTCGAGGTCTCGTCCGTCGCCTGGGTCCAGATGTCGACGATCTTGTTATAGCGCTCGCCGTCGGTGATGATGCCGCGCTTGTACTGCGAATCCACCTCGGCCACGGCCTTGCGCGCCTTGTTGACGATCTCGGGCTTCTCGTCCGGGATGATCATGTCGCACATGCCGATCGAGATCCCCGCCAGGGTGGCGTTCTCGAATCCGAGCGTTTTCAGCTTGTCCAGGCAGCTCACCGTGGTCTCATGGCCGCCGGCGTGATAGCAGTTCCAGATCAGGGAGCCCAGAAAGCTCTTGTCGACCATGCGGTTGACAAAGCCCAGCTTGGCGGGCCAGATCTCGTTGAAGAACACGCGGCCGACGGTCGTCATGATCCGCTTGGGTTCGGCGTTGCCGAAGATCGTCGCGGTCTTGTAGTCGGGGTTGGTGATCCAGAGCC
>CAYZVY010000388.1:0-3265 GCA_964481675.1 uncultured Verrucomicrobiota bacterium
AGAGAGGATGCGATTCATGAACTTCGGAATCGTGGTGGCCGCCGGCAAGAGCGAGCGCATGGGGGCCGGAATCGACAAGGCGTTTCTCAATGTGGGTGCCAAGCCGGTTCTCGCATTTTCATTGCTCGCCTTTGAAAACTGCCCCGAGATCGAGGGCGTCATTCTGGTGGTCCGCAAAGACCGCACCGATGCCGCCCGCGGGCTGGTTCAGATTTTTGGTTGTTCCAAAGTACAATCGATTGTGGCGGGCGGATCGACCCGGCAGGAATCGGTGGCCAACGGGCTGGCCGAACTGCCGGAAGGCGTCTCCCTGGTGGCCGTGCACGATGGCGCGCGCCCCTGCCTCCGGGCGGAACTGATTTCCGAGACGCTGAAAAGCGCCAAGCGTTACGGGTCGGGCGTGGCCGCGGTCAAGGTGACCGACACGCTCAAGGAAGTGCAGCATGGCTTCGTGGTCAGCAGGACGGTGGACCGCTCCAAGCTGTGGGCCGTGCAGACGCCGCAGAGTTTCAAAGTGGATCTGCTTCGCGAGGCGTTTGCCGCCCTTGCGCAGCAGAAAAAGCAGGTGACGGATGAGGCGTCTGCCGTGGAACTGATCGGCAAGCAGGTTCATCTGGTACCCTCAACGCCGGCCAATCTGAAGGTGACGACACCCGACGATCTGATTTTTGCCGAGGCGTTGCTGAAATCGTGATGAGGACGAGCCGTTGAGAGGGACGCGATGGGCGAAGGCACCAAGTATGCGGTTCTAGGGGATATCCACGGCAACATCGAGGCACTCGATGCGGTGCTGGAGCAGGCCTCCAAACTGGGCGTTAACGCCTATGCCAGCGTGGGCGATCTCGTGGGTTACAACGCCTGCCCCGGCGAGTGCGTCGACCGGATGATTCAACTCAAGACCGCCTGCGTCCAGGGCAATCACGACTTTTACTGCTCCAACGAAAATAGCCTCAAGGATTTGCATCCCCTGGCCGCCAGCGTCGTGGAATGGACGCGGCACGTCCTCTCGGACGCCCACAAGGACTACCTCCGCAAATTGCGCCAGAAGCGGCTGGTTGACGGATTCACCCTGGTCCACAGCACGCTGGACGCGCCCGAGAAGTGGGGCTACGTGTTCGACGAACTGCAGGCCGAGGCGCATTTCGCCTACCAGACCTCGGCCGTCTGCTTCCACGGCCACACCCACGTGCCGATGGTCTTCCAGAAATCGACCGACCGGACGGTCCGCCTTCCGGCCGAAAGCATCTCGCCCGCCTTCGGGCACAAGCTGTTCATCAATGTCGGCAGCGTCGGGCAGCCCCGCGACGGAGATCCCCGCGCCTGCTTTGTCACCTACGAAGTCGAAACGAAGTCCGTGGACTTCCACCGGGTGACCTATGACGTGGCCGCGACCCAGAAGCGCGTTCTGGACGCCGGCCTTCCCGAGCGCCTGGCCCTGCGCCTGGCCCTCGGCAAATGAGATGAGCGCGTATCGCCATCTGTTCGGCCCCGTGATGTCCCGCCGCCTCGGCCTCTCCTTGGGCGTCGAGCTGGTGCGGGAGAAAACCTGCTCCTACGACTGCGTCTTCTGCCAGGTGGGCCGCACCCCGAAAACGACTCTCGAGCGCGCCTGCTTTGTGCCGGTGGCGGAGGTGCTGGCCGAATTCGACGCCTGGCTGGCGGCAGGCGGGAAAGCCGACCACATCACGTTGGCGGGAGCCGGCGAGCCCACGCTGCACGCCGGCTTTGGCGACGTCCTGGACGGCCTGGCCGCGCGGAGCCCCATTCCGACCGTGCTCATGAGCAACGGGTCGCTGTTTAATCTCCCCGAGGTGCGGGAGGCGGCCGCCCGGGCGTCGATTGTCAAGGTCTCGCTCAGCGGGTGGGACGACGCCTCCTGGCGCCGCATCAATCGCCCGCCCGCCTCCCTGCGCTTCGAGCCGATGCTGCAGGGGCTTCAGTCTTTTGCCGGTTCCTTCCGCGGCACGCTCTGGGTGGAGGTGTTCCTGGTCAGGGGGATCAATGACCAGCCCGGGCAGGTGGGGCGGATCGCGGCGCTGGTGAACGGGTTGAAACCGGCGCGCGTGCATCTCAACACCGTGGTCCGTCCGCCGGCCGATCCGGAGTCGGCCGCCGTTCAGGAGGCGGCCCTGCGGGAGCTGGCCGCCCTTTTCACGCCGCCCGCCGAAACGCCTGACGCGTCGGCACCGACAGCCGCAGCCGCGGCCGGAACCGGCGCGGGCCTGCTGGAAACCGTGACCCGCCATCCCTCGACCCTCGACCAGCTGGCGGCTTCGCTCAAGCGGGACCGGGCCGGGTTGACGGCCGAGCTGGAGGCGCTGGAGAAGGCGGGCGCGGTGGAGCGCGTGGAAACGGGCGGCGCCCTGTATTATCGCCGGCGGCCGCCGGCGCGGTCAGTCCATCCGGGGGTTGATGTGCCCGGTTGAGGGGTCGAGCAGCTTCTTCATATACCGCTCGATTTCCACTTCGTATTCGGCATCGATATCCATTTTCGCCAGCTGGCGCTGGACGCCGCGCAAGCCCTTCGAGCTGCCGGAGGCATCCCGGGCCGAGCGGAACCGCTGCTTGGGATCGGGGTGGAGCATCTTCTTCAGGATGAACATGAGCAGGTCGTTTTCCGTCACGTAAGGCGGGAGCCAGGCTTCCAGGTTGGCGGGCAGTTTCAGCTTGGCGTCGAGCAGGTCGGCATCCTGGAACAGGTTGGGGTTCAGGGGCAGCCGGCCGCCCAGCAGCTCCACGGCCACGAGGCCGAGGCTGTACATGTCGGACTGCGGCAGTCCCGGCTCCAGGCGGTGGATTTCCGGCGCCATGTAGAGGGGGCTGCCCAGCTGGACGCTGATCCGCTCGCCGATCTCCGCGGCGCGGCCGAAATCGACGCTGCGGATGCCGCCGTTGCGGTCGACCATGACGTTGGACGGTTTGATGTCGCCGTGCAGGAAGCCGGCTTCGTGCAGGTGTTCGAGGCCGGCCAGCACCTCGCGCAGGATGTGGACGGCGATGCCCGGGGTGAACAGCATGCGGTCGCCCTGGAGGCGGAAGAGCACGCTCATGAAGTGGCGCCACTCGTCGTCGGAGCACTGGCCGCGGGCGATGGCCAGGTGGGTGGAGCTGAGGAAGTACTGCAGGTCGATGCCGTCCACGGCGGTCATCTGGACGAAGCCGACGCCGTTGCACTCGTCGTAGATGTCGCAGGCGATGAGGTTGTCGTGCTGGGTGGGCTGGAGGCGGGAGACCTGGCCGGCGATGCGGCCCATGTCGGTCCAGT
>CAYZVY010000389.1:0-3263 GCA_964481675.1 uncultured Verrucomicrobiota bacterium
TCAGGTAGGGCGAACCCTCCGGGTGAGCCGCATGAGAAAGACTTTCAGGACGATTCCGGAAACGTCCATTCGGGGCGGAACCGGACGGAACCCGCGGCCAGGTTCAGCCGGAACCGGTAAACGGAGCCGGGGCGGTTCAGCGGAACGCCCTGCCCGTGCAGATTCTCGTCGCCGTTCAGCCGGCGAAGCGGAACGAACCGGCCCTTTTCCATCTGCCCCTCCTCCACGGCCAGCACCTCGATGTCGTGCGACTCGCTGCCGGGCAGGGAAAACTGAAGCCAGTAGCCGTGGCCCGCGGCCAGATAGGCGCCGTCCTCCAGTTGGATGAGCAGGCCGCCGCCCGGCACGGCCGTCGAGGAACGCGGCTGCATCTGCGTGGCATACACCTTGACCGGGCCGAGCCGCTGGACGGAGCGGTCCAGTTCATCTTCCTGATAGAAGCCGATGATCCGGCCATCGGCCTGGGCGGCGGTCACCACGTCCATCAGCTGCTCCAGCGTCCGATACGTCGGACCCAGCGGATGGTCGGCGGGCAGGTCGTCGCAGGCGAAGGGGCCGAACCCCATGGCGGCGTGCTGCCCGAACGCGTACAAGGCCTGGCCGGCCGCCCGGTTGTCCATCCGCGCTTCGGGAATAAAGAGCGGATTCCCGGAGCGCGTGTAGGAGGCGCAGACGTCCTTGAACTGGTCCACATAGATATCGGGCGCCAGGAAATCCAGATGCGGTGCGGCGGCGCGCCAGACATCGAGCATGTCGGAGATCGGCCCGCCGCTGGGATACTGGCCCGGCTGCGTCATGCGCGCCTGCTTGAGCCAGGCGTTGGCATACATCGGCAGGTCATAGGCCGCCCGGCCGGCCGCGGCCACCGCCTCCAGGTTCGAGGCCAGATGCCAGGCCATGAAGATCTCGTCCGCCGCGGGCCCGAACACCTCCGCCCAGGTTCCCCGCTCACGCCGGCCCGCCTGCGTCCAGGGCGTTTTCACCGAATCCAGAAGCGTGTCCCGGCGGGCCGCCAGGTAAGCGGTCAGGGGCGCCGGGACCGGCCCGGCCAGCAGCCGTTCGGCGGCGGGGCTGAAGTCGCGGGGCTGGCCCAGGATGCCGACCTCGTTTTCCACCTGCACCATGAGGACCGTCTGGCGGCGCTCATCCTGTTCCCGGATGCGGGACATCACGGCGGCCAGGGCGCGGCCGTCCGCCTCGCGCAGCGCCGGGTTGAACGGGGACAGCACGTCGGTGCGCAAGCCGTTGACGGTCTCGACCCGGGGAAAACGCTTTATATCGGAGAGGACCCAGGCAGGCGCGTAGCAGCTCTTGCCGTTTTTCCAGGAGCCGAACCAGAGCAGGACCAGCCGGAGTCCGTTTTCACGCGCCAGCCGGAGCATGGCCTCCACGAGGGAAAAATCGAACGCGCCCTCGGCCGGCTCCACCAGCTCCCAGGAGACGGGGGCGATCACGGTATTGAAATGAAGGGCCCGCAGGCGGGGGAACGACAGGGCCATATCGTCGGCGGAAGCGCCGCTCGAGTTGTGCAGCTCCCCGGCCAGCATCAGGAAGGGGCGGCCGTCGACGATCAGCTGCCTGGCGGCGCCGCGTTGTTCAAGATAAGGAAGCATACTCCTCCACTGCGATGCGGTCCATCTGTTGCAGCCGCTGATGATGCCCCGCGTGCTACTATCTGTCAAGCCAGCCGAAACGTGGACACGGCCGTCCCCGGCCGTTTCGTACATGCGCCTTGCGCGACCGGCGGGTCATGCCTTACATTAAACGCATGGACATTCTGACCCAAGAAGAGGCGGGGAGCGGGTTTCCGGACGGCGTGGTCCGCTGGACGACTGCGAGCGGCGTGGACGGCGTCCGGGACCGGGCGCTGGTCTATCCGGGGCGCGCGAAGAGCCGGACCTGGTTTGTCGTCATCCACGGGCACGGCTCGCACGAGGACCAGCTTTACGTGCGCCCCGACATCCGGGCGGCCTGGCTGGAGCCGTTCCTCGCGACCGGCGCCGGCATCCTCACGCCCAACCTGCGCGACAACGCCTGGATGTCGCCCGCCGCCGTCCGCGACCTCCACGACCTGCTTGACGCCGTCCGCGACGCGCACGGAGCGGCCCGCTTCCTCTTCTTCAGCGGCAGCATGGGCGGCTCCAGCAACCTGTTCTACGCCCTCCACCATCCGGAGGACGTGGCGGCGCTGGCGGCGCTCGGGGCCGCGCCCGAGCCGGCCGCCTATGTCCGCTGGTGCCGCACCTATCCCGGCGGCTCCATCCAGCGGCAGATCGCCGACGCCATCGAGGCGGCTTACGGCGGCCCGCCGGAAGCCCTTCCGTCCCTTTATCAGGAACGCGACGCCGCCGCCCGCGCGCACCGGCTCGCCATGCCGGTCTACTTCAGCCACGGCGAAAACGACGCGCTGATGCCGGTGCGGGAGGCGCGCCGGCTGGAGGCCGCGGCCCGCCATCATCCGGCCTTCCGCTACGCCGAAATCGCGGGCGGCAGCCACGACTCCCCCCTGCTCCGGCCGGGCCCGATGGCCTGGATCCTGGCGCAGGCCCGGGACATGGCGTCCGGACGCACCTGAAAAAATGAATCCGGATTCATTATTCGCTTGCGCGGAGCCGCCGACTATCCTAAATTATAGGCTCGAATTTTATATTTTTCACTGGGCCGGAACGCAAAGGATTGTGTCATGAAACTGGTCGGCGACGGATTTGTGCTCCTGGTTTTGGGGCAGGCGGTAGTCTTTCTTTTCATTTTTCTGATGGTTGCCTTTATCAATGTCAACGCCGCGCTGCTCAAGCGCTTCAAGCTCGACAAGGATATCGGTTTCGCAGAAGAGGAACCGGTCGTTGAATCCGTCGACGATGCGGCCGAAATCGCCGCCGCCGTGGCCGCCACGCAGACCTTCCGCGCCAACTCATAAGCCGTTTGCCTTACGCCCTTCAGGAGATCCCCGATGAAACCCGTCCGCTTCATGGATACCTCGTTCCGCGACGGCTTCCAGTCCGTCTTCGGCGCGCGCGTCAAGACCGCCGATTTCCTTCCCGCCCTGGCCGCCGCGGCCGAAGCCGGCATCGACAATTTTGAAATCGGCGGCGGCGCCCGGTTCCAGAGCCTCTATTTCTACACGCAGGACGATGCGTTCGAGATGCATCGCCAGTGCCGCCAGATCGTGGGCCCCAAGGTCAACCTCCAGACGCTCTCGCGCGGCGTCAACGTGGTGGGCCTCGAATCCTACAACCGCGAGATCATCAACCTCCACGCCCAGC
>CAYZVY010000390.1:0-3255 GCA_964481675.1 uncultured Verrucomicrobiota bacterium
GTTCAGGCTCAGCGGCCCGACGCCGTCGGCGATAATCTGAAGCGAAGCGTCGGTGTTGCCGTCGTTATAGATCGACCGGTTTGAACTATGCCCCGCCGGTTCGGTTCCGATATACCGGAACGTGGGTTTCTTGCCCGCCACCGTACCGGAGCCGATATAAAGCGAGTTCGCGGCCGTGACGGGGTTGCCCAGCGCGCTGGCACCGGCGCCGGCGTTGCCGATCGAGGTGAACATCACGGTCTGACCCTTGTTGATCGTGAGCGTTCCTGAAAACGTGTTGCTGCCGGTCATGCGCACGATGCCGGGATTTTCGGCGTAGGTGGCGTCGAAGGTGATGCCGACTCCGGAGGTTTCCGCCGACACATTGGCCAGCAGGTCGAAATCGTAGGGACACACCAGCGTGTTGGTCATATCCGCATTTGACCGGCCCAGTTTCCAGGTGGCCGCGTTCGTGCCCAGGCTGATGTTGCCGCTGACCACAAACGGTCCGCCCACGGCTACGGCGGTTTGATCCTTCACGGAAATGCTCGCGCCGTTGGCCAGGGTCATTTTTCTGGCGCCGGTATCCACCGAGCCGATCGCGTTAGGCACCGAAGGATTGAAATAGATCAGCCCGTTTACCCGCAACAGCGTGTCAACCGCCGTCAAGTCCAGCACGCCCTGCTGAACCGTAATGCCGGATGGCATGGAGGCGGCTGTGTTGATCTTGAGCCGGTGATTCGGCAACAGGAGGGAGGAATTGCCGCCCATGAGGAATGCGATGGTGGGGGGGGTGGTGCACTCCAGGATCAGGGACCCGTTATTCTGCATGAACAAGGTGCCGACATTCGTGATCGGCCCGGCCAAGGTGATCGTTCCGTTTCCAAAAACCATGCCCCGGTTGTTCACGCTGATGGCCGCATTGTGATACGCGGGATTCGTGCTGCTGTTGCCGATGAAGTCGGTGTTGTTGTAAACAAGTTCCAAGGGTTCCGAAATCGGATTCCCTGCCGTGCCAAGCCCGTTAAAATCCAGAGTGGCTCCCTGGCCAATGCCTTCGATGCGGGTGGGGTTATTGGTGTCGCCCAGCGCGTTCAGGTGGCCCATCCGGATCACGCCGTGATCGATCCGGGTCCGGCCCGCATAGTTATTGTCGCCATCCAGCAGAAGCGTGCCGGAGCCCTGCTTGATGATGCCGCCCGCCCCGCTGATCGTCGAGGACAATTCCAGATCCGGATCGGCGCTGGCGTTGTTGTTGACGATGAAAATCCGGTCCGTGGATCCCAGGTCGATGGCGCCGTCGATAAGCGCCAGGTTGGAGGCCGCCGCGTCATAGGTGAGGTTGGTGGCCAGGGTCAGCGTGCCGCCGCTCATCAGGATCCGGGCCGTGCCGGGGGACCCGCCCAGGGTGAGCGACCGGGTCATCGTGACATTGTAACCGTTAAAATCAAGCGTGCCTGCTTTGACCACCACGGCTCCCGTCGTGGCCGGCAAGGCGAACTCCGAATCGATCCTCAGGATGCCCCCCGCCCCGTCCACGGTAGTCGCGCCGGCATACGCATTGCTCCCCCGCAGGATCAGGGTCCCCGCCCCGATCTTGGTCAATCCGCTGATCCCGGTGCCGGTGAGGTTGCTGCTCAGAATGGCCGTGCTGGCGCCGACATTGATCGTGCGCGCCGCGCCGTTCAGGTTGATGGCATTCCTGAAATCGAGGGTGCCGTCCGCGAAGACGCTGTTCAGGAAAAACGTGCTGACATTGAATGTCCCGGGGCTGTTGCCCCACGTGATCGCTTCGGGAGCGTCCAGCGCGCCGATGGCGACGCTGATATCCCCGCCCTTCGCGCTGAAGCCGCCGTTGCGCATATTGCCGGAATCACCGAGCGTGACCTGGCCAGCGCCCGAGCCGGATGGACGGGCGAAGTCGGTGGCGGTCTCCAGGATGCCGATGACGCCGAGGGCATAGAATTTCAGGTTGCCCGCGCCAAGCGCATTGGTGGAATCCACGCGCAGGACGCCCCCGTTGAGGAGCGTACGGCCGGTATACCCGTTGGTGGCACCCAGCACCCATGTGCCGGCGCCGTCCTTGGACAGCGTGGTGGTGTTGGCCACGCTGTTGTCCACGATCCGGCCCTGGATCGTGTTGTCATTCGTACTGGTCCCCTGCAGGGTCAGCGTTTTGCTGCCCGCGCCAGTGGCGGTTAAGTTGGTGGCCGTCAGCACCAGCGCCCCGGTGCCGGAGGCGTCGAGCGTGCCTCCGCCGGAGGTGCCGGACAGGTTGATGACACGGTCGCTGGAGGCCGCCCCGCCGATCCACTTGAGCGTGCCGACGGCGGACGCATTGCCCAGGTTGATCGTCCCGTTGGAAACCGTATCCGGATTGCCGAGCGACGAGTATCCGCCGTTCACATCCCCGATCGTATCTATCGAAATGCCGCCTTGCCGGATCTCCGTCTTCCCGGTGAACGGATTGAGACTGTTGGTCAGCGACAGCATCACGGTTCCGCCGGCATCCACCTGGAGAACGCCGCTTCCGCTGATGGGGCCGGAGAACGCGTAGATGCCGTTCGCGCCCGCATAACGCAGCTGACCGTTGTTGAGCACATCGTTGGTCCACAGGCCCGAACCGGCGTTAACAATGAGGACCCCTCCCGGATCGATGGTGGTCGACCCCCTGTAGTTGTTATTGCTGCCGACGGCGCCCAGCGACAAGGTGGCGCCGTTCCGGACCGTCACATTGCCGGTGAACAGGTTGGTTCCCCGGAGGGCCACCACGCCATTGGTGACCACCAGGTCGCCGGTGAAGGTCTTGACGCCCCACAACGTGGCGTAGGATCCCGCCTTGGCAAAAATCCAGTCCCCTGTGCCGCCCAGGTTGCCGTACAGATTGATCTGCGGAGACGAGACCGATTCGAAGAGAAAGGTGCCGCAATTCAGGTTCAAGTCGTTGTAGATATTGACATAGGCGTTATTGTTGCCCGTGGCATTGATCTTCAATTTGGGAACGGTGGCGCCATCGGCCACAAAGGTCAGCGCGCCCCCGGCCATGTTGTTGCTGGACCCTGTCCCGTTGCCGTTGATGATGAGCGAGTTCAGATTGAAGTCGCCCCCGAAATCGTTGTTGTTCGTCTGGGAAAAACCGCCCGCCAACGGCATGGCATTCGTGAGGATCTGAATCACCGCATTAGACGCGCCGCCTGAGGGCGGGGCCGCGTTATTTGACCAGTTGGCCGTATCGCTCCAGGCGAACGCGCCCCGGTTGGTCTGCGTCCAGACATA
>CAYZVY010000391.1:0-3244 GCA_964481675.1 uncultured Verrucomicrobiota bacterium
TTTTCAGGTAGGGCGAACCCTCCGGGTGAGCCGTCCGCCGGGCCAATGCGCATCGCGGCTCCGCGGGGACGCGTCGCCCTACCTGCTGCGCGTAACGATTCTTATCGTTGCTCCATCTGGGCATATGGACTGATTACTGATCACTGGCTTTCCCCGAAACGGTCTTCCAGCGGGTGATGACCCGCAAACCGGCATCCTCGAACTGGAGGTTCAGATTCAGCGAGTCGATGCCGTCCAGGATGCCGAAGGAGGCCCCCGGCTTGTAGGCGGGCTGGACCGGATAGCGCGCCGACCCATACAGTGTGCTCCGCAGCTGCCCGTCCTTCCACACCCACTCCCCCTTGCCGGGATGCTCGGGCGCGAATCCAAACGTGGCGCGGCACTGGGAGGCCGCATTCACCACCGAGGTGGCGCCACACGCCAGGAACGGATACAGGTATCGCTCGCCCTGGACCGTTGCCTTGCGCTCCTGGTCGGAGGCCGCCGTGAACAGGCCGGGCGCCTGCAGCACCCCCGCCTCGGGATGAATGTCCAGCGCCAGCGTATTGAGCGCGGCAGGCCGCGACCCCGCCACGCTCGATGTCTTCGACCACGGCAGGTTGTTCAGGATCAGGTAGTTCCCCTGGATCTCGATGCCGAACCGGATGTTGACCACCTCTTCCATCGAGATCGTGCAGATCCAGGCGTCGCGCCCCTCCACCTGGCAGAACCGGGCCACCGGATCCCACCGCGACCCGTCGCGGATGGCCGACGACGAGGCGCTCCGCATCAGGCGCCGCACGGTGTCGGGCTCCTGCAGCTCCACCATGAGCTGGCACGGCCGCGTGAGCAGCGACGCGATCAGCGGAATGGCCAGCATCTCCTCGCCGCGGCCGCCCGAAAACACGGACGACCCGAACAGCCCCAGGGCATCCCCGGAGCCGAAGGTCAGGATCGGATCGGCGTCATGAACGGCCAGGTGGACACCGGGGCCGATCTTGTCGAAAATGACGGGATCCAGGGAGGTGTAGCGGCGCAGCAGCTCCGAAAACAGCTCGCGCGTGACATGGGTCCACGACTCGTCGGACAGGTTCATCGAAAACAGCATCAGCGGCTTCGGCGTCAGCTCGGGCAGGCTCAGCGGCTTGCCCGACTCCTTGTGCAGCACGATCTCCTTCAGGCCGTTGTAGATCGTGTTGTCGATCAGCGGCAGGATGAAGGTCGACAGCTCCAGCTCCCCGTCCTTGCCCTCGTCCAGGCGGAAGGCGATCGGGTCGAAATACTGCCGCCAGAACCGGGCGTAATTGTCGCGATAGGCATTGTAGGCCTCCGCCTCGGCAGGCGTGACAACGGCGACCGGATTCTCCAGCAGGGTTTTCAGGTAGCCGGGCGCGCCGTATGCCGGGCTGTAGCAGGCGCCCTTGTCGTCCAGCGTGCAACCGGCGGCCATCACCGGCTCGACGGCCAGGTAGCCTTTCGCGACCAGCGTCTTGATGTCGGGCTGCTCCGCCTGGCCGTCCAGCCGGTAGAGCATGGCGGCGGCCGTCACGTCTTCCATCTCGCCCTTGGCCAGCAGTCGCCGGAGTTGGCCGATCTTGACCTCCGGCCCCACCAGCCGGCGGATGAAGGGGTCGGACAGGTAGCAGAACGCGCGCGTCGCGGCCTGGAGGGGCATCTGCGTCAGCATGTAGCGGAACTCGGCGCTGCGCCCCAGGCTGCCGGCGCCGCCGGCCTTGCCGAGGGCGATCACCCGCTCCACTTCGCTCCGGGCCGTGCCGATGATCAGCAGGTCGCCGTCCATGGCCCAGTAGGATTTGCCGGCCTTGCTGTTTTTCTCCTGGATCTCGCCCGTCAGCCCGCTGACGCCCAGCATGGCCAGGGCTGGCTTCAGCAGCTGCGCCGAGGGAATGCGCGCCAGCACGGTGATCTCCGTGCCGTCGATGAAGAACAGGTCCGGCACCAGGAGGGCCATCTCCTTGACCATGCCCGATTGGAGGATCAGGTCCCGCATCCATTTGTCCGACATAGAGAGCCGGGCGAGATAGCGCGGCTTGAGATCATAGGCGGCCGGATTGCCGGCCATCATGGAGCCGCCCTGGAAGGCGAAGTCCCCTCCCTCGTCCAGGAGCGGCAGGAGCGCCTCGGGCTTGGGCAGGTAGACGAACGCCCGGTCCGCCGGCACGCGGTCGGCCAGGCTCAGGGCGGGCCCGGGCGGGACGCTCTTCAGCATCTCATCAAAGGGGTGCGATTTGACGTCCACGACCGCCACCTTCTCCAGCGGAATGCCGGTGCTGTTCGTCACGGCCGCCCGGCCCTGCCGGAGCGGCTGCATCTGCAGGGTTTCGCGCACGGCGGCGCGGCCGCCCAGCACGCTGAACGCGTCGGTCCGCTCCCCGGGGCGCCCGCGATCCTCGCGGTTGAAAATCGGCACATCGGCGCCATATAAGGTCGAGCAGCGGGACAGCCAGTACCGCAGGACCGGGGCATCCCCCTCCACGGCCAGCATCATCCACGGCATGGCGCGGGCGCGCGCCCAGTCCTTCAGCACGTCGCGCGTGCCTTCCGCAGCCTGCGCCAGATCCCAGGTGACCTGAAGCGGGTCCCCGGACATGCGGGACGTCAGCGTCAGCGAAACGGAGCGGACGGGGGCGGCGGGCTGAAGCCGGGCCAGGACGATGTGCCGGGAGAATCCAGCCTGGAGCGCGGGCGCCGGGGCGTCGGTCGGCCGGAGCGGCGCGATGGTGACGCCCAGCCGGCCGCATAACGCCAGGTCCACCGGCACGCGTTCGGTCTGCCCGTTATTGAACAGCACCCAGTGCTTGCCGTCCACCAGGGTCGGGTGCACTTGCAGGGACAGCGGCTGGCGGGGCTCCGCGGAACGGGCCGGCGCGACGGCGATCGGCACATTCGGGACCAGGCAGAAATTGGACATCACGGGGGCCATGTAGGCGGAAACATTCCGCATGCGGTTGGTGTTTTGCAGGTCCGCCCAGGTGGCCGGCCCGATCCCGTTATTCGTCCGGGCATATTGCTGGCAGATCCAGAAAAGGCTCGAGGCCTGCGAGCGCTCGATTTCGGCCTGCCGCTGGCTCTCCCCTTTCAGAACGCGGGCACCCATCACCTTCTTCTGCTCCTCCGGCGCCAGGACCAGGAACGCCTGGCTCACGCCGGAATCCGCCGCCGGTTCCGCGAGGGTCCAGCCCTTGCCGTCAGGAAGCAGGATCGAACCGCTCGCCACGGTCAGCCCCAGTCCGGGATCCGTGAA
>CAYZVY010000392.1:0-3227 GCA_964481675.1 uncultured Verrucomicrobiota bacterium
GCGGCCAATCCCATCCAGCTAATCTTCTTCCACGCTTGCCTGATCATCATGATACCCTCCTACCGGTCGCATGGTTACATGGCACACTGAACGCCTGCCGGGGCTTCGCGCCCCGCCGATTCTCCCGCCGCATCCGGTTCCACCACCCGGAACGGCATGACCACCTGGGCTTCCGCGATGGCTTCCTTCCGCAGCAGATCCACCATCAGCCCCGCATAGACTTTCGCGAATGCATCGGGATCGTTCTCGAGGCGGATGGCCGGGAACGGGCAGTGCATGGCGTGGCCCCGGTTGGATTCCGTCACCACCACCAGGTCGGCCGGCACGCGGATATCCGCCTCCAGGATCGCCATGGCGGCGTCCTGGAAGATCATGTCGTCCATGACCAGCAGCCCGTCGGGCTTCTGCGGCCGGGCGGACCAGACGTCGCGGAACAGCCGCCACCCGAGGCCGAGGCTGGCCGGCTGGCCGCCCGTTTCAGGAACCCAGGCCGCGTCCGACTCCAGCCCGTGTTCCTTTAACGTATCGCGGAACAAGGCGGTCATGGCGCTTCCGCCCGAGCCGATCAGCGCCAGGCGCTTGCGGCCGTCCTCAACAAGCCGCCGGACCCCGGCGCGAATCATGCCAGGGTGATCGATGATCGTCCCATAGGCGTCGCCGCCCACCAGCGGAATGTTCCGCTCGACGAGCGAGTGAGCCCATTCGGTGAAAGACGGGAGCGCAATGGCGATCACGCCGCTGATCCGGTTGGCGTGAATGTCCTCCTGGAAATCGGGACAGGTCAACCCCTTGAACTCCGCCCCCGGGGCGGTGTGGCCGGTGTAAAGCCGGACCTTCAGGTTGGCCTTTTCGAGTTCAAGGCGAACCGACTGCGCCAGGCGGGTGAAGAAGAAGGAGGTGCGCGGGTGGCCGATATCCAGTTCCATCAGGACGGCCACATGGCGGTTGGCATTGGGGTCCAGCACATACGTGCCGCTGCCGAACCGCTTTTCCAGCAGCCCTTCCTGCACCAACTGCGCCAGCGCCTCCCGCGAGGTTACCGTGCTGGTTCGGAACTGTTTCGCCAGTTCGTTCTGCGAGGGAAAACGGTCGCCGGCCTTGTAGTCCCCCTTCTCCAGCTGGTCGCGCAACACCGCCGCAATCCGGCTGGGCAGCGAATCGCCCGTCTTCGCCGTATGCTTGGGGGGGTTGCCGAATGCGCGTTTAATCATACGCTTAACTCTAACCTACTAGCTAGGTTTGAGTCAACTTTTGTTTGCTGGAGTCAACGGCGATATTGATCATGCCCCGCCCGGCCGCCCGGGATTGACATCAAACTGCCATGAGTGTATATTACCATCATGATTAAGACTCAAATTCAACTTCCGGACAGCCTGTATCGGGAAGCGAAACGGGTCGCCAGGGAACGCGAACTGTCGCTGGCCGAAGTCTTGCGGCGCGGCGTGGAATACATCACCCGGGTGTATCCGCCGTTGACCGCAACCGACGGTCGAGCCTGGCGTCTGCCTAAACCGGTGCATACACATCTTCGACCGGGCGTGACGCTTGAGAACCTGCGCGATTGGGCGGCCGGCGACGAGGAGCCGGCTCTTGCGCCCATTCCAAATCCGCCCCCCCACGCCAGGAAAGCCTGATGCTGTCACTCGACACCAACATACTCTTTGCCGCGCTGGAGACAACTTCGGCTCACCATGAACGGGCCCGCGCGTTCCTCGAATCTCAACGCGACAACGACGCGCTGGCGATCTGCGAACTGGTTCTGGTTGAACTGTACCTTCTGTTGCGCAACCCGGCCGTCGTCACCAACCCGCTTTCTGCCGGAGCCGCCGGCCGCCTGATTCAGGTTCTTCGACAGAATCCGCGGTGGCGTCTCGTCGAAAATGCGCCTGTGATGCCGACCGTATGGGAACATGCCGTCCGCGACCCGTTTGCAAGGCGAAAGCTGATCGATGTCCGCCTGGCGCTAACATTGCGCCACCACGGCGTCACCGAGTTTGCCACCGTCAACACCGCCGATTTCCGCGACTGCGGCTTCCGCCGGGTTTGGAATCCTCTGGTCTGAATCTATTCCAACGTCAGCCGGCTGTAGCCCCAGATGTTATGAAACCAGGCCAGCACGGGCGTATGCGAAAAATAGGCGGGGTTGCCGGCTGTCGCCAATGTTGACTTGTCCGCCCAGCCGATCATGGTCCACAGCGTGTCGCCCGCCTGCGCCCCGTGCTGGAAGCCCGGCAGTTCTGTCCACGGAATGGCCGCCTCCACCCGGTAGCCTTGATCCCGGTCCCCTTCCCGGTTCAGCGTGCCATCCACCAACGCGGCCAGCGTGACCGCCGCATTCTCCTCGACCCGGTAATCGCCCCCCCACATCTTCCAGGATTTGGCCGCCAGCGCGTCGAAAACCACGCCGGCAGGGCTGAAGTTGAACTCCCAATATTGCCCGAAACGCTTGGATGGCAGCAGGAAGATCTCCACGCAATCCCCCTGCGACACCGCATCGTCGCGGTTGGTGCAGGCGCTCACGATGTTCGTGTCGGCCGCCTCGAACAGCATATACAGGTTCTTTTCATCCCACAGCAGCCGGCAGGTGGCGGGCGGCCGGGTGATGGCGTTTGTCTGGGCGTAAGGGTAGCGGATCGGGATCGGCTCCGCCTTCGCCCAGGCCGCCTCGTCGCCCTTGCCGTCAAGCGTCAGCACCCCCTGCGCCCGCCGGACCGTATAAGCCGGTGGCGCAGGCCAGGTGTGGGATTTCTGGAGGCCTTCGGTGGCGTCCTTCACATACGACCGCGCCCGCTCCAGCTGCTTGTCCGTCCACACCGCCTTCTGCCCGCGCATCACCGCCAGGTGCGCCTGGGAATCAGGCATCCGCGTGTGGTTGATCATCTCGCGCGACCGGTCGGCATCCTTCTCGTCACGCACCAGGCTTTCCCAATAGGCCGTACGGACCAGATCCTCGTGCGTGGCAAACACCTTGGGCTCCTTCGGCGCCAGCGCCTTGGGCGCCGTCGCGCAGCCCGCCAGCAGGAGAACCGCAGCCAGCGCGATACTCACGGTTGTCCCGATTCTGATGTTCATGCCGCTCCCTTTCACCGAACCACGATAAGTGTGCCCTTTCATCCCGCCTATCCTAGCCGCACACCGCCATGCAATCAAGCTTTGCGCACATGATACCGGCGGGGGACCGCCGGCTCCATGCCAGCAATCGCATGACCCGCGGCCAGCCCGCAGTA
>CAYZVY010000393.1:0-3186 GCA_964481675.1 uncultured Verrucomicrobiota bacterium
GCGCGGCGCGGCTGGCGAACTTCTCGATGTGATTCCGGGGCAGGGGCTGGCCCAGATAGAAGGCCCGAAAACTAACGCTTCCGCTTTCAAATGACATAAACGCTCCTAGCTTCCACCCATAATGACTCAATCGATGTAGTGGCCGCTGTCCCCAGCGGCATGCGCCCGGGCGGACCGCCGCAGGCACTACATCTGGCCGCCGAGGACGGCGGCCCTACACGCGGGGACGGCGGACGATACATCAGGCTGGCGCCAGCCAGCGCTGCAGGTCCGTGACGGTCTGGCGGATGTCGCGCGTCTGCGCATCGCCTTCAATTTCGCGCTCGATGATCAACTCGCCCCTGAACCCGATCTCCTGCAGCCGGCGTATGAACTCCGGGAACCGGACGCGGCCCTGGCCCGCCGGCACTTCGCGGCCGAGGTTCTCGCCGTCGGTCGGGTACAGGCCGTCCTTGACGTGAATGTTGCGGACGTAAGACCCGAAGACCTCCAGCGAGTCGATGGGGTTCCCTTTGCCGTAAAGAATCAGGTTGGCGGGATCGAGGTTGATGCCGAGGTTGCCGGTGCCGACACGCTCGATGGTGCGCAGGAGCACGAGGGGCGTCTCCTGCCCGGTTTCAAACCAGAACTCCAGACCGCGGGTTTTGCAGTACGCCGCCACCTCGCGGATGGCGTCCACGACGGGACCGTACTCAGGGTCCGTGATGTTTTCAGGGATGAACCCGCAGTGCGTGATGACGGCCGGGGCGCCGATCCAGGCGGCGAAGTCCGCCCACTTTTTCAATTCCGCCACGCGGTGGGCGCGATGCTCGGCGGGCACGAGGCCGAGGGTCACGGGCCCCTGGGTGAAATTCCACTGTCCCGGCCCGGTGACGCCGCCCCACAGGGCGCAGATGCGGACGCCGGCATGGGCGGCCTCGGCCTTGGTTGTGGCCGCAATTTCCCGGGTGGCCTGCGTGGGGTCCCAGCTGACGAGCTGGCAGACCTTCAGGCCGAACTGGGAGACGTGGTCGAAGCAATGCCCGCCGTTCTTGAGCGAATTGATAACACCGATATCCATGGTTTATTCCTCCGATCTACTACAACCGTACGGGCCGGCCCGTCCGGATCGAGCGATGTTCCTCGTAGACCAGCTTCACGCTCTCGCGTGTGCTTTCCGCCGTGCACCGCGTGTTCGTCTGCCGGCCGGTCACGCAATCGAGGAAATACCTCATTTCGCGGCCGTAGCCATCCTGGCCCGCGCCGTCGACCGGCACTTCGGTTGAGCCCTTGTCTTCCACCTTGCGGAGCGCCCCGTTGGGCGGGATGCCGAATTCCAGCACCCCACGCTCGAACAACGCGCGGAAATTCATGGTGAAGCCCTTGTACATCCACGAGCCGCGCATGGTCACCACCGGCCCGTCGGCATAATTCCAGACCGAGGTGACATCGTCGATGCCGCCCGTTGTGCCGACCCGGCCGGCCGCGAAGAGGGACGCCGGGCGGCCCAGCGCGTGGAACGCCCAGTCGACGTCGTGCAAATGCAGGTCGAGAATGGCGCCGCCGGAGCGGTGGTGATCGTTGAACCAGTTGTCGGAGCACCACTTCGCGTAACCGCCGATGCGTTCCATGCTCAGTGAGAGCAGGCGGCCATGCTCGCCGGAGCGCACGGCCTTGAGCAGCCCCTCGTATTCCGGCCAGAAGCGCAGGCATTGCCCGATCATCAGTTCCCGCCGGTGCCGGTCGCGCGCGCGGATCATGCGGTCGCACTGGGCGGTCGTGAGCGCCATGGGTTTTTCGCTGAACACGTGGCAGCCGGCCTTCATCGCCAGGATGGCGTAGTCCGCGTGGATGTCCGTCGGCAGGGCCGAGACGATGACATCCGGCCGCTCGCGTTTGAGCAGCTGGCGGAAATCCGTGTAGGTCGCCGCGGAGCGGATGTCGAAGCGGGTGGGCTGGCCGGGCAGGTTCGTGACCACCTCGGCGGCGGTGAGCTGTTCCGGATGCAGGTCGCAGACGGCGACAATCTGCACGTCGGGAAAGCCGCACAGGGCGTTTGCGTGAACATGGCCCAGGCCGCCGAAACCACAGAGTCCGATACGCAGCATGACGAGCTCCTCCGGCCTCAGCCGTAACCGTGCTTGCGGAGCTCTTTCACGACGGCCTGCTGGAAGGCCTGTGCGTCGGCCTGGCTGGGCCGGTAATCCTTCTGGTTGCCGGCGTTGAGCGCCAGGCGGCCGGACTGGTCGAGCGCCCAGGAGGCGCGCACGCCGTCGGAGAACACGACGGTACCGCTGATGACGGCTCCGGCGCGGACGACCCGGTCGATTTCCACGGACAGGCCGCCGGCGGCCGGCTCCGGCTCCAGGCCCGGCATGGCGTCCTCCTCATCCAGGGGGGCGGCCGCGGGCTCGGGTTTGAGATCGGCCGGTTTGGCGGGTTTCGGCTGTTCCTTGATGGACGCCCCGATTTCGATGACCAGCAGGCGCACGTCGATGTAGGTCATCGTTATGTTGAACTGCTGGGCGAGGCGGCGCTGAATTTCGGAGAGGCTGCAGCCTTCCTTGGCCCAGTCGGCGACGGTGATTTTTTGTTGCTCGTTGAGCGGCATAGGTTTGTTCCCGGGATGAGTTGTGGAAAGCGGGCAGAGTATTTCAGAAAGCGCGGCCGATTGTCAACCGGCGGGACGGCGGGGGGTTACTGCAGTTGGCGGGCCAGGTCGTCGAATTGGGCCTTCAGGCGGGCCAGGTCGTCGTCCAGGGCCGACACTCTGGCTTCCAGCGCGGCGATGCGTTCGTTTCCGGCCATCACGCTCACGCGGGCGGGTTCGGCGGCGGGAGGGGCCGAGTCCGTTTCCGCCGGCGGCGGCCCGCCGAGCAGGTGGATGTAACGTTCCTCCCGCTGGCCGGAGCGGCGCGGGGCCACGGCGGCCAGGGGGCCGCCGGGCCAGCCCATCAACTGCTGAAGGATGGCCTGCACCTCCGCGGTGTCGGCCAGGCCGCAGAGGCGTCCAGCATGGGTGCGGAGCTCACCCACGGTCTGCGCCTGTCGCAGCATCAGTTCGCACAACACCGCCAGTTGCGGCGGCGTCAGCGGATAGACCTCCTCGATGTGGTGGCGGTACCGGGGGGCGCGACTCCCCGCCAGGGTCACCGACCACGCCAGCTTCCGGTCGCGCAAGGCATCCAGGGCCCGCACGGCATCCTC
>CAYZVY010000394.1:0-3168 GCA_964481675.1 uncultured Verrucomicrobiota bacterium
AACTGGAGCTGACCGGCCATATTGATGATGACCGTCTGCCCTTCCTCAACCCCGGTATCGGGATCGCGCTCAACAGCCTGTATTATGCCGACGGCGAGATGCTGGTCAGTGCCGGCACCACCTGGCGGCATCCGGTTATCCAGGACTGGAGCGATCTGGAGCGACTGAATGGCGATCCCGCGAATCCCTGGCTGCTGGCCACCAGCGCCATGAACCGGCGGTTTGTCGGCGCCTGGGACGGGGATTACTGCGTCCAGACCTTCTCCCACTTCGCGCCGATGGACATGGCCAACGCGCTGCGCGGCAACGAGCTGTTCACGGACTTCTACGACTCGCCGGAACAGGTGCATGCGCTGATGCAGCGAAGCGCCGAGGCCATCCTCTGGCTGGAACGGGAGCAGCGCCGCATCGTCCCGATGATCAACGGCGGGACCGTCATCTGGGGGAGTTGGGTGCCGGGCCGCGCCGTGTTCATGAGCGAGGACGCCCCCGACATGTGCTCGCCGGAGATCTACCGGGAATTCGGCAAGCCCTATACCGAAGAGGTGGCCGCCGCCGGCGGGGGCTGCTGGATCCACCATCACGCCAAGGGGTTCCATGTGCATGGGGACGTGGCGAAGGTCAAGGGACTCAAAATGGTGGAATTGAGCTGGGATCCGAACTGTCCCCGGCCGGTGGACCGGCTGGAGACGATTCTCGAGGAGAACGCCGGCGTGCCGCTGATGATCCGCTGCACCGCGCGGGACGTCTATGAGAAGATCGACATCATGAAGCGGGGGCGCCTGGCGCTGATGCTGATGACGGATTCCCTGCCGGAGGCGGAAGAGGCCCTGGCGTTCATCCGCAAACACACCCCGGCGTGGGAGGGATAATGAACATGAACAAGCTTTCTTTGAAAGGCGGTCACCAATGACCAACCGCGAACGTTTCAGGAATCTGATGAACTTCAAGCCCGTGGACCGCTTGCCCGTGATCGAATGGTGCGGGTGGTGGGACAAAACCATTGAACGCTGGCACGCGGAAGGGCTTCCGGTCTCGCTCTCTGATGCCTGGGAGATCCGGGCGCACCTTGGGTTGGATTCGTACCGGCAGGAGACAATCTCTCCGTGCGCGCCGGAATTTCCCTACCCGGCGCACGGCATGCCGGCCGTCCTGAATGCCGCCGATTACGACCGGCTGTTGCCGCTGCTGTATCCGCGGCCGCCCTGCTTCAATCCCCGAGTCGCCGACGCCTGGGGGGCGGAACAGCGGGCCGGCGACACCGTCGTCTGGATTTCGCTCATCGGCTTTTTCTGGGGTCCCCGGACCCTTTTGGGCATCGAAAACCATCTCTGCGCCTTTTATGACAATGCGGAGCTCATGAAACGGATCAACGAGGATCTGCTGGAATACAACCTGCGTGCGCTGGAGGCCTACTGCGATCATTGCGTGCCCGACTTCATGACCTTCGCGGAGGATATGTCCTACAACCACGGCCCGATGATTTCAAAAGAGCTTTTCGACGAGTTCTTGGCGCCGTACTACAGGCGCATCGTGCCGGAGCTCAAAAAGCGCGGCATCAAGGTCTTGGTGGATACCGACGGGATGATGCATGACCTCGCGCCCTGGTTCCTGGACAACGGATTCGACGGCTTCCTGCCGCTGGAACGGATGGCCGGCGTGGATGTGAACCTGCTGCGCCAACGGCATCCCAAACTGCTCATGATCGGCGCCTTCGACAAGACCGTGATGCATCGGGGAGAGGCGGCGATGCGCCGTGAGTTCGAGCGCCTGCTCCCCGTGATGCGGTCTGGGGGCTACATTCCAGCCGTGGACCATCAGACGCCACCGGAGGTGAGCCTGGCAAACTACAAGACCTACGTGCGCCTGCTGAAGGAGTATGCCGCCGCGGCCGCCAGCGGGGAGACCACCCGGTGACGGTTCACGATTATCAAATGGAGCATTCGCCCCGCGGGGCGGAGGCGAGTTTCAGCCTCGGCTGGGTGGGGCACGGGGGCGGGTTCACCCTGGAAGAGGGGCACGCCGGCAAGCAGGACGTGGTGATCGGCTATGAGCGCGACGGCGTGGTATCCGTGCTGCCGTATTGCCAGGCCAGCCTCGAGGCCAAAAACGCGGGGATGGCGGAGTTCATCCCGACGAACGCAACCGGCGAACCGGCCCGGCGCCCGCTGAAAATCGAGTATCTCACGGAAGCCGCGATCACCCGTGAACTGGGCTGGGCCAGCGACGTGTGGACCGCGCCAGGCCTGGGCCTGGCGTTGTATACCCCGGTCAGCGGCATTCCCGATCCTGACCGCGCGGAGCCGGAGCGGGTCAAGGACGCCGTGGCGCCGGCCATCCTCGGCAAGTGGACTTTGGACAACCGCGGGGCGACGGCCCGGATGCGCGCCTTCTTTGCCGTGGGCGGCCTCACCAATCTCCGCCTGCTCGAGGATGAGACAGGCGGTCAATTCTGCGGCGTCGCCAGCCTGCGCGGCTACGGCTTCGCGGTGGAGACCGGCGCTGCCCCGGGTGTCCAGTCGTTCGCCGACTTCAATCTGGAGCATTTCCTCGGGCGTCCCGCGCCGGTGAAGTTCCGTCTGGCCGCCATGGGGGGGATCTGGCTGGACGTGCCGCCCGGGGAGACCCGGGAGGTGTGGATCGCCTTCGGCTGGTACCGGGCCGGCGTGGTCACCTCCGGCAAGTCCTGCTCCTACCTCTATACCCGCTACTTTGCCGATCTGCCCGAGGTGATGCGCCATGCCTTCTCCCGGCGCGAGGCCTGGGTGGCGCAGGCCCGGCAGGAGGATCAGGCGTTGCGGGCGAGCGGGCTGAGCCCCGATCAACAGTTCCTCCTCGCCAAGGCGACCCGCTCCTATTACGGCAGCACGCAACTGTTCCTTGATAACGGCGCTCCCCGGTGGGTCGTCAACGAGGGGTCATGCAACATGGCCAACACGCTGGATCTGACGGTGGACATGGCCTTCTTCGAACTGCGGCAGCACCCCTGGGCGTTGCGCAACGTGCTGGACTCGTTCGCCGACGAGTACAGTTACCGGGATCAGGTCCATGCGCCCGGCGCGGCCGAGCCTCGATATCCAGGCGGGATTTCCTTTACCCATGACCAGGGAACTCGCAACGCCTTCACGCCGCCGGGCGAATCCAGTTACGAGATCGTCAATCAGCCGG
>CAYZVY010000395.1:0-3160 GCA_964481675.1 uncultured Verrucomicrobiota bacterium
CGGCCCGCCAGGCTCCAGACCTTGCCATCCTCGCCCGCGTTGACCTTCACGGCCACATAACGGCCGTCCGACATGCCCTTGACCGCCACGCGCCCATCCGGCCCCTTCACCGTGACGCTGCTGGCACTGCCGATATACATGACGATCTCGGCTGTCCCCTTGGGCACGTAGAACCACGTCGCCTCGATGTAACTGGGGCGGCAATTCTCGCCGCGCTCGAAGGTCAGGGCGTTGTCCAGCTCCTTCGGGAAATCCACCTCCCACCCCACATAGCCCCGGTTGCAGGTGAACCGGTACAGCCCCGGTCCGGGCACCTTGAGCACCAGCTCCTCCCGGCCCGTCTGAACGCCGCCCTGCGCCAGCACAAGCCCCGCCTGGTCGGTCAGCGTATACCGGGCCGGCGGCTTCTCGAGCGTGCCCGTGTCGCGCTTGGTGACCGTGAAACGCAGCGGCTCGCCTTTCGGACTGGCCAGCAGGTAGGTCGCCTTGCCGCTGAAAACCATGTGCATCGCCTCGCCGCCAGACCGGTCCGTTTTGACCAGCACATACCGGTTCGAGAAAACGCGCTCCGGAGTTTTAGGCAGATCGCCCAGCTCCGACTTCAGCTCCCGGAACCGGCTGTCCAATTCAGCCGACGTCACGGGCGCGTTGGTGCGCCAGGGATTGTCCCGCGTATTGCGCCAGAACCAGTTGGTCAGGCCCATCTCTTCCGCGGCAGGCCGCCCCACGCAGGAACGGAAGCTGATCCAGTCGTTCATGTAGTTGTTCCGGGTACGGTACGACCAGGTGAACCAGTCCAGCAGGGCCGGCTTCTGCTGGTCCTTGGGCGTCGTAGCGACCTTCAGGCCGATGGCGTTGTAAACCAGGTTCTCCCTGAGCGCATCCAGGCGCGCCAGCACATCGGGCCGGCCGGCCGCCAGCGTGCCGGCCTCCTCCAGGTCGTCGAGGCTTTGCCGGAGCAGCGCCGCGCCCGGAAACGGCTTGCTGGCCAGATTGAGCCGTTCGAAATACCGCGCCATGGGGCCGGCGGCGGGTCCGAACGCCTTCTCATAGAAGTCGGCGCGGAGCGCCTTCGTGTCGGCCGTCGAATCCCACATCAGCCGGGCGGCCAGATAGTAACCCAGCCCGTGCACGCCCCAGCACGCCGACGCCTGGCCGCTGATGCTGTTCACGCGGTTGGTCGCATAATTCCGCATGCGCGGCCCCAGCGACTCCAGGTTGTTCTGGGGCCCCGCCCCGGGCAGCATGCACTTGTCCATCTCCCAGTACGCATAATACTCGTAGATCCCGATGTGCCGGCACTTTTCGGTCCAGAACCGGAACAGCTCGTCGAACGAATACTGCGAGGCGTTCATGCCGGCCGTCAGCTGGACATACACGTTAGGCTCGAGCGTAAAGGCGGGCGCATCGGAGTGCCAGCTGTAGGCCAGCAATCCGACAAACTTGGAGGGGTGGGTTTTCGCGAGGTCCTTCGCCACCGCGTTGGCCAGGTAAAACGGCTGGCAGGGATACGGCCCCAGCTTCAGGCACGCCTCGCAGGTGCACCAGCCGCCCTGGTCGGCGGGATCCAGCGACACCATGTCGGCGGCCGGATTCTTCTCGAAGTACCGGTTCGCATACCGGACCACCACCTGCTGCAAGCCCGTATTGGCCACGCAGAACTGGGGGGGCGTCCGTTTGCCGTCCACCAGCGCAAAATATTCGGGATGCGCCTCGAATTCCTTTTTGAACGGATAGCCCTCGTCCTTGAAGGCCGTCGGGATGGCATGCCAGTTGTGCGACACGTTGAAGTTGAGCGACTTCCCCATGCGGTTTCCCTGCGCCCACCGGTCGAACGCGGCCTGCGGGTCGGGGTCGCCCTTCTCCCACGGCTGCTTCGTCCGGCCGAACCAGATATCCCGCGACAGGATATCCGGCCGCGCCGTCTCGTTCAGGCCAAAGGCAAGGTCGCGGATGCGGGGCTCGACCTCCCAGGCCGGCCCCTGGAAAAACCAGCGGCACCCGATGAGTTCCAAAAATCGGGACGCGGCATGGGACGCCCCCGGGTCGGTGTTGGCCAGCAGCCGGACGCGGCCGCCGTCGCTGCGGATGGCGAAGGCCTCCAGGCCGTCGTACCCGTCCCGCACGGCCAGCGCCTGCGCGACCGCCGTGTCAGCGAACTGCGTCACCGTACCCAGCGTGATGCCGCCCGGCTCGCGGCTTTCGACGACCGCGAATCCGGCGCCGGTGATGCGCGTCAGCGTGGCCGCCAGATTGGAGGCCGTAACCCGCAGGCCGGCCGACGCGTCGGGCGAAATGCAGACAGACGCCAGGGCCTTGCCGTCCCGCGCCAGCTGAACCGGCTTCGCGCTGGCCGCGAGCGGCTTGCCTTCGGGGCTGAGGTTTTCAGCGCCGTCAGAAGTCAAAGCGGTCAACGCCAGTAACATCCAAAAAAGACTTTTCATCCTCGTCCCCATTCTGGTAGGCCGGGCGCTACGAGCCCGGCGTCGCATCCTTGCCGAATCTTTTCTGCGCCCCTCCGCCGACCCATCCGGATCGTGGTACAGCGGGACCTACGGGACCGCTGTGCGCCGCCCGCAGCGGTCCCGTAGGTCCCGCTGTACCACACAGAACGTCGGCGCTGCTACTCCGGCCACACCGGCTGCATGCGAATCGTGTCGATCCAATACGTTGTCCGCCCCTCACCCGCCTCGCCGATATCGAGCCGATACCCGTCCACCGGCGCGGCCGGCACGGGCACCTCCAACACCACCTCCTGCCACGCCGTTCCGATGGCCGCCGTCACGGCAACGGGCGCCGGAACATCAGCCCAGCTCGCCAGCAGGGGAGCCAGCTGCGACTCCTTTGCCACAAGCTGACGGACCAGCGCCGAACTCAACGAAGCCGGCCGCACGGGGGTCAGGCTGACGGATATGGACGTCGGCCGTTCGGCCTTCAAAAACACGCTGAACCGGTGCGCCAAACCCGGAACGCTGTGGAACAGCTTGAGGGTCAGCCGCTCGGGTGCATTCGTGCCGGCCGGCGGATCGATCCGGATGGATTGCGCCCCGGCCTGCTTCACCGCCGTGTCCGGCTGACCCGGCAGGGGTTCGTTCATGGACCGGTAGAAATACCGGGCCGCCTCGCCCAGGTCGCCATCCATGAAGCCGTTCAGCACCAC
>CAYZVY010000396.1:0-3158 GCA_964481675.1 uncultured Verrucomicrobiota bacterium
CATACGTTCACGGTTAATGTCGCCTCCGGCGTTTACGCGGATGTCTCGAACGGCGGCCTGGAGGCGTTTGGCGTGGCGGCTGCTTACACGTTGACCAATAAGGCTGCCAACTTGAACGGAGCGGACCAGCGGGTCGTGACCCTGATGGGCGGCTACGCGGGATATTCCGGAAGCGGGTACGACTGGACCACGCGGAGTGTCCGCACGACGGTGATCGACCTTCAGGGTGCCAATGCCCGGGCGCTGACCGTGGCGGGATCGAACACGTCGCTTTCCGTCAATGGCATCGTGTTCCGGAATGGCAATGCGACGGGGAACGGCGGAGCCTTGAACGTGACGTCGCCCGGCACGGGCGGCAACAACGGCTCGCTTCAGCTCAACTATTGCCTGTTCTCCAACAACGTGGCCTCCGGCCGGGGTGGGGCGGTCTACGTTCAGAGCCTCGGAACGGGCACCTATACCTGGCGGACAAACGACTTCATCAATAACCGCGCCGCGCAGGGCGGCGCCGTCCGCTTTGCCATGTACCAGCGGGTTCTGACCTTTGCCGATTGCGTGATGTCCGGCAACCAGGCGACCAACGGCAACGGGGGAGCCCTGCTCATCGGCGACGGGGATTACGGGCAGGCGACTCTCACGCGCTGCCTGCTGGCCGATAATTCCGCGACTGCCACCGGCGGCGTGTCCTTCCGGCAACCGGGAAACCTCAATGATCCCCTGACGTTCAACAAGTGCACGGTCCTGCGCAATTCGGCCCCCGCCGGATCGGTGGCCTATGATCTCAAATTTGGCGTCCAGGTCTGGAACGATTCCCTCATCGCGTCCAACACCGCCTCCGCGTCAGGCTGGACCCTGGCCGTCAATGCGGGCCTGGGAGGGGCAGGCGGCGGTGTCATGACCCTGCAGCATTGCACGGTTGCGGACAATACAGGCGGCGGACTTTATTGCCAGAACAGCTATGCCGCGAATAACGGCGACCTGGACGTTCGCAATTGCATTTTGGCCAACAACGGTGCGGTGGGCATTCAGACGGATGACTTGACTCCAACCGTTGATTATAACGCTGTCCTCGGCCACACGGCCAATTATGTCGGGTTGAGCGCCGGGGCGCACGACCTGTCGGTGGATCCCCAGTTCACCACCCTCCTGGGCAATCCCTACATGCTCCAGAAGACAAGCCCCTGCCTTGACAGCGCCACCAACCTGGCGCATGCCGCCGACCTGCTGGGCGCCTTCCGCCCGCTCCGGGCCGGTTATGACCGGGGCGCTTACGAGGAGAGCTTCCTGCCGCTCGTCACGAATCTTCCGCCGGTGGCGGGCAGCGACAAGGCCATCCTGCGCGGCCAGTTGACGTATGACGGGCAGACGAACTGCCTGATGCAGTTTTTCTGGGGAACAACGGACGGGGTGACCAACAAGGTGTCCTGGGCGACCAATGAAACCCTCGGGCCCATCCGGGCAGGCGTGGCGGAGGCCCTTGTCACGGGCCTGACGCCGGGGCAGACCTATTACTATCGCGCCTGCGCGAGCAACTGGTACGACGAGGTGTGGGCCTCGACCAGCACCGCCTTCGTCGCCCTCGCCAACGTCCACACGGCGCTGTGGGCGTGCGCCGTGACCAATCCCCTCGCCAGCAATCCGACCAACTGGTCCGGAACCCTGGCGCCGACCCGCCTGAGCGTGATCGTGCTGGACGGATCCTGCGTCAGCAACATGATCTGGGATTCCGCGGCGCCGGCGGAGGTCTGGGCCTGGGACCAGCGGGCGGGCTACACCGGCACCGCGACCGTGGATACCGTTTACGGGACCAGCGGCCTCACCAATTTCGCGGTTTATACGGACTGCCAGGTCAATAGCGGCGTGATGAGTCACAGGAAGAATGTGTCCAGCCCGCAATATCGCCTGAAGATGACGGTGGGCGGCAACCTGCTGGTCGGGAGCGGCGCCAGGATCAGCGCCCAGGGCGTGGGGTATAACGACGGACAGGGGCCGGGCGTCGGGTTATACCAGGT
Source organism: uncultured Verrucomicrobiota bacterium (assembly GCA_964481675.1). Classification (GTDB taxonomy): domain Bacteria; phylum Verrucomicrobiota; class Kiritimatiellia; order CAIKKV01; family CAIKKV01; genus CAIKKV01. The sequence goes on from CAYZVY010000396.1 coordinate 2,013, forward strand.
GGCCGGCGGCAGCCATGGCGGGCAGGGCTCGCGCATGTCCACGGGCGCGGGCAACACCTATGGGTCTTTCAGCCAGCCTGTGACCCTGGGAAGCGGCGGCATCGTGGGTGGCGTCGGCAATGGCCATGGCGGCGGCGCCATTCACCTGACTGTGGCGGGCACGGCAACCGTGAGCGGGACGATAGACGCGAATGCGTTTCCCTCCTCATCAAGTTTGAGCGCCGGGGCCGGCGGTTCGGTTTATCTGAAGGCGAATGCCCTGGCCGGGACGGGTTTCATCAAGGCCAACGGCGATAAGCAGGGCGGCGGCGGCCGGGTGGCCGTGGTGCTGACGGGATCGGATTCTTTCGGCGGCCTTTTCCTGCAGGCATACGGTGGCACGGACGCCAACCTGCCGGGGTCCGCTGGCACGGTGTACCGGCAGGGGCAGTCGCAGGGGGATGGGGCGGGTACGCTGGTGATCGACAATAACAACCAGGGGTCCGTCTTCTTCGGCTCGCCCGTCTTCTCCTATGCCTCGGCCCTGATGCCGGCGGCCTCCGCCTGGAACGGGGCCGTGAACCTGAATGCGCTGTCGGAGGTCGTGGTGACCAACCGCGGCATCCTGGGCGTCAACGCCGACACGGCGCTGGACTGGGGCACCGCGGCCTTCCGGTTCGCCGGCGTCACGTCGTCGTATGTTTCTGTTTCCGGTACAAATGCGCTGGTGTGGCCGGCCGGCCTGGCGGTCAGCAACTACACGCTTCTCCTGGACCGGCCGGTGAGCGTGTCGGGCGATTGGGTGGTCGCGTCGAACGGGGTTATCTCCTGCCTGGCGCCGGACAACAGGGCGCAGCCGCCTCTGACGCTCAGCCTGGTTGGAGACCTGACCGTGGCGGCGGGCGGGGCGATCACGGTCGAGGGCGCCGGTTTCCGGAATAACACCGGTACGGGTGTGGGCAGCTGGTCGCCCAACCGGGGAGGCGGCTATGGGGGTCAGGGCGGCGTGGCCAGCTGGTTGCCCGGGCAAACCTATGGCTCGTTCCTCGCGCCCACGAATTTCGGCAGTGGCGGCGTGTCGGGCGGTAACAACCTGGCTGACGGCGGTGGCGCCATCCGCCTGACCGTATCGGGCGCCTGCACGGTCGACGGGACGATCAACGCCAA
>CAYZVY010000397.1:0-3151 GCA_964481675.1 uncultured Verrucomicrobiota bacterium
TCACGCCCGCTGAAATGGCGCGACTGGACAAGGGGCGCGACGCGCTGACTGAAGCGCACATGGACGGTCTCCACGTGAGCGGGATCGCCGATGAACTGTCCGAAGGTCACGTCCATGATCTTTTTTATGTCAAACGTATCAGGGATGTCGAAATGGTGGTCAAGCGTCTTCGCCTCCATTATGCGCGACATGGCATACTGCCGCAGGGCCATGTCAGTGACCGAGGCCGTCCCGAGCAGGTACCATGCGCCCTGGAGGTTGACGATGTGGTACGGGTGGATGGAACGCTTCTCGGTTTTCCCGCCTTCGTTCCCCCACCCCTTCCGGTAGTTGATCTGCAGGCGCCGGTGGCGCATCGTGGCCTGGATCACTGCGTTCCAGACCTCAGGATCCACATCGGACGTCTTCTCAGCCGAGAAGCTGATCGGGACCATGGTCTCATGCTGGATCGTCACCTGCTTGTTGAAGGTGTCGGCGATCTGGTCGAACGCGCTTTGGAGATCCTTCGCGACAGGGAGTCCGGCATACTGCTCCATCACCTGCCGGGAGACCAGCAGCGCGAAGAGCGTCCCCTCTGCCAGGGAGATGTCCGAGAGCGTCCAGGACGGATCGGTGTAGAACCAGCGGACCTCCCACTCGCCATCCGCTTTCTGCAGGTACTCGTTGTTAAGTGGGGCCTTCAGGTCTCCTCGCAGCATCTCGGTGTCACGGTTGAAGGTGCTGAGTGTGACGCTAATCCCCTGTCTCTTCAACTTGGCGAGGATCTCCTTCCGCGTAATGCCCTTGGACTTGCTTTGACGGATGATCTGATCAAGGGCCAGGAGCCTCTGCTGCTTCTTATTGCATGTGAATTCAATTTTCATGTGAAGATCCTCCTCAGAAACAACGGTTATGTCAACACGTGATATAAGGGTGCGTTGATCCTATCTGCAAAGGTCCGCCATGTCAATGCCAAACACAAACCGTGAGGAGCAAAAAACCATCCCCTTTAAAAAGAGAAAACTTTTGAGCTCATTTGAAACCGATGGCCGGTGTAGTGAAGGGGCCGCCGCGCTTGGCGGCGCTCTCCTGCTCAAGCCCGCCCAGAAGCTGGCCTGCGGTGACCTCGCCTCCGAGATAGTAGAAGCTCTGGCGGACCGTCCTGAAGTCGCCGGGGGCGAGGTTCGGGATGCGCAGGAGCCTGAGACGTTCCTCCCCGCCGAGCTCCCCGATCCCGAAGGCTTTGAAGAACCTCCGGAAGAAGTGCTGTTTGCCGTGGTCGTCCAGGTAATCGAAGGCGATCTTGAAGGTGAAGCGTCGAAGGGTCGCGGAATCGAGGTTCGACAGGAAGTTCGTGGCGCAGAAGAGAATCCCATCGAAGTTCTCCATCTGGTGGAGCAGTTCGTTCACCTGCGTCACCTCCCAGCTCCGGGTCGCCCGCTCCCGGGACTGGAGGATGCCGTCCACCTCGTCAAAAAAGAGGAGGGCCTTCTCGTCCGAGGCCTCCTTGAACGCCTGACGGATGCACTGCTCGGTCCCGCCCACGTATTTGTCCAGCAGGTCGCCGCCCATGCGGGTCAGGATGCGGCTGCGGGTTGCCATCCCGAGATATTTCACGAACTCCGTCTTGCCAGTCCCCGGAGGGCCGGAGAGCAAGAGTGTCATCCGCGGCCGGTCGGGATCTCCGTGGCCGTCACCGGCCTGCTCTTCCTGGAAGCGGCGGACCGCTGCCTCGATCCTGGCCGGGGAGATTTCACCCCGGATGTTCAGCCCCTCCAGCGAGTAGTCTGGCTGGACTTCGGGCGGCGCGGAGGTCTGGATGTTCAGGAGCTTGCAGTGGGGCGAGAGGACCGACTCCAGCACCTGCTCCGCCTCCTGAGGCTCGGCCTGGCCGTTCTTCAGCATCGTTGCTAAGTGACGGAGCGCCAGGTCTATGCCTCCGGCGCTGATCTTGTACTTGCGCGCCAGCGCGTCGGCCAGCGACTCGGTGACAACGCCCTGCAGCTCCTGCCGGGCGGTCGCGTTCGCCCAGATGGTCCGGCGCTGGGCGTGGGTCAGCTCGTCAAAGCGGATTGAGAAGTCGAAGCGCCGCCGGTTGGACGAGTCGAGCATGCGCGAAGGCGAGTTGGTGATCCAGACGCAGGGCATTTTGATCGCATCCATGATGTCGTTCAGCGCCCCCTTCCTGCAGACGGTCGAGGAGGCGGGGGCAATCCCCCATTCCAGGTCGCCTTCGCTGTCGTTCATCAGGAGACTGTCAGCCTCGTCCACGATGATCAGGCTGGTGCGGGGGTCGACATGCTCGGCGCAGATCTGTAGGCCGGCGAACCTGCGGGTGCCGCCGTTGGCTATGCCGCCGCCCAGGCCCTCGTCATCCGCCTGCGAGATGAAGTAGGGTGTCAGCCCCAGCTCCGTGGCCAGGGTGACCGCGAAGCTGGTCTTGCCGGTGCCCGGTTTGCCGTAGAGCAGGACGTGCAGGCCCTTGTCCGCAGGACGGCTGGCGATCAGCCGCTTGAGGAATGCCCCCTCCTTCAGGGAGAGCGCTCCGAAATAGGACCAGGGGAGCGGCTCCGTCTCGCCAACCCTGTAGAGCCGGCTGGCGAGCGGCGTGTCGTCCATGCCGGTCAGGAAGCTCAGCAGGCCGGTGTTGAACCCCCCTGACTCATCCATGCACCCCAGCCTGCGGAGCTTGGACTTCGCATCAATGATCCTGAGGTATTCAGGCTCGGTCATGCCGAGGAGGACGGAGAGGCGCTCGACCTTCCTGAAGGGGTTCTGCTTCCGGAAGTCATCCGTCGGCCAGACCCCGTTGGCGAGCACGGTCTCCAGGACGAGGACCGCCACCTCACGGTCGGAAAGCTTGAAGAGCCTCTGCAACTCCCCGAAACGGGGCTCCACGGCGTCGGCCTGCCTCTCCCGCCACTCTTTCAGCACCATGAGGGCCTGGTCCGTCCACTCCGACAGGCACCGCCTGAATCTCGGGTTGCTTTCGGAATCCCTCCAGAGCCGGATCAGTAACGTCTTAGGCTCTTCGAGACTTGAGTCAAATAAATCGAGGACGGACTCCTTCTGCAGCCGTTTACGGAGCCCGGGCGAGGCACATTCAGAGAATATCGCATCCGCCTTCTTCCGCGTCATCATGTATGCCACGGGGATGAAGGTGTCGGCGTCA
>CAYZVY010000398.1:0-3144 GCA_964481675.1 uncultured Verrucomicrobiota bacterium
ACGGCGGCACCGTCACCCGCTGCACGTTCGCCACCAATTTCTCGGTCGAATGGCAATACGGAGCCGGCGGCGGCGCCTACGTCCAGTCCGGCCTGGTCGACAGCTGCGTCTTCACCAGCAACCGGACCACCAGCTGGGTGGGCGGCGGCGGTGTCTACCTGGCGGGCGGCGCGGTCCGCAACTGCCTGATCTTCCGGAACACGGCGGAGTGCTCTAACAATGACGAAGCCGACGGCGGCGGCGTGAAGGTGGCGGGCGGACAGCTGGACAACTGCACCATCGCCGAAAACTGGGCCGAAGACAGCGGCGGCGGGCTGGTCCTCACCGGCGGCGCCGCGACTAACTGCGTCGTCTCTTTCAATAGTGCCGCCCACAAAGGGACGGGAACCGGAAAACAGGACATCGAAGGCGCCACCACAACCATCGGTTACTCGTGTTCGCCCGACCTGACAGTCGGAACAAACGGCAACCTGGCGTCCGATCCGGTCTTCATCTCGACCAATGCCGCCAACTACCGCCTCGACCGCTCTTCGCCCTGCATCGAAAAGGGCGCGGCCCTGCCGTGGATGACCGGATCACTTGACCTGGATGGCAGGCCTCGCCTGCAGGGGAAACGGCCGGACATGGGCGCTTACGAGGCGGATGCGCCTCGCCGGGGCGTGGTTCTGATGATTTACTAGGGTAACGAGACGCATTTCATAATAAGGCAGGAGTGGATATGGCGAATCTCAGGACAGTCGTGGTGGGGGCGGGCGGCATTTCGGGCGCGTGGTTTCCGGGCATCAAGAAGGAAGAGGTCGAGGTGGCCGCCGTCATCGACATCAAGAAGGAAAACGCGGAAAAGCGGATCAAGGAATTCGAGCTGGCCGGCGCCGAGGCCTCCACCGACCTGGGCCGCATGCTGAAAAAATGCAAGCCGGATTTCGTGATCGACCTGACCATTCCCGAGTCGCACTGTGCCGTCACCTGCAAGGCCCTGCGGGCCGGCTACCCCGTGGTGGGCGAGAAGCCCATGGCCTCCAGCATGGCCGAGGCGCGCAAGATGGTGAAAACGTCACTGGACTCGGGCAAGATGTACATGGTGAGTCAGTCCCGGCGCTGGGACGTCAACACCTCCACTCTGGCTGACGCCGTGAACTCCGGACAGATCGGCGAGATTACCGCCGTGAACTGCGATTTCTACATCGGCGCCCACTTCGGCGGGTTCCGCGACGCCATGCCGAGTCCGCTGATCCTGGACATGGCGATTCACCACTTCGACCTGATCCGCTATTACACCAAGGCCGATCCGGTTGCCGTGTATGCCAAGGAATTCAATCCCAAAGGCTCCTGGTACGCGGGCGACGTGGCGGCAAGCTGCATTTTCGAGATGTCCAACGGCCTCATCTTCACGTATCGCGGCAGCTGGTGCGCGGAAGGCTGCCATACGAGCTGGCACGGCAACTGGCGCATGATCGGGAACAAGGGCACCATCCTGTTCGAGCAGGACGAGCTGCCGCGCGGACAGAAGGTTGTGGAGCCGGCCGGTTTCTTCAGCAAGATGGCGCCCGTCGAGGTCACGGCGGCTGTCGTGCCCAAGACCGGGATGCACGGCGGGCTTTGCGAGATGCTGGCCTTCCTGCGCGAAGGCAAGGTTCCCCAGACCGTGTGCACCGACAACATCAAGTCCCTCGCCATGGTCTTCGCCGCCATGGAGAGCTCGCGCAAGGGCAGGCGGGTGGCGGTGAAGTGGTAGGGAGAAGAGAGTGATCAGTCATCAGTGATCAGTAAGATTTGTCCGACCTGTCAGACTAGTCCGACTTCTCTTTCTGATCACTGGTCTTCACTGATTACTGATAACTGATCACCGATCACTTCTTCCCTGAACCCTGAACCCTGACCCCTCTCTTACGCCCTCTTCCCCGCCAGGAACTTGTCATACGCCCTGCGGCTGAGGGGCAGCTTGACCGGCCGCTTCAGGTGGGCCGAGAGCCACACCGCGTTGGCCAGTTCGAGCGACTTGAGGCCGTCCGCGCCGGGGGCGAGGAGCGGGTCTCCGTGGAGCAGGTGGCGGACGAAGTTGCGGATGATGTCCGCATGCCCCCAGGTCTCCGGCACGGTGAACGGTTCCTCCTTCAGGCATTCCGGCTTGCCGAAAGGCAATTCGGTACGGGCCGAGAACTCCGGCACCGGTTCGCTGAACCGCTGCAGGGTCAGGACGTCGTCGCGGTAGCAGAGCTTTCCCTTCGTGCCGGACACTTCCAGCATGTTGCCCGACCCGGGCTCATTGGTGGTGGCGTAGAAGTAGCCGGAGCCCCCGTCGGGGTAGGTGAGCAGCGCCTCGGCCACGTCCTCGGTTTCCATCTTGTGCAGGCGGGTGGCGCACCGGCCATAAACCTCGCACGGCATGCCGCCGAAGAGGATGAACAGGTCGAGCCAGTGGGGTGCCTGGTTGATCATCACCCCGCCGCCTTCGCCCTTCCAGGTGCCCCGCCAAGCCCCTGAGTTGTAGTAGGCCTGCGGACGGAACTCGGGGGCGATGAGCGTGGCGCGGCAGACCGTGCCCAGGGCGCCGGATGCGATCCAGGCCTGGGCCTTGAGCACGGGCGGACTGGCCCGCCGCTGGAACATGATGCCAAGCGCCACCTTTTTCCGGCGGGCCGTCCTGATCATGAGGTCGGCGGCGCTCACGCATTCCGCCAGCGGCTTTTCGCTGAGCAGGTGCAGCCCCGCGTTCATCACGTCGAGGGCGATGGGCGGGCGGACGGGGTGGGGGGTGGCGATCAGCACCGCATCGCAAAGGCCGGAGGCGATCAGGGCGCGGTGATCCGTGAAAGAGGGCACCTGGCACTGCTCGCCCATCTTCCGGGCGCTGTCGCCAAAGCCGTCGCACACGGCGGTCAGCGTCGCTTCCGGAACCTTGGGAAGGCAGGCGCAATGGTCCCTGCCCATGACACCCAACCCGATGACGCCAAACCGGACTTTATCGCCCTTTACTCGTGTCATATTTTTGGCCATGACTACACGCTCCTGATGTGCTTCTGCGAAAATTACTTCGTTGTTTTCCGGAGGGCTGAGCTCCTGCGAAGCCGTCTCATGCCATTCGTGTCGCGGACTCGCGGGAGCTCGTCCCTTCTATGAGGAAGACTCGTCAACCACTAAAAC
>CAYZVY010000399.1:0-3140 GCA_964481675.1 uncultured Verrucomicrobiota bacterium
AGGCGTAGACCGTGTTCGGCGCCAGGCCCGTCACCACGCCCGAAAGGGCCGGCGCATCCACCCGCGTCATCGCCTCGGCACCCGCAACAGCCAGATTCGTGAGGGCGATCCGGAAGCCGATCACGCGCACGCTGTCCGTCGATGCCTGCCACGCAACGTCGACCTGGTGCGCCCGGATGCCCGACAGCGCCAGCTGAAGGGGAACCCCGGGTGTTCCGAAAAACTCATAGGCGCCCATATCGACCACGGCGTGGATCGGGCGGAGCGCGCCGTCCAGATCCAGCGCGCCGGCGGGCGACGCGCTGTTGGTGCCGGCGTTGATGCAGGGCGAGCCGTAGGCGAGGCGGTAATCCCCCCGGGCGCGGTCCGCAAACAGCGGAGGCGCGGACAGGCAGCCCTCGAGGCCGGCCGTGATGCCGGACTCCGCATTGACATGCGAGGCCAGGGTCCCGAAGCAGTCCCAGCCCGTGTTGTACCAGGCAACGGCGTTGACCAGCTGGCCTTCGTAGGTTCCCCCGCCGTAGAGCGCGGTGTTGTCCGCGAGCGTGCAGGAGGCCAAATCGCACCGGAAGGCGCCGCCGCCGTAGAGCGCCGCGTTATGGCGCAGCAGACAGGTCGACAGCGTGGCCTCCGAGGCGCCGCCGCCTTCGTACCGCGCCTGGTTTCCCGCCAGCACGCACCGGGTGGCCACGCCGCCCCGGAGTCCGCCGCCGGAAACCGCGCCGCAGCCGGTCACGACGCAGTTGCTGAGCACGCCGCCGGACGACAGGAGCGCTCCCCCGCCCCACAGGTCGGAGCCCGCCCCGAGTTCTCCGGCCGAAAATCCGTTCGTCAGGGTGAACCCGGCCAGCAGAGCGCCATCGGCCAGGGTGGCGCAGCGAATGGCGTCGGGACCGAGCGGGGCCTCCGTGCCGGAGCCCGGCTGACCGACCAGGAAGGTCGTCGCGGGGCCGTCTTCGGCCAGAACGCGAAGGGCCTTGTCCAGGACGATCCGGCTGGCCAGGGTGCTGCCGGGAACGCTCCGGGCGCCGGTGTCATAGATTCCCGGGCCAACCCGCACGGTTTCGCCGGTGGAGGCCAGATCAATGGCGACCTGGATGTTGCTGACCGCGGTCGGCCAGCTGGCATACGGCCACTGGGGCGTCTGCCCGGCCCGGGCCGCATAATGAACAGCATTCGTTTCGAAGGCGGAATACGCGTTCGTCCAGGGGGATGACGCGTTCCAGTTGGGCCCGGCCGGCTGCCAGGCCGCCACCGTCACCGGGCCGAACCCGAGACAGCGGAGCTGGTTGGAGGACGCCATGACGGCGGGTCCCGACCGGACTTCAAAGCTCACCGGAATTCCGGAAGGCGAACCGGAGCCGGACAGCGTGAGGAGCCGGTCGGCGGGATAAGTGCCATTCGCCGGCAGGAATGTGGCCATGGCCTGGTCGGCCTTGCGGATCGTCATCACGGCGGAGTTGGAGCCGTAATAATTGGGGTCCGTGATCCTGGCCGACACGGCATAGGTGCCCGCCGTGACGGGAGGGCTTGCAAATCCGTCATACGTCACATCGGCGGAAAGCCCCGCGGGGACGGTGAGGACGGTCGCGCTCTTCGGGTTCCCGTCATAGACCGCGGAGGTGTTGGTGATGATGACCTCCGCCCGTGACACCAGCACCGTCAGGGTGCCCGGAATATAGAAGAAGGCATAGTTAATGGCCGACCCGCCGCTGACGTTAATCGGATAGGTTCCCAGCGAACTGCCGTTGGTCGCCGTTGTCGTGGCCACGGGGGTTGCGGTGAACACGTTCGTGGTGTCGTTGTTTTTCCACCCGCTGTACCCGATCGTGAACGGCGGATTCGGATCGGCAAAGAGGCGCGCCTGATTGTCCGCGTGCGCGCTCAGCACCGCCTGCGTAACGCTCAGCACGCCGTTCGAGCGGATGAAGCTGTAGTTCGCGGCCTCCCCGCCCGACACGATGATGGGATAGGCGCCGACGGGCGAATTGTTTGAGGCGGCGCAGGCGGCGACGGGCGCGACGGCCAGGCTGCCCGCCCCTTCTCCCGTGGCGAGATTGCCCAGGTCGACCGAAAAGACGGGGTTGGTCTCGCCGTAGCACCGGCTCCGATTCGCGCCGGTGGCGGTCAGCTCGCGCCGGGCGATCGTCAGCACGCCGGTCTGCCACCCGTAGTACAGCCCGGTGCTGACTTCGGCGCTCACCGCGTAGACTCCGGCGGTGGCGGGCGGCGTGGCCACGCCGTTATAAAGAACGGTGACGGACGAGGTCAGGCTGGAGGGGTCGACGGCCACCAGGACGGCCCGGGGGGTGCCGTCGTAGATGCAGTTCGTTCCGCCGATCGTCATGCTGTTAAGCCGGCGTTTAACCACCTGGACGGACGAGAAGGGACCGTAGCCCTGGACAAAACGGGCCCTCAGGCGCAGGTAGTTAGTTCCCGGAACAAGGCCAAAAACGCCGAGCCGGGTGACGGCGGCGGACGTGTTCGTGCCGTCGAAGCCGGGAAGGCAGGAGGTGAAGTTGGACGAGGCCGAGGCCTGCAGCTGATAGCCTTGGGCATCGGCCAGCGACTCCCACCGGGCCACCAGGCTGGTGACCGTGAGCGAGGAAGGCGGAAGCAACACGGGGGCCGCCGCCGACAGGAACGTGAACGCGTTGCTCAGCACGAGACTTCCGCCGGTGGGCGAGGCCACGCACACGGAGCCCGTAACGGAACCCTCCGCGATGGGCGCCATCACGCGAACCCAGTCGTCACCCTGGCCCAGAAGGGCGGCGGACACCCCGCAAAGCGTGACCGACCCGATATCCCCGGTATGGCCAAGCCCGCGGCCCGCCACCAGGACTTCAACGCCGCCGCCAACCGTGCAGGCGGCCGGCGTAACCGTCAGGATAACGCCGCGGGTGTAGAAGTTCTGCCAGGGCGTCCAGTCGCTGGCTCCCTGCGAGTTCGAGGCCCGGGCCCTCCAGCGGTAAGCCGCGCCCTGGCTCAAGCCGGCGGCCACGGTCGATGTCACCGTTCCGGGGAACTGCACCGTCAAGACGTTTGAGCCCGCCTGGGTTTCCAGCGCCATATCGTACAGGGCGATCGGCATGATATCGCCGGGGTGCCAGTTAAGGGTCGCGGACGCATCCGTCAGTTCC
>CAYZVY010000400.1:0-3132 GCA_964481675.1 uncultured Verrucomicrobiota bacterium
GGGCGAAAAGAAGACGGACCGCCAGGCGTGTCGCGTGGTCCGCGGCGGGGGCTGGGACTATCGGGCTTCCAACGCGCGTTGTGCGGTTCGCTTCTGGTCTCTACCCGCGTTCAGGTACTCGTATTTCGGTGCTCGCGTTGTTGTCTCGCCCAGGCCGTAAAGTTTCCTTTATTCTTTGCTGCGCGGCGGAGCCGCGCCGGAGTTGGGTTTGTAGTGCGCCCGTAAGGGCGTTCTGAGGGAGTGAGGCGTTATGAATCGGACGTTTCGATTGTTGGCTGTGCTGGCCCTTTCCCTATTTGCCTGTACCTCCCATGCCACCGACCTCCCCACGTGCGCGGTGATGACGTTCGAACCGGGCGGGGGCGTGTCGAAGGATGAGGTGAAGGCGCTGGCCGACGGACTGGAGTCGGAACTGATCGACTTGAAGCGGTATAAGCTGGTGTCGCGCTCCAATTTAACCAAGGTGCTGGAAGTTCAGAAGATTTCGATGGAATGCTCGGGCACGGAGTGTGCCATTGAGGCGGGAAAACTGGCGGCGATTCAGTATGTGGTGTTCGGAAGCATAGGCAAGGTGGGTGACACCTATAGCCTGGTGGCGAACCTCGTGGACGTGGAGACGGGGGTGATCGAGAAGACGGCGAAGGTCACGCAGAGCGGAAAGATCGACCAGTTGCTGATTGCCGGGGTGGCGCAAGCGGCGAAAAAGTTGATGGGGTTGAGCGTGGAGGAATCGGCGCCTCCCTCGTCCCTTGTGTCCCTTCCGTCCCTTTCCGAGCGCAAGTCTGGCGAGCCGATGACCGTGGACCTGGGCGGGGGCGAGAAGCTGGAGTTGGTTTGGATCGAGCCGGGCAGTTTTATGATGGGTAGTCCGGCGGGCGAGGGTGGGCGGGATAACGATGAGGTCCGCCACCAGGTCACATTGAGCAAGGGCTTTTGGATGGGGAAGTATGGGGTAACCCAGAGGCAGTGGGAACGGGTGATGGGGAACAATCCGTCGAAGTTTACGGGCGCGCGCAACCCGGTGGAACAGGTGAGCTGGGAGGATTGTCAGGCGTTCGTTCAGAAACTGAATGAGGTTTACGGTTCAACGGTTCAGGGTTCACGGTTTCGGTTGCCCACGGAGGCGGAATGGGAGTATGCGTGCCGGGCGGGGACGACGGGGGCATATGCCGGGGATTTGGATGCAATGGGGTGGTATGGCCAGAACAGCGGGAACTCCTCGCATCCGGCGGGTCAGAAGAAGCCGAACGCATGGGGCCTGTATGACATGCACGGGAACGTGTGTGCGTGGTGTCAGGACTGGTACGGGGATTATCCGACGGGGAGTGTCATGGACCCCACGGGTCCCGGTTTTGGTTGGGGCCGCGTCAACCGGGGCGGCTGTTGGAACAACGGACCCGAGAGTTGCCGGTCCGCGGAACGCGGCTGTTACGAGCCGGGCGGTCGCGACGACCGCTTGGGCTTGCGCCTCGTGAGGAGCCCTCTTGAACCTTGATGGTGCCGGGTGCGAGCCCGGCAGGAGGCGGGCGGAGCGAAGCCGCCGCCTCCTGATACGGGCGGAGCTTGAAGAACCGCGCGGCCCGGAGGGACGCGCGGACGAAAGGGTTTTCATGCAGCCGAAGCTGAGTAATAAGCCCCTGTGAACCCACCGCGCCGATAACTGACGAAAACACGGTGCTTGTGCATATCGCCCCTTAATTCCGATGCCTTTCGGGAATTCCGACAAAGTGAAGCCTGCTCCAGGGCGTCGTTTTTTACAAGCTCCATGTTAAGGAGGGTCATTTCCTAGATGAGTTCTCGTAGCGGGATCGGGCATTCCCGGTGTCGCCGGTTAATTCCCGGATTTCGACATGGCTGAAATTGACGTGGGTGTTGTAGCCGCCGACGCCGACGCGCGAGACGGGCAGGGGAGCGGGATCTTCATACGCTAGAACCTCCACCCCGTTGACCAGCGCCCGGAGCCGGACGCCTTCTCGGACCAGGGCAATGCGGTTGCGGCGCGGGGTATACGGCTGGTCCCCGCCCAGATAGCGCAGCGGGAACCGGCTATCCTGGGGCACGGAGGCGACCGGCTTACCCTCCCGGTACAGCACCGTTGCGGTCCGGTTGCTCGAATTGACCTCGAGCCGGTAGCCGGAATCCCAGGCGGCCGTCGAGGTCAGCAGCAGGCACAGGTTGTCGTAGGGGTGATGCACATGGCTGTGCGCCTGACCCCAGCCGAACCACTCGGTGTTCTCCTCGGCCGTGGCGGCCACCAGAAGGTCCGGTCCGAAAGTCCGCTTGTTCCAAAGCACACCGCGGCCCGCCGGCGCCACCAGGCTGAGCCAGTGCGAAGCGAGCGCGCAGGTGATGCCGCCGTGATCGATCCAGGCGCCTCCGTCGCGCCACCAGTCCGTCTCGCGGCGGTCAAAGGCGTAGAAAAACTCGCCCGGTCCCGCGCGCGGCACCCGGTATTGCACGTCGCCGAACTTCGCGTTTCCCGAAATCGTGGCCAGGCGGAGCGCCCCGCCGACGCCCCGCGTCACACGCGCGGCCGCGACCTCCCGGTCATCGACGGCGCCCGTCAGCCGGTTGCCGTCGATCCGCACCCGAACCCCGTGCCAGGCGCCGTCCGCCGGCACCGGCAGCGTGACGAGATTGGTGCCCGCAGGCTCGCTCACCACGGCCGCCGGACCCAGCCTCACACGAATGCCCCGGTTGTCGTCGGCGTAGAAGTCGAGTTCGGCCACCGAGGCGGGCGGGGCCAGTTTGACGCGGCCGCTCATCTCGAGGCTGACGGAAATGTCCCGCCAGTGCTGAACCGCGCCAGGTTGGGAGCCTTCGAGCGCGCCATCCAGCACCTCCCACTGCCCGCCTTCGAGCAACCAGGGGCTTCCATCGGTCCGCCGTCCCACCACGCGGTAAGTACGCGGCTGCCGCCGCAGTTTGTCCGCCTGTGCCGGGTCGGCCGTCTGCTTCAGCTCGTCGGGCGAAAAGTCCAGGTAGTCCGAGGGATCGTCCATGATGGGCGCGGTGAAGTGGTAGGGGCCCTCGTCGTAAAAATCGGGCGCCGGCGTCCCGTAGGCGATGGCGACCCGGCGAACGTGCGCCACGGCCGGACCGGCCGACAGCGCGACCGCGTCAGCGGCGCCC
>CAYZVY010000401.1:0-3128 GCA_964481675.1 uncultured Verrucomicrobiota bacterium
CTGATGGTCGTGGTCGTCAACCATGACGCGACCGACGCCGCCTACGAGGTCGCCATCGACCCCGAGCACCTGAAAAAGCCCAAACTGAAAAACGCCGAAGCCTGGGACATGCTGAGGGAAACGGTGATCGAGCCCGCCACCGACGGCCGGTTCTCCTTCAAGGTCGAACCGTGGCGCGCCGCGGTCTTCATGGTCGGCTCCAGCAATGCCCTGGCCCGCGTCAAGGAGACGCAGGCAAGGCTGAACAAGATGGACCTTTCCGTCCCCCCCTACTTCGCCGAGCACCGGAAAGCGCCGTAACACATGCCCCGCTCACCCAACATCCTCCTGATCCAGGTGGACCAGATGCACGCCTCGTGCCTCAGCCTCCTGGGCCATCCCGTCGTGCGCACGCCCAACCTTGACCGGCTGGCCCGCGAGGGCGTCCTGTACCGGAACGCCACGGCGAACAATCCCATCTGCATGCCCTCGCGGGTCAGCATGCTCAGCGGCCAGTACTGCTCGACCCTCCGGCAATATGGCTTTTCCGGGCTGTGCGACGCGCGCACGCCGTGGCTCCAGGGCGAATTGAAACGGGCCGGCTACCGGACCGGCGCCTTCGGCAAGCACCACGTGCTCTGCATCGGCCAGGAACAGTGGGATTTCGACGCCTGCGCCCCCACGATGCCCGAGGATCTTGACCTGGCCCGCCCGGCCGGCAACCACTACAAGGCCTACTGCGAGCGGCACGGCGTGCCCTGGCCCACCGACCAGATCCACGGCCACAACCCGTTCGGGGAAAATTCAGGCAACCCCGCGTCGGCGAAACCGGAGATGAACTGGGCGCGCAAGCGCAGCTGCCGGTCCGACGTGCCGCTGGAACACAGCCTGGAAACCTGGACCACGGACCGCTGCCTCGACTTCCTGCGCGACGCGGCGGCGGACGACCGGCCGTTCTTCGCCTGGCTCACCTACGACCGGCCCCACTCGCCCACCACGCTGCCCGAGCCCTGGTTCTCCCGCATCCGGCCCGACGCCGTCCCGCTCCAGCCGCTGCCGACGGCGGAGCAGATGACGCGCCTGCCGCCCTCCTGGTTCCACGACTTCACCAAAAATGCCTCCGTCGCCCTGATGGGCAAAGCGGATTTCAAGTTCACCCTCGCCACCTATTTCACCTGCATCGAATGGCTCGACGCCGAGATCGGCCGGGTCATGGCCGCCCTCGAATCGTCGGGCGCGGCGGACAACACCACGATCGTCTTCACCGCCGATCACGGCGACGAGGCCGGCTGGCACGGCCTGTACGACAAGGGGCGCGGGCTCACTTCCGAAGCCGTCACCCGCGTCCCGCTGATCATCCGCCCCGCACCCGCCCTCTTCAAGGCGGACCGCAACCGCATCGTTCAAGAACCGGTAGAACTGGTGGACCTGATGCCCACCCTGTGCGCGCAGGCCGGGATCCCGGCGCCGGACCGCGTCGAGGGCCGCGACCTGTCCGCCTCGCTCCTGTCCGGCCTGCCGCTCGACCCGCACCGCCCGGTCTTCTGCGAGGACTACTGGAACCGCATGGTGACCCGCGACGGCTGGAAGCTGGTCTTCGACATGTGCCACGAGGCGGAAAACGTCCTCTTCGACCTGGCCGCCGATCCGCAGACGTTCGAAAACAGGTACAACGACCCCGCCTGCCTGGGGCGGCGGCTGGAGCTCAAACGCCTCCTGCTGGGCTTTGTGCTGGAGCGGCTGTACGGGCCGTGGCGGCCGGCCGACGCGGAGCGCATCGAGCGCGGAATGGACGACGCGGACCCGACCCTCTCGCCCATCATCCAGGCCTCCCCCGATGGCCTGCAGTTTTATCGGGCCGCGGCCGTGCTGAACGACGACACGCAGATCCTGCTTGTCCCTTTTTATGACGCCCCTCTGAGGCTCTTCGAGCGGGCGAACCGGAAGCGGCTCTACCTGACGAACCGTGACGCCGCGCCGTTCGATCCGCAAAAAGCCGACGCCCTCGTCGACCGCGCCCTTCGGACCTGTTTCACCCGGCTGTCGAGCGTCGCCCTGTTCGTTCACGAGAAAGCACACAGCTGGCGTTGCGACCATCCCCGACCGACCCTCGAGGAATCCCGGAACGCGCTGGCGGAGAAACCCTGAAAAAACCATAAAGGCACCGCACGCATGACCGCTCCCCTTCAAACCATCGACGCGCACCGGCCGGACTGGCTGGCGGCCCTGGACCGGATCCAGGCGCAACCCCTCGCATTCCTTCCAGCCTTTCCGGAGATCGCCCGGCGCTGGAACGACTGGTGGGCGCTCAAAAACGACCGGCCCCTGCTGGTTGTGACCGTCGCCACCGACGCCGGCAGGCGCATTTCCTGGGACAAGGGCTTCGACTGCCTGGACCGGGCTGACGACTGGATGGCGTTGCGGCTTACCCAGTTCAAGCACACCCATTTTGCCGGGGAAGCGCTCCCGTCCGTCCGGGTGGACCTGGGTCCCGTCGTAACCGGCGCGTACCTGGGCGCGCCCCTCCATTTCGCCCCGGCCCAATCAACCTCCTGGCAGACCCCGATCATCCATTCCTGGGAAACGGACGCCGCGCTCACGTTCGACCCCTCGAACGAGTGGTTCGCGAAAACTCTGCGCCTTCTCAAAGTGCTGGCCGACGACGCGCGCGGCCGGTACCTGGTCTGCCTGCCGGACCTCAGCGGGGCCATCGATGTGCTCGCGAACCTGAGGGGATCGCAGGCGCTCTGCTTCGATCTTTCCGAAAACCGGGAGGCCGTGATGGCGGCGGCGGACCGGGCCGTGGACGCCTGGGAACACGCCTATGCGGCCATGTACGACGCCGCCCTCAGCCGCGGCGCCGGCCTCACGCAATTCGTCGCGGCCTGGGCCGCCGTCCCCTTCACCGCCCCCACCTGCGACTACAACGCGCTGATCGGCCCGGAGGACTTCCGGGAGGTGTGCATGCCCTCGCTCCGGGAACAGGCGCGCCGCGCGGGGCTGTGCGTCATCCACCTGGACGGCCCCGAAGCCGCCCGGCACGGGGAGACCCTGGCCTCCGACCCCGCCATCAACGCCATCCAATACACGCCCGGCGCCGGAACGCCGTCCGCCCTCGCCAAGCTCCCGATGTTCAAGATGATCCAGGC
>CAYZVY010000402.1:0-3122 GCA_964481675.1 uncultured Verrucomicrobiota bacterium
TGGGCATCGACCGGTGGCAGGCCAACCACTTCATCGTCTGCCGCCCTGAAACCGAGGCTTACCTCTACGGGGCGTATTCGCCCACGGTGACATCCTGCAAGCCGGGGCTGCTGCCCGCCTATGAGCGCCTCGCCGCCGCCGAGACCGGCCGCCTGTCAGGCGCGCAGGAGAAGGCCGTCGCATTCGTCACCCGCACGCTTCCGGCCGTGATTCCCCATCCCACGGTGCCCCCGATCGGCCCCTTCTGCCGGACCGACCGGGCGCTGGATGACGAGGCGCTTCTCGCCTCGGGCGCCGGGTTCTGCAACGAGCAGGCGCGCGTGTTCGTCCGCCTGTGCCAGGTCAGCGGCATCCCGGCCCGGCTCGTGTTCCTGTTTTATGCCGACGGCGCCACCGGCCACACGACGGCCGAGTTCTGGACCGGCTCCAAGTGGGCCATGGTCGACGTGAGCTGGTTCATGGTCTTCCCGGGGCGGGACGGCACGCTGATGAGCGCGCTGGAATGCCACGGCCGCTCCGTGAACCGCGGCCTGATGGCCGATGCCTATTACGAACGGATGGCGCGGATCCTGGACGTGACCGACGAGGCGCTGGCCGGCCGCTCCATCCCGGCGGAGACGCGCGACCGGCCGGCGGCGGTCGGAGCGAAGGCCGGTGAATTGCGGGCCTATGTGCGCGAGCGGTTCAACAAGGAATACCTGGCGAAGCATCTCGACTGCTTTGGCCTCATCAATTATCCGCTGCCCCTCCGGGGCGGCGGCACGGAACACGCCTGAGGAGCATGCATGAAAAAGTGGATCGTCGCAACGGCCGGCCTGGCGCTGGCCGCGGGAATGGGGTCGGCCATGGATGTGGTGAAGGACGGCAAGGCGCTGGCGGGCATCTGGTATGAGGCCGCTCCGTCGAACGAGGTCGGGCTCACCGCGCAGAAGGCGGCCGAGGAGCTGGCTGCCGCGGTGAAAAAGTTGTCGGGCGCCGACCTGGCGCTGCATGGCGTGGAGCCGGGCGCGACGCCCGCCATTCCCGCCCCGGCCGTGGTGCTGGGGAAGCTGGCCGACCGGCAGGGGTTCGGCATGACGCTGTCCTCGCGGGCGAAGGATGGATTCCGCCTGGCCGAAAAGGAGGGCCGGCTGGCGATCACCGGGGAGTCCGGCCAGGGCGTCTATCATGGCGTGATGAGCCTTCTCGAGTCGTGGGGCTGCGGCTGGTATGTCCCGGGCGAGGTCGGGGAGGTGATCCCCCGGAAGGCCACCTTGAGCGTGCCGGACCGGATGGACCGTTCGGAGGTCAGCGATTCGATCAACCGCCGGCTGTGGTACGGCGGGGGCGGCAACCGGGTCACGGGCGGGGAGCAGACCCTGACGCCCTGGCGCTACCGGAACAAGGGCTACATCGAGTGCGGGAGCTGGAGCCATGCCTGGGGCAGCCTGGTGGACAAGAACCTGTTTGCCCAGAAGCCCGGGCTGTTCGCCGTCAAGCGGGGCCAGCGGAGCGCGGGTCAGCTGTGCACGGCCAACCCGGAGACCGTGCGGCTGGCCGCCGAATCGCTCCTTCAGAAGATGGCGGCCAAGCCGGACCAGACCGTGTTCCCGGCCGGCCCGAATGACGGCGGCGGGCTCTGCGAGTGCCCGGAATGCGCCCGGATGACCACGCCGGGCTATGTGGAGTATACGACGGGCAAGCCGTGCTATTCCGACGCCATCTTCAAGTTCGCCTCCGACATGGCGGAGATCACGGCCAAGACCTTTCCGGACAAGGACCTGGGCATCCTGGTCTACAGCGAGTATTCGCGGCCGCTGGTGAAGATCGCCAAGCTTAACCCCCGGGTGTTCCCCATGATGGCGCCCATCCGACGCTGCCGCATCCACGGCCCCGGCAACCCGATCTGCCCGTCCTCGGAGCTCTTCCGGGACGAGATCCTGGCCTGGGCCAGGACGTCGAACGGCAAGCTCGGCTTTTATCCGTACAACTACAATCTGGCGGATACCCTGTTCCCATTTACGAAATTCGATTACTACAAGCGGCTGATCGCGGCTATCAAGGAGGCGGGGGTCACGCAGCTGGCGTGGATCCCGGAGTCCATGGATAGCTGGACCACGCATGCCCCGACCCTGTATCTCACCGCCCGCCTGCTGTGGCGCACGGACATCAACGTGGACGCGGAACTGGACCGCTTCTTCAAGGGCTTCTACGGCCAGGCGGCAGAGCCCATGCGCGCCTACTGGCTGCGGATCGACGGGGCCTATGCGTCCACGCCCGCGCATGCGGGGTCGTCCTACGGCCAGCACCTGGTCTGGACGCCGGCCCTCCTGAAAGCCTGCCGTGCCGATATCGAGCAGGGGAAGAAACTGGCCGCCGACGCCCGCGAGAAAAAGGCCGTCGAGATGGCCGAGGCCGGGCTGCGCGGCGCGGAACTGTACATGACGATCTGGAATGCGCTGGGCGCCTGCGATTTCGAGGCGGCCCTGAAGGCGCAGGGGCAGCTGAAGGCCCACGTGGCGGAGCGCGCCGCCATCAGCAACGCCCCCTCCTGGTACCACGAGCGCTATGCCTACGGGTATTATGAAACCTTCGTCAGCCCCCCGGTGGCGGCGGGCGCCAAGATCGTGGCGGATGGGGGCTCCATCCTCGTCAAGATGCCGGACGTCTGGGCGTTCAGCAAGGACGAACAGGCCCTGGGCGTGACCAACGGCTGGTGGAAGCCGGCGTTCGACGACACGGGCTGGACGAACCTGGCGACCTTCTCCAGGACCTGGTGCGATCAGGGTCTGGACAACTACCTGGGTGAGGCCTGGTACCGGACCCGCTTCAGCGCTCCGGCCGACCGCACCGGCGACATCCGCCTCTGGTTCGGCGGGTTTGACAACACGGTGGACGTGTATCTCAACGGCCAGGCGCTGGGGGAGAAGAAGGGGTTCGTCAAGCCGGCTGAGTTCGAGGATGTGGGCAAGCTGTTGAAGGACGGCGAGAACGTTCTCGCCGTGCGGGTGACCGCCGGAAGCCTGGCCGAGCTGGGAACCGGCGGACTCATGATGCCGGTGATGATTTACAAGGCAGGCGCCACGAACGGGCCGGCCAAACCGAAGACCGGCAAGGGCGTGGAGTACGAGATGTAGGGAAGA
>CAYZVY010000403.1:0-3118 GCA_964481675.1 uncultured Verrucomicrobiota bacterium
TTTTGGGCTATTGGCTGAAGGAAGTAAAACATTTTGACGTTTTACAAGTCAAATGCTATTTTACAGATCAATAGTCTGAGGAGGGGAGTGAAACCGCAGCCTGACTTCAAATTTTCCCGGTATCATGTGCCCAACCTGGCTCGCGCGCTGCGGGTGCTGGAATACCTGGCGTCGCGTCCGGAAGGCTGCGGCGTGACGGAAATCGCCGAGCAGCTCACGATTCCCGTGAACAGCGTCTTCCGTGTCACCGCCACGCTCTCCGATTACGGCTATCTCGCGCGGGACGACGAGGCCAAGGTGTACCGCCTGAACCGCAAGCTGCTGCGGCTGGGCTATGCCGCGGTGGACGAGATGAACCTGGTCGAAAAATCCATCGCCCTGCTCCGCCAGTTGCGCGATGCGACCGGCGAGACCGCGCTGCTGGCCGTGATGGTGGACCACCAGGGCGTGGTTCTGGAGCAGGTGCTGGGCGTCCATCCCGTCAAGGTGACGGTCCAGCCCGGCCACCTGTTTCCCATGCATGGCGCCGCGCCGGGCAAGGCCATGATCGCCTTCCTGCCGGACGAGGAGCGCAAGGCCTTTCTCCGAGCCCTGAACTATCCCCGTTTCACCCCGGCCACGATCACCACCGCCCGCGAGATGGCCGTGGAACTGGACGCGGTGCGCCGCCTGGGCTATGCGGTCGACCGGGGGGAGATCGATGAAACGATCCGCTGCGTGGCGGCGCCCGTGCTGAATCACCGGGGTTATCCCATCGCCGGCATCTGGGTCACGGGCCCGGCCTCCCGGGTAAAGGCGACCGACTTCGAGAAGCTCGGCCCGGTGGTGTGCGACTATGCCCGGCGGATTTCCGAACGATTCGGGTATTCGGAAGCAGACCAGTCGATGGCATAGACGTGAGGAACGAGCGGAATCAAGTCTCAAGGAGCATTGACCTATGAGTGAAGGGCTGGCGGTTGTCACCAATCAGGTGGGATATCGGAACGGCCACGGGGCCAAGCGCGTGCTGGTGCCGGACGGGCCCGCCGCGCGCGGCATCTTCGGGGACGCCATCTTCACCGTGATCGAGCAGAACGATTTCTCGAAATACGGGCTGAACGATCCACGCCAGATGGAGTTCATGCTGCGGGGCAGCATGACGAGCCGGCACACCGATTTCGGAACGTGGCTGGAGGGCGATTTCTCGAAGATCCGGCGTAACGGCACGTACCAGGCGTTTTGCGGCAACGAGCCGGGCCCCAGCTTCGCCATCCGCGATGATGTCTGGCTTCGGATTCTTCCCGAATGCATCCGGTATTACCAGGTGCAGTCGTGCGGCCGGAACGTGCCGGGCTGGCACGAGGCCTGTCATCTGGACGATGGCTATATCCGCGAGCTCGACCGCTATCTCCCGGCGGCCGGCGGCTGGCACGATGCGGGCGACTTCCGCAAGTGGGCCACCTCCACTTCCCTGATGGCGATCTCCCTGCTGGTGGGGCACCGGATCTGGAAAGGGCGCGAGGAGAAGCTGGGGGTGGCGCCCGGCCTGCTGCTGGCCGAGGCCATGCAGGGTGTGCACTACTTCCTGGGCATCCAGGATCCCGCCAGCGGCGCGCTGTTCCATAACATCGGCGGCGGACGCGATAGCTGGCACGACAACCTCGACTGCCGGTATACCGACAATGTGGCGAAGAGCGGAGACGAACGGCGCATCTGGCCGACCCCGTGGGCGCTGCCCGCCGGCAAGTTCACCACCCTCTACGCGTTGTATGCCGGGGCGCTGAAGGAATCCGATCCGGCCCTGGCGGCCCGTTGTGCCGCAGCGGCCCGGGAGTCCGTGCGCTTCGACCTGAGTCTCGGCCACGGCACGGCGGACGCCCTGCAGTGGCGCATGTGGGGCTTCCTGGAGTTGTGGCGGTATGATCGGCGGCCGGAAGACAAGGCGGCGGCGCTGGACACTTTGAGCCGGTTCCTGGCCCTGCAGGTCACGGAGTTTGTGGGCGGGCAGACGGAGGTTCGCGGCTTTTTCCGGGCCGCGCCCGGGGCGGCGGAGTTCCACCGCAAGCATGTGGGGGCGGACTATCCCATCTGGGTGATCGCCGAGTTTCTGGGCGAATGGCCGGATCATCCAGAGGCGGGGCGCTGGCGCGATGCGATCACGCTTTGGGTGGACGGCTATGTGAAAGTCTTTGCCAGGCGGAATCCGTTCGGGTTGCTGCCTTACTCGCTTTACAGCGCCGTGCCGGCGGAGCATCCGCACCACCATTATCGTCAGATCGGGGACAACCTGTATTTCCGGTATTTCATCGCGGGCCAGAAATTCGGCACCAACGCGCGCAGCAGCCTGTCGGCCGCCGCGCTGGCCGCCGCGGCGCGGGTGCTGAACCGGCCGGAGTTGCTGGACGACGCCTACCGGTTGTTGGAGTGGACCGTGGGGAACAACCCGTTCCAGATGTCTACAATGAACGGGGTGGGCGTGACGCAACCCTGCGCGCTGAGCTTCCAGATGGGCAATATTCCGGGCGGCGTCACCATGGGGATCATGGGCGACGAAGCCGACCAGCCCTTCTATCCCCATGCCTGGGCCTGCACCGACGAGTATTACGGCTATCAGACGAGCCAGTTCACCTGGGCCCTCCTGGCCCTTCAGGATGTCTCTTACGGGGGCGGTTAACGGCCATGCGTTTCAGGTTGTTCATCGCTTTTGCCGCGGTTTCCCATCTGGCGGCCGAGTTGTACGCTCACGTCCGCCGCCAACGGCGGGCCGCTCGGGTTCATGGGCTGGGTGGATACGGCCCTCGACGGCGAGGACAAGCTGATCAACAAGGATATGGGCGGCCTTGATTTTGCCGACACCTGGTCCGGTGACCGCATTCGCGCGGGGTCCATCTCGTATAACATGGGCGTGACGTTCGCCTGGAGGCGGCTGATCGATGCGGTCGGCATGTCGAAGGAAGAGGTCGAGCATCACCGGCGCGTGTATGCGGGCCATTGTTTCATGCATGATGTGATGAATGCATACATGGTGGGGTTCAACTATGAGCTTTTCCATGGTATAGACCTGACTCGACTTTTCGCATACTTGGTAGGATACTCGGTCGGAAGGATAGCGTTGAAGGATGAATGGAAGGAGCGGATG
>CAYZVY010000404.1:0-3104 GCA_964481675.1 uncultured Verrucomicrobiota bacterium
AGCCAAGCGAGGATGAATGAAAGCGGCCATTGTTGGATATGCGCAATCGGGCAAGAAGACCCTTTTCAAGCTGTTGACCAATCGCGACGTGCCCCAGGGCCGGCGCGAGGATGAGGCCGTGGAAGGCGCCGCCCCCGTCTATGACGCCCGGGTGGAGAAGCTGTCGGAAATCTGCAAGCCGCAGAAGACCAAGTACGCGGAAACCCTGATGGTGCTCTGCCCTGACGTGCCCGAGGGCGGCAAGGGAACCTGGATGGAGGCCGCCCGTAAGTGCGAGCTGCTCTGCGTGGTGCTCCGCGCCTTTACCGCCCCCGACGTGTTCCACCCCCGCGGCTCCGTGGACGCCGAGCGCGACCGCTCCGATCTGGCCACCGAAATCGTCTTTGCCGACGTGGACATGGTCGACAAGCGCCTTGAGCGGCTCGCCAAGGAAAAGCGGGCGGGCCTCAACCCGGCCCAGCAGGCCGAGGAGAAGGCGCTGCTCAAGTGCCAGGCCGCGCTGGCCGCCGGCAAGTGGCTCAAGGACGCCGGGCTCGACGAGAACGAACTGAAGACCATTCGCACCCTCGGCCTGCTGACCCTGATGTCCGTGATCTGGGTGTATAATGTGGACGAATCGGGCGTGCAGGCCGCGCTGGACGCCGAGAAGGCGGATTCCGCCGCCATCGTCGTGTCGTGCAAGATCGAGCGCGAGATTATGGCCATCGAGAACCGCGAGGAGCGCAAGGCGTTCCTCGGCGAAGTGGGATTTGCTCAGTCGGGGCTGGAGCGGCTGAACACGGCCGCGTATGACACCCTGGGCCTGATGTCGTTTTATACCGCCGGCCCGGACGAGGTGCGCGCCTGGACCATTCGCAAGGGCAGCACGGCGCCGGTGGCTGCGGGCAAGATCCACAGCGATATCGAGCGCGGGTTCATTCGCGCGGAAGTGACCAAGTTCGACGATCTGGTGGCGGCGGGCGGCGAGGCCGAGGCCAAGGCCAAGGGCAAGCTACAGGTCAAGGGCCGCGATTACGTCATAGAGGACGGCGACATCTGCCACTTCCGCTTCAGCGTCTGATGCCCTCGTGGCGCCTGTATGTGCATGGAGGTGGGAGCGCGGCACCGTCCGCGCGAGATGCGAAAGACAGGCGCATGATCGCGCGGACGGTGCCGCGCTCCCACCTGGATGGGAAAGACGGGAGCACGATGAAAGCATGGATGATATCCGCGGGAATGGCCCTGGTGACCGCCTTTCCGGCGCTTGCCTGGGAACTAAAGCCCTCCGATGGCATTGTCTGGACGCCGCCGGGCGGGCAGGTGGCGGAGTCCAACAGCCTGGCCGCGACGGCAGCCTTCCTGGGCGACACAGTGAGCCGGATGGCCGGCCGGACGGTGTCCGTCATCCGGGCGGACGCTCCGGCCGCGGGGATTCACCTGGTTGTTAACGCGCCTGCCGGAACGCCCTCCGCCGATCTGGTCTTCAGCGGTCGGCTGGAGGCCTATGTCATCGAAGCCACGGGCGCGACGCTGCGGATTTCCGGTCCCACGTCCGCCGCGGTGCAAAACGGCGTGATGGGCTTCCTGCACCGGCAGGGATGCCGCTGGCTGGTGCCGTCCCCGAAATGGTGGATCATTCCCAAGGGGGGACGGATCGTGTTCGAGGGTCGCGAGGAGGGGGCGCCTTCGTTTGCCAACCGGCGGATCTGGTACGCCTACGGGACCGGCGACGACACCCTGACCGGCTATTACAAGACCTGGTCGGACGCCAACCGGCTGGGCGGGGCGGCCCTTTTCCAGACCGGCCACAGCTACGGCAACATCGTCGACCGCAACAAGGCCGCGTTCGCCGCGCACCCGGAATACTACGCCTTGCGCCAGGCTCCGTCCAACGCCCCGGCGGTCGATCCCGTGGAGGATGCGCTGGCCGAGAAGAAAGACGTCGGCCCCGTCCCGGCCGCGGCCATGCTGGTCAACCGTGACACCCTCAAGTTCTGCCTGTCCAATCCCGGCCTCCGCGCGCTCTGCCTGGCCGACCGCATCGCCCTGCTCAAGACGCAACGCGCGGCGAATCCGCTCGCGTTCATGGTGTCGATGGATCCCTCCGACGGCCCCGGTACCTGTGCGTGCGCGGAGTGCAAAAAGCTGGGGTCGACGACCGACCGGGTGGTGTCGCTGGCCAACTTCGTGGCAGCCGGCCTGCGCGAAGCGGTTCCCGGCGGCTGGGTGGGGATGTACGCCTACGCCCTGCATCGCGAGCCGCCCACTATTGCCATGGAGTCCAACATCCACGTCCAGGTGGCGATGGCCTTCAATCGCACGGCCTACAGTTACGATGATCTGATCCGGCTGTGGGGCGAGAAGGCGGGGTCGCTCGGTATCCGCGAGTATTATGGCGTCGAGGCGTGGGACTTCGGGCTGCCCGGCCGGATTCGCGGCGCGAACCCGGACTATCACCAGAAGCGGATCCCCCAGTATCGCGCCGCCCGCGCGGTGTCAGTGAACGCGGAGAGCAACGACAACTGGGGCGGGCAGGGGCCCGGCTTCTACGTGGCCGCGCGGCTGCTGTGGAATGCGGATGATGACGTGGCGGCCGCTCGGGCCGATTTCCTGCGCGCGGCGTTCGGTCCCGCCGCCGCGCCCATGGGCGAGTTGTATGCCGCGTTCGCATCCGACACGAACGTGAGTCCGGACCGCCAGGCGCGGCTGTATGATCTTGCGTACAAGGGCCTTGAGGCCGCGGCCGAGCCCGAGGTGCGCGCCAGGGTCGTCGATGTGATCGCCTACCTGAACTATGTCCACCTCTTCGCCCGCTTCGAGCCGATCGAGCCCCACACGGAGCCCTATTATGCGGCGCTGGAGACGCTGATGAATTACGCGCACCGGATCCAGCCCCGGAGCATGGTGGCGGCCTACGCGCTGGCCCGCCGGCTCTGCAACGGCAACGTCAAGGGGAAGAAGGACTCGTTCTGGATGTTCGGCGAAAAGCCGGTCTGGAAACACGGCGCGCCATACACGGACGAGGAGATCCTGGCCCTGGCCGCCGGCATCCGCGCCGCCCTGAAGTCCCTTCCGAAGTAGTGTCGATATTATCCGGAGGGCCGAGCTCCCGCGAGGCCGCTATG
>CAYZVY010000405.1:0-3098 GCA_964481675.1 uncultured Verrucomicrobiota bacterium
CCAATAATGGTTGGCAGGTGGTGGGTTGCCCGGCGGGGGATGAAGGGTGGTCCTCGTTATTTTGCGCGGAGCGGGTAGGGCGACGCGTCCCCGCGGAGCCGCATGGGAATGGCCCGGCGGCGGCTCAGCCGGAGGCTTCGCCCTACCCGATTCTCGCCTGTGTTTTGAGGATAAGGATCTTTGAGGGGCAGGGAATTGGGCTTGATTCCGTTCTTTCCCCATTCCATGATGACGTTATTCCGGGGCCGGGCGGTTCCGGGGCTGGGCAGAGGGGTATCCAGGGAGGCGCGCATGCGGGAGTGGTGGCGGACATGGAAGGCGGGGGCGCTGGTGGGGCTGCTGGCCCTGCTGGTGCACGTGGGGCTGCTGTTGGAAACGGCGCACAACGTCTTTTCGCTGCCGCTCGTCGATGCCGCCACCTATCATCAATGGGCGTCGACCTGGAGCCGGGCGGGGCTTCCGCACGCGGCGTTCTGGCAGCCTCCGCTGTTCCCCGGCTTCCTGTCGCTGGTTTATGCGGTTGCGGGCTCGGACCCGCTGGCGGGCCGGATCGCCCAGGCGTTGCTGGCCGTGGTGGGGGCGCTGCTGACGCTGGCGCTGGGGCGCCGCCTGATCGGGCCGAGGGGGGGGCTTGCCTGCGGACTGGCGGTCGCGTTCTGCGGTCCGCTGCTGTTTTTCCAGACCCAGCTGCTGCCGGTGGCGCTGGCGTCGGTGCTGGACCTGCTGTTCCTGCTGCTGCTGTTGCGCGCGGCGGAGCGGCCGTCGTTCGGCCGGTGGCTGGGCGCGGGCGCGGCGCTGGGGCTGGCGGGGCTGGCGGTTCCGAATGCGCTGGTCATGGGGGCGGCGGCGCTGCCGCTGGCGTGGCGCGCAGGCGGGGCTCCCCGCCGGGGCGCGGTCCTGGCGCTGGCGCTGCTGGCGGGCGCGGTGCTGCTGGTGGCGCCGGTGACGCTCCGCAACCGGGTGGCGGGGGGGCGCTGGGCGCTGATCTCCACGAACGGCGGCATCAACTTCTTTATCGGAAACAACCGCGACATGGCGATGACGGTGGCCACCCGGCCCGGGCTGGACTGGGACCGGCTGCTCCAGATGCCCTATACGGCGGGCGCGGCGAACGAAATCGAGGCGGAGCGCTTTTTCTGGCGGGAATCCGGCCGCTTCATCCGGCAGACCCCCGTCCTTTTCCTCAAAAACATGGGCGTCAAGGCCCGCCAGTTCTTCGCCGCCCGTGAAATTCCCCGCAACCTCGACCTCTACACCATGCGGGAGCATTCGTTTGTTTTAACGGCCCTGACCTGGCGGTGGGCGTGGTTTGCGTTTCCCTTCGGGCTGGTGGGGCCCTTGGCGTTGCTGGGCATGGCGGCGGGGTGGGGGCAGGGGCGGGCGCAGCGGGTGGTGACGGTCTGCGTGCTGCTGTATGCCGTGTCGGTGATCCTGTTTTTCCCCGCGGCGCGGTACCGGGCGCCCCTGTGGCCGCTATTCATAATAGAAGCGGGGGTTGGGTTCCTCTGGCTGATCCGGCAGATCCGGGTGCCGGGGATGGGCTGGTGGGCGGGCGCGGGAGGGGTGGCGCTGGCGGCGGTGTTCGTGAATGCGCCGGTGGCGGCGCCGGCGGACCGGGTTCGCTTTGACGCGGAGCTGGAGAATGCGGTCGGCACGGCGTACCAGTTGAGCGGGCAGCCCGCGGCGGCGCTGCGTCATTACGAGGCGGCGCGGGAACGGGATCCGGCCCTGGCGGATGCGGCCTACAACATGGGTGTGGCGCTGGGCGAGTTGAGACGCCGGGAGGAGTCCATCCGGGCCTATCGCGAGGCGCTGGGGCTCCGGCCGGACCACGACAAGGCGCGGGTCAACCTGGCGATTGCGCTCTATGGCCAGGGCGCGCTGGGCGAGGCGGCCGACATGCTGGAGCTGGCGACCGTGCTGAACCCCCGGAATCCGCGGGCCTGGCATAACCGGGCCATGGTCCTGGAGGCGATGGGGAGGCATGCCGAGGCGCTGCTCTGCTGGGACGAGGCGGCAAAACGGGATGCGGCTTATGAGCCGATCCGGGGCCGGATGCGGCGGCTGGGGATGCCTTCGGTCCCTCCGGCTTCCTGAAAAAAGACGCCGTGCCTGTTTTTCCTGTTGATTAACAAGTGGCGGCAAATCTATACTGCTAGGGTTTGAAGCGATTCCCGTTCGACCGAAAGGAGCTTGGATGAAGACGATGGTACGCTGGTTGGCTCCGATGGTGATGACTGGCCTGGCTTTTCTGGCCGCTGACCGCGCTGCGGCTCAGGTGCCGGCCCCGGCTCCGGCCGCGACCGAAAAACTGGTCGCGATCAAGAACGTCTACGGGCTTGAAGCCAACGCCCGCTTGCGCACGCCTGTCTATACGTATAACGGCGGCGGCAAGATTATCCGCTCCACCGGCAACGTGGTCCGCGAGTGGACGCAGGTTGTGGCCGAGTATTACACCCTGCCCGACCCCAAGTCCCGCTGGTTCAACCAGATCTCGTTCCAGTTTTACGTGCTGGCCGTCCAGGACAACCGGGAGACCAAGCTCAAGGACTACACCATTTTCCGCGGCCAGGTGGCTTACATGGATGTGGACCGCAGCCGCCGCGACGCCCGCTGGGCCACGCTCTTCCTGCGGCCTTCGGCCGTTCCCCGTTACGGCGAACCCATCGCCGTGGCCTGCGAAGTCAGCGTGGACGGCAAGGTCATGGACACCAAGGTGGACGTGGACCGCAAGTATGCCGAGATGCTGAGCAAGCCCGCGGACCGGGAGTGGTGGAAGAAGGCCAACCTGCCGGTGAAGGACGGGTACCTGCTCAAGGTCACCGACACGCCGTTCAGCCTCATCAACGCGGATGATTTCGAGGAAATCGCGCAATAAAGAATCGCCATGTTTAAATCCGACCGCATCCTCACTCTCAACATCGGCGCCAGCCAAATCGTGCTGGCCGAGTTCCGCATGATCAAATCGGGCGGTCTCGAGCTGGTGACGTATGCCACCGGGAAACTGGGCGTGGCCCCCGAGGAGGAGACGGAGGTTTCCGCGTACATCGTCTCCACGCTCCGGGACCTGATGCGGGAGAAGAAGATCAAGCCCGGCC
>CAYZVY010000406.1:0-3092 GCA_964481675.1 uncultured Verrucomicrobiota bacterium
CAGGTCACCAGGACGGGATCGGATTCCTGCCAGCGGCCGGCGTTGTTGACCCAGAACCCCTGACCCTTTTCCGGGCCCGGCTGCTGGAGCCCGGCCAGCTTGGCTTCCAGCTCGCGGCGCCAGACCAGGGGCTTGTCCTGGCCCGCCACCTTCAACTCCTGCCGGCCCGAGGCCGCCAGCGCCTTGGCCAGGATGCTGTAGAAATAGTAGCGGCCTTCCTGGCCCATGCCGGGATTCTCGTCCAGCGTCCAGTGCTTGGAGGCCCAGTCGAGGGCCGACTTCACCCGCGAATCGGACCGGTCCACGTTTGCATAGATCAGGCTCAACACGCCGGCATAGGTCATGGTGCCGTAGGACCGGAACACCACCACGCCCTGCGCGTTGGTCTGGACGCCCGCCTTGCTTTCGTTGGGCCGGTAGCTGAAGCCGCCCGCGTCGTTGGTCCCGGCATTCTCGCCGTTCTGGCAGCGGGCCAGGTACTTCTGCACCTCGCCCCAGTTCATGTCGGCCCTGGCCGTGCCCGCGGGGCGCAGGTCTTCCAGCTTTTCGGACATCCGCATGGCTTCCACGGCCCAGATCGTGTTGTTCAGGTCCGAGTAGGGGCGGTCGGACTTGGCGTCATAGCCCATGCCGCCGCTGTTGATGTCGTCGCCGATGTACTGCGCGGCCGCCAGGAAGCGGCGCGCCTTGAGCAGCGAGGGGGTGAGGGCGGGGTCGTTGAGCGTGCTGAGGGCGGCCAGGCAGATGGCCGTATTGTAGTTGCTCAGGCCGCCGCCGCGGCCGGGCAGGACGCGGTAGAAGCCGCCGTCCTCCTGGCGGCTGGCCAGGATGAAGGCCACGGCCTTTTTGATGATCTCATCCTTGCCGGGGAAGTCGCTCTGGGCAAAACACCAGACCGGCAGGGCGGTGAGGGCGGGATAGCGGTCGTCCGACCAGGAGCCGTCGGGCTTCTGCTGGGCCTTGAGCCAGGCCAGGGCGCGCTGGACCGCCTCCTGGCTGGAAGCGGGCGGGGCTTCAGGAGCGGGGACGGTGACGGCCGGGGCGGGGGGGGCTGGCGGAACGACGGGCGTTTGCGCGGGGAGTGTGGCCGTTGCCGCCAGGAGGAGGGCCGCGGGGAGAATCCAATAGCGTGTCTTCATGAGATCTGTAACCTTTCTTCGTCTTTCCCGTTTTTAACATAATAGTAAGCGCTTGAATATGTCAAAAGGTTCACCTCCGGTCTTCCTTTTCTTTCCTTTTTCTTGTTGAATCCGGAGTCCCGCTCCCGGATGATGAAAGCCTATGGACGTGGACCCCGAAACCCCCCTTGACGATGCGGTGCTGATGACGGCTTCGCGCCATGGCGACATGGAGGCGTTCTCGGAACTGGTGCGCCGTCATCAGCGGGGGCTGGTGAACTTTTTCGTGCGCCTGGGCGCTTCTTCCTATGCCGAGGATCTGGCGCAGGAGACGTTTGTCCGGCTCTTCAAGTATCGCGACCGGTACACGCCCTCCGCCAAGTTCACGACCTTCCTGTATACGCTGGGCCGCCACGCCTGGTGCGACATGCTCCGCCAGTGGCAGCGCCGGGACAAGGGGCTGACGCTGCTGCGGAACGAGACGGCGGTCCGGGAGGACGAGCGGCGCGAGCCGGCGGACAGTCGGGCGGACGCGGTGCGCGCCGCGGTGGAGCGGCTGCCGGAGAAGCTGAGGCTCGTGGTGGTGCTGGGCGTGTATGAGGAATTTGATTACGACACAATCGGCCGGGTGGCCGGGATTCCCGTGGGTACGGTGAAATCCCGCATGTTCCTGGCCATGAAACGGCTGAAGGAGTGGCTGAACGATGACAACGCCCTCGACGCCAAGTCGCGATAAAACAAGAGTCGCGTCCTACGCGGAAGAACCGCTGGCGGATGCCGCGCTCCTGGCGCGGTTGAAGGAGTGGCCCGACCGCGAGCCGTCCCGCGATCTGACTGCCGGCGTCCTGGCCCGGATCGCCGCGGAGCCGGCTCCGGCCCGGCGCCGGTGGGCCCCGGCCCTCGCCGCGGCGGCCGCCCTTTTGCTGCTCCTGCTGGGTGGACTCCAGTTGTGGATGCGGCAGGATCCGCGCCGGCTGGCGGTCCGCCAGGCATCCCAGTGGTTGGTCTCGGCCCAGCGCCCCGACGGCAGCTGGTGCGGTGCCGGGAAGGCCGGCGAGCCGTATGACCCGGCCCTGACCGGGCTGGGGCTGCTGGCCGCCCTGGAGCTGCCCCGCGAGGCGGCGCTCGGGAAGGCGTGCGACCAGGCGGCCGGCTGGCTGACCCGTCATCAGGCGGCCGATGGCCGGATGGGAACGGCCTTTTCGGGAAGTCCGTACAACCAGGGGATCGGCACGCTGGCGCTGCTGAAGTGGTGCGGCCACCGGCCCGGGCAGCCGTTGCCGGCGGAGGCGGAGCGGGCCGTCGACCGGATCCTGGACAGCCAGGGCGGGTCCGGCGGCTGGGGCTACGCCGAAGGGGATCCCACGCCCAATGTCTCCATTACCATCTGGCAGCTGCAGGCGCTGCGCCAGGCGCAACACCTGGGGCTGGCACGCGTGACCCCCGCGCTGAACCGCGGGCTGCGCTGGCTGCGGACCAATCGGAACGGGGAGGGGTTGTACGGCTACCGTAAGCCCGACGATTATCCCGCCGGCTCCGACGCCTTGACCGCCATGAGCGTGTTCTGCGAGCTGGATTGCGACGGCAAGGCCGGCGACCGGCCCGAGATCCGGCGGAGCATCCGTGAAATCCTGCGGCAGGCGGCCGGGGATAGTCCCCGCAATTATTATACCGCCTTTTTCGTGACCCGCGTGCTGCAGCAGGCGGGCGGGGAGGGGACGGAGCAGCTGCTCGGGCAGGTGCAGCAGACGCTGCTGGCGCGCCAGGTCCGGGACGGCCGCGACCGCGGCAGCTGGGAGTCGCAAGACGCCTATTCTGATGTCGGCGGTCCGGTGTATGCCACCACCATGGCCGTGCTGGCGCTGAAGGATTGATCCGCAGGGGCTCGACCGGTCGCGATACCTAAATCGTCAGAACATCGAGACCGGGAATACCCTTGAAGTCCTTCTGGTTTCTCGTCAGGACTTTGAGCCG
>CAYZVY010000407.1:0-3082 GCA_964481675.1 uncultured Verrucomicrobiota bacterium
TGGCTTCGCAGGTCCGGACAACGTGGCGGATGAACCGGGCCAGGTCGCGGATGTAGCGGTCGGAGGCCAGGCTGGCCTCCCGATAGATCTTTCCGGTTTCGTCGGTCTGCATCTCGCCGGGATACTTTTTGGACCAGCCGATCGGGACGGAGGTGTAGACGTCCACCGTCAGCTTCGCGTCGGGCTGGCGGGAGAGAATGTAGTTGGCCTGCCGGTCCAGGGGCATCACAAACGTGGCCGGATCATCCACCTCCACGAACACGCCGTCGTCAGGCCACACGGCCGAGTCGAAGAAATCGGCACCCCCGTGGGGAATGCCCAGGTGGAAAAGTTTGACGCCGCTATCGATGAACTCCTGGACCCGGGCCTCCCAGTCGCCGCGCATGATGCGGTCAAAATAGGACGCCTGGGGGAGCGGCTTGCCGTTGTGCAGGGGCGCCGGGCGCCCGCGCCGGACGGCATAGGGGGCGGACATCAATCGTGCATCGGGTCGGGACATCGATCATTCTCCTTTTTGCATCGCCTGAGCCAGGCGTTTGATCCGCGGGTCCGCATCCTGCAGGCCCGCCGCAATCGCGCGGGCGCGGTCCGCGGGCAGCATCCGGGTCGCCCGGCGCAGGGCGAACAGCCGGTCAGCCGATTCCGGCGCCGTTCCGAGCCGCCCCAGCAGGTCCGCGATCTGCCGCTTGGCGTCCGCCCCTCCGGCGGACTCGGCCAGGACCAGCGCCAGCTGCCGCAGCGCGGGATTGCGGCTTTTCTCAGCGAGGAGCAGCAGGGCCGTGGCCGCCTGGGGCGGGAGCGGCTCGCCCGGCCGTCGCGCCAGCGCCGCCGTGGCATAGGGAACCAGCGCGTCGTCGCTCCGCTTCGCCACGGCCGCCACCAGATCGGGATAGACCGAAACCGGCAAGCGGCGCAACATGTCCATGCACAGGTCCTGCCGCTGCCGCAGCGCGGGAAGCCGGACGCGCGCCATTTTCTGCATCTGCTCCATGGTGGGATCCGGCAGCATGATGTCCAGGCAATTGAGGAAGCTTTCGATCTGGGAACCATTGCGCAACACCAGGTCCAGGAAGGGGCCGACAGCCGTGCCGTCGCCCAGCCGCGCGCGGGAGGCCAGCGACTGCTGGAGCAGGTTTTCCTCCAGGTCGAGCTCGTCGCCGACCATCGCCAGATCCGCCTGCGGCTTGCGCATATACAGGGCCGTGATCCGCTTCAGCGCGTCCAGGTTGGCAGGGTCCCCCAGATGCCCGAGCGCGATTGTCGCCGCCAGCTTGAGCCGCTGATCCTGCCCGAGGTCGTTGCCGCTGTTCATCGCCATCAGGTCATCCAGCCCGCCCGCGCCGCTTTTCCCGGCCGGCTTCAGCGCCGCGCTCCCCTGTTCAAGGAACGGCAGGATCGTGGCGAGCGCCTCCTTGCCGCGGCACATGCCGAGAACCTGGAGCCCGAGCGCGGCCAGGCCCGCATTCCCCGTCTGGATCAGGCGTTTGGCCTGGGGCTCGAAGGACGCATCCGCGAACGGCTGCACCCCGCGCGCCAGGGCCGTGACGACCGCCCGGTCGGGCGTGCCATCGACGTTGGCAACGGCCTCCAGCAGGTCCCGGGCAAAGGCCTTGTCGTGACAGCGCGAAAGCAGGCTCCGGATCAGCGCCTCCTGTTTCGCCGCATCGTCGCCCAGCGTGGGCTTGAGCAAATCGTCCAGCAACGCCTTCGTTTCCGCCGTCAGCGCCGCCGGCGCATTGGACCCCTGGCCGGCCACTAGCCACCGGCAGACGGAGGCCGTCAGCCGGGGCATGTCGCCCCACTCCCAGAATGCCAGCTGACCCGGGCCGGGTTCCCCCTCCGCCGAGGCGGCCAGGACCGCCACACGGCCTTTCCCGACCTGCCAGACTACCAGCAGCGGCTTGTCGCCCGCCCGCGCCAGGATCGTCGCGCCCGGCCGGACCCGAACCTCGTGGTGAAAATACACGCGCGGAGCCAGAGCCCAGGCCAGATCCTCCGGCAGCACGCCTTTGGCTCCCTCCGCCGGCTGGATCACCAGCCCGTCCGCCGATTTAACGCGGTCCGTTCCGACCATATCGCATGGCAGGAGCCCCTCCAGCGGCGTGTTCGTATAGCCGCCCCGCTCGAAGGCAAACGGCCCGCCGGTGACCAGCAGCGCACCGCCGTTGCGGACATAGGCGTCGAGCAGGGAGAGGCCGGCCTTGCCCACTGCCGGAGCGTCCACATTGGCGAGGACGATCAGGTTGTATGCCTGGAACGCCTGCACCGAGGCGGGAAAATTCCGCAACGAAGGCCCGCCCCGCCCATGGCCCAGATACGAGGAGGTGAAGGGCGCGCCTCCGAGTTCCGACATGGCCTCGCTCAGACCGAAGAAGTCCCACCACAGCCCCTTGGCCAGATGCACGGATGGAGGATTCGGTGAAGGAAAAAACCAGGCGTCCGTTTCGGGAGTCCCGGCCGTCGCGCCGATCGGCGCCAGCAGCAGGCCGGCGATCCATGGACACAGCATGCGCGTCCTGTTTTTCACGGATAGGCCTCCGCCTGCTCCAGTTCAACGACCACCACGCTCCAGAACCGCAGGCGCGGCACGGTGAAGCTCACCCGCCCGTCCTTCACCTCAGCGGGCAGGCGGACCTGGGTGACGTCAGGTTCCGCGGACAGCAGCCACGCGCTGGCCAACTTGGCCGCGCCGGGCAATTTGAGCGAAAGAGCCACCTTCTCGCGGAGCGGCGGCACCTTGTTGTCGTCGTTCGTGCAGAGCACCGTTTCGAGCGGGGCGTTGACGAGGTGGAGGATGACCTGCCGGCGTCCGCCGCCGAGGTCGCGCTGGTGCAGGAAGCGGTCGGGCAGCCACAGGAAGGCGGCGGCCGGTCCCAGGTCCAGCCAGGCGCGGGCATTGGTCACCGTCGTCACCGCCGGATCCCACAGCAGGCCGGCGTGCCGGGTGGCGAAGCCCATGTAGTCGGCCACGGAGACGTCCGCCCAGTCGTAGCACGGGTGGGTGTTGCCGGCCAGCCAGAGGATGTGCTGGTAGACGAGGTCGTTGGGGAAGCACTCGTCCATGCCGATGGCCATGAAGTGG
>CAYZVY010000408.1:0-3031 GCA_964481675.1 uncultured Verrucomicrobiota bacterium
GCGGTTGCGGGGGAAGCGGACGCGGTCGACGTCGTGGACGATGTGGTAGAGGGGGTGGTCCGGCGGGAGGACGCGGAAGGGGGAGTCGGGGAAGATGCCGGCCATGGAGGAGCGGACGGAGTCGGTGAAGTAGGGCGAGCCGGCGACGGAGTCGAAGAAGAGGGTGCCGCCGGCGAGGACGAAG
This sequence comes from uncultured Verrucomicrobiota bacterium, assembly GCA_964481675.1. Lineage (GTDB taxonomy): Bacteria > Verrucomicrobiota > Kiritimatiellia > CAIKKV01 > CAIKKV01 > CAIKKV01. Next base: position 185 of record CAYZVY010000408.1, read on the forward strand.
TCGTGGAGCTTCTTGAGCTGGGCGTCGGGGATGCGCAGCGTGCGGGCGCCGCTGAAGAAGAGGAGGGGCATGGCCACGGGGTCGGGGTCGAAGGTGGCGAGGGAGACGGTGTCGAGCGAGTAGGGTTGGGCCAGGACGCCGCCGGCCTTGCGCAGGAGCTGCTGGAGGTCGGCGGGACAGAGGTTCCAGTCGGCCACGGGCGCGCTCATGCCGTTGGGGTAGGTGTAGGAGGCGCTTTCGCCCCAGACCACCTTGCCGGCCAGCTTGGGGGGGGCCGGCTCGCGCTTCCGCTCGGAGCGGCGCAGGGGGGTGGCGGGGAGGGGCAGGGGGGGCACGGATTCGCCGGCGGAGATGCGCTTGGGGGCGGCGACGGGCGGCAGGCCGAGGGGGACAAACCAGTCATTTTCGCCGCCGAAGGCCGCGGCGGCCAGGAGCAGGCTGAGCAGGGATGCGGTCGCGTTCATGGCGCCTCCTGTTGAACGGTGAACTTATACCAGAAAGAACGGCCGGGGCGCGATAAATCTTGTAGGGGGGGAAAACCTTGTCAGGAGGATGCCTGGAAGGCGGCGGACCGGTTCGGGGCCCTTTCTCCTTGCCAAACGGGGCAGGGCTCGCGATTATGGCAAAAAAGGGCGCGGCCCGGCAGGTCGGGCGACCTGATTTTCAGGTTCGAATGCCTTAGTGGAAACAGGGGAGACGCGGCGCATGGACGAACTGGTGGACCGGATCGAAAAGGAGCTGGCGGCTTTCGCGGACGGGCTGGACAAGCCGCCCTACGATGCGCTGCCTCCCGCGTGCCGGGACGCGGTCCGGACCTTCGTGCTGCGGCCCGGCAAGCGGCTGCGGCCGTGGCTGTTCCTCGTCAGCTACGCCGGCTACGCCCCGCCCACGGTCCCGGGGCTGGAGCGCTCGGCCATCGCGCTGGAGCTCCTGCACGATTTCATCCTGATCCACGACGACCTCATCGACCGCTCCGCCACGCGCCGCGCGGGGCCCGCCCTCCACGTGCTGCTCCGGGAGGCGCTGCGGGGCAGGGCCCGGCCGCGCTTCACGGGCGAGGATATGGCGATGGTGGCGGGCGACCTGCTGTACGCCGCCGGGCTGCGCCTGTTCCTGGAGGCCGACGTGCCGGCCGGGCGGAAGACCCGGGCGCTGGCCTACCTGACGCAGGCCGCGGTCTTCACCGCCTGCGGGGAGCTGAAGGAGCTGGCCGACACCCTGGAGCCGATGGCCGGCGCGACTGCGGAGGGGCTTTCCCGCACCAGCGAGTGGAAGACGGCTTACTATACGTATGCCTGCCCGATCGTGACGGGCGCGATGATGGCCGGCGCCGGGAAGGCCGACGTGGAGCGGCTGACGCAGTATGCGCTGGCGGTGGGGCTGGCCTTCCAGATCCGGGACGATATCGAGGATCTGGGGGACGGGAACGGCGGCGGCGCGGCGCTGGACGACCTGCGCGAAGGCAAGCGCACCCTGCCGCTCTGGTACGCCTGCCATCACGGGACGCCGGAGGACCGGGCCTGGCTGGCCGCGTGGCTGGCGGCAGGAACGGGAGTGGAGGGGGATCTGGCCCGCGCACGCGAGATCATCGTGCGGTCGGGCGGGCTGGACTTCGCCTGGCGGGAGGTGGCGCGCCATGCCGCGGCCGGCCGCGACCTGCTCGACGCGCTGGCCATGCGGCCCGACAGCCTCGAGCGGCTGCGCCGGCACGCGGCGGGGCTGCTGCCGGCCTGAACGCTAAGACGCCCGGAAGAGCGCCGCGAGCGCCGTTTTCCAATAGAAGAGCCGGTTACCCGCGTTGAAGTTGCGCAGGCCGCACATGAGATAGTGCAGCATGAGCGGGAGCCGGCCCCTGACGCCGATTTTTGAAAAGAGCAGCCCCACGCCCGCGTTGCCGAAGGGGATGACCCAGCCCAGGTCCACGGGCTTGCAGGGAACCGGGGGTTGACCCTGGAGCGCGCGCGCCACGTTGAGGCCCGCGGCGCGGCCGGAGTCGCGCGAGAAATTGACGGCCTTGCGCAGGATGGTTCCGTTTTGCGCGATGGCGGTGGCGTCGCCGGCCGCCAGCACCTCGGGGTGGGAGGGCAGGCGCAGGAATTCATCCACCTCGAAGCGCCCGTCGCGCAGCTGCTTGTGGTGGCCGCGCACATCCGCGATCGGGAACGTTGTTCCGGTGGACCAGCAGAGGAAGACGTTCTCCAGGATCCGGCCGGTGGAAAGGGTCACGTTTTGCCCATCGAAGGCGGACACCGAGGCGCCCGTCACGATGTCGAGGCCCAGGCGGGCGGCCTGCTTCAGCATGTAGGCGCGGACCCAGTCGGGCATGGCCGGGAGAAGTGTGTTCTGGAATTCCACCACCGTGACGCGGGCGGGCTTGCCGAGACGGCGCGCGGCATCGCGCAGGGAGGCCGCCAGCTCGAGGCCCGTGTAGCCGCCGCCGGCGATGACCACCGCGGGCGTGCCGGCGGATTTCACATAGGCGGAAAAGTCGGCGGAGAGCCGTTCGGCGTCGGGCAGGAAGTCGAGCGCGTGGAGCGCTTCGGGATGCTGGTTGAAGCCGCGGAAGTCGGTCACGGAACCGGGGGCAACGATGAGGTGGTCGTAGGGATAGGCGCCCGCAGCGGTCGTGATGGTGCGGTTTGTGAAGTCGAGCGCCTCCACGCGTTCCTGGCGGAAGTGGATGGAGGCGGGCAGTTGGGAGGCGACGGGGGCGGTGAGATGTCGGCTGGCGAAGCGGCCGCCCGCGAGGTCGGGGAGCGAGGGCACCATGGTGGTGAAGGCGTGGCGGTCGAAGAGGGTGACCGCGAGGTCGGGCGTGCGGCGGGCGAGGGGGCCCAGCGCGCGGGC
>CAYZVY010000409.1:0-3024 GCA_964481675.1 uncultured Verrucomicrobiota bacterium
TGCCCGAGATGTTTCCCGGCCGTCTTGATCGCGCCGGCAAAGCTGTCCTCCTCGATGTTCATGTGGAACGTGTCGAGCAGCACGGTGCAATTCGGGCTGCCGACCTCCTTGACGTAGCGCACGGCTTCCGCCGACGTATTGATCAGGTATTGCTCGAAGCGGTTGACCACTTCCATGTGGAAGGTCACGCCACAGTCCTCGGCGGTCTTCATGACCTCGCGCATGCTCCTGACGCTGTGGTCCCAGTAGGGCCGTTTGTCAGTCTCGCCTTCCGGCAACGCGCCGGGCCAGTAGCTGTAGACAATGCCGCCCAGTTCGCGGATGCCCGTGGCGGCCAGCGCCCGCGCCTGCTTGCTCAGGAACGCGACACCGCGCGCGCGCGTGGCCCGGTCCGGCGAGGCCGGATCGAATTTCCGCGGCAGGCCGATGCAGGAGGTCAGTTCAATCCCCTGCGCCTCCGCCGCGTCCTTGAGGCGCCGCTGCCCGGCGGCCGTCATGTTGGCCACGGTGCCCGAGTTGACCTCCAGCACGTCGAAGCCCAGTTTTTTGACCTTGGCCACATAGGGCACGAAATCCGCATCCCAGTTGTGCGTCCAATAGGCGTAGTAGATACCGACTTTGTTCATGTGTCCTCCGTCCCGCTTGTCACCACATAGCGCACGCCCGTCCGGGCCAGCCGGATCGCGACCGGGCCGTCACTGGCCGCCCGTTGGGCCTCCAGTTCCGCCGGCGCCACGGTGTTGAAATCGAACAGCCCGAAGTGGTGCGCGATCATCCACGGCGTGCCAACGGCCCGGCATAGGGCCACAGCCTCCTCGAATGAAAAATTGCCGATGATGCCGCGCCGGGTCCGGGCTTCATCCCTCCCATTGACCGGCAGCAGCGCCAGGTCCGGCCGCGTGCGCGTCAGCCACGTCTCCAGACCGTCAAACGGGATGCAATCGCCCGAATGGTAGAGCGTCACCCCGCCGAGATTGAGCACGAACCCGAGATAGCGGTTGTGCCCTGCGGCGTCGGTGGCCACGTCCTCGTGCGCGGCGGGCACGCACTGCACCCAGTCCGCCCCGCCGAGGCTGATCCGGTCGCCCGCATCCGCGGCGACAAGGCGTGCGGCGGGAACCCCGCGCGCAAGGGCCGCGTCGGTTTCGCCCCGCGGCACGATGAAGCGGCAGCGCGGATTCCCGGCCGCCAGTGCGGGCAGTGTGCCCGGATCCATGTGGTCCCCGTGCGCATGCGAGCACAGGCACCAGTCCAGTTCACGCACGGCCTCCGGCAACAGGGGCGACGGCATCAGCCGGGTGTGGCTGAATTCATGAGTGCGGTATTTCTGCGCCAGGTGGTCCGAAAGGTACGGGTCCACCAGCAACCGCAGCTTCCCGGAGCGCACCGCAAAACCCGCCTGCCCCAGCCACCACAGCGCCAGCCCGCCATCCCCCGCCCCGCTGTAATCGGCCGCCAGTGGACCGCGCAGGGGCTTCTCATCGACCCGGAGAGCGCTCTTCATAGACTGATCACCTTTTCAGTTCGGTCAGCAGATTATCCACGGCCACATCCATTGAACGCGTCACGCTCTCATCCGTCAAGCCGCCGATGTGCGGCGTGGCGATGACGCGGTCATGGCCGGCCAGGGCGCGATCGCGCGGCGGCTCCTCGGGAAACACGTCGGTGGCCAGTCCCGCGATCCGTCCCGCCTCCAGCGCCGCCCGCACCGCCGCCTCGTCCAGGAGACCGGCCCGTGCCGTGTTGACCACGTAGACGCCCGGTTTGAGCCGGGAGATGACCTCCGCCGTCAGCAGCGGCCGGCCGTCGCGCGGCATCGGACAGTGCAGGCTGAGGATATCGGCCGCTGCGATCGTCTCGTCAAAACCGGCAAAACGGAAACCCGGCGCCGCATAGGCGGGGTCCGGGTACAGGTCGTAGGCCCGCACCTGCATGCCCAGCGCCAGCGCAAACCCGGACACGAGCCTGCCGATCCGTCCGCAGCCGAGCAGGCCCAGCGTCCGGCCGGCCAGCTCGATCCCCGGTCGCCGCTGCCAACCGCCCGCCTTGATCCCCGCATCGCTGAACGGCACCGACCGCACCAGCGCCAGGGTCAGCGCCAGGGTCAGCTCCGCCACGCCGCGCGCATTGGCGCCCTCGGCACGGCACACCGCTATCCCCTGCTGCCGGGCGGCATCGAGGTCGACGTTGTCGACCCCCGTGCCGTTGCGGCTGATCACCTTCAGGCGCGGCGCCGCCGCCAGCACTCGGGCGGTGACCTTCTCCACTCCCGCCAGATAGCCGACACAATCCGGCAGCAGTCTCAGCAACTCCGCCTCGTCCGGCTGCTGTCCGGGCGTGCAGAAGACCACCGTGTAGCCGGCCGCTTCCAGCCGCTGCAGGGACGGGTGTCCCTTCTTCGTGACGGACCGGGGGGTGACCAGGATGGCGCCGTTGACACTCATGTATGTTCTCCCGTGGGATGCTCAGGGACTACTCAATCACGCAGCGGCCACCGCGCAGAAACACGCGCTTGGGAAAGCCTTCCTTCTCGATGTCGCCGTAGTTGTGTCCCGCGTCGCCGGGATAAACGCAGAAGGACACCAGCGGATCCGCCGCGCCCGTGTTGACGGACCGGTGGGCCCAGTGGGGCGGCACGTAGACCATCTGCCCCCGCACCATGCGCTCCGCCGCAAACTGACCGTCCGTGGTCTTCATCACCATGTACCCCTCCCCGCGCAGGCACAGGTAGATCTCGGCCGTCGCGGCGATGGAGTGATAGTGCCCCTTGGTCATGAAGCATTCCTCGCCCACCAGGCCCGGCTGCAGCACGCTCAGGCAGTACATGAGCTGGCCGGCCTCCTCCGGCACCGGCGTCTCGAAAACTTCGTAGTGCACGGGATTAACTTTTGCCTCGATCAACTTTTCCAGGGCGGCGGCATCCCGGTAGTGGCCGCGCATGTCGGAGGCCCGCCGCACCAGGTGGCGCTTGGCGTCCGGCATCACGGCCTGGTCAACATCGATCGTCACGGAAAATGGCATCAT
>CAYZVY010000410.1:0-3018 GCA_964481675.1 uncultured Verrucomicrobiota bacterium
CGTTCACCGTCGCATAGGCCACCCCATAAGAGTTGGTCAGAATCACACCGGGCATGCCGCCGGTCGTCATGATGACGCCGGTTCCAGCGTTGGTAATCGCCAGCGTGCCCACGCCCCTGTCGCGGGTTATGGCGCCGAGGTTGAGCGCCGTGACGCCCGACATCGCGATCGGGTTTTCGCGTCCGGCCAGCGTCAGCCCGTTGACAACCTGCGTGAAGGGCGCGCTGGGATGCCCGATGATCACCAGCGGGGCCGGCGTTCCGGGGTGAAATTGAGCGTCGGTCAACACAGCCCCGGACCCGAGCTTGAGGCTCTTGGTCGGATCCAACTTGTCGTTATTCTCCACGGTGTAGTCCAGCACCAGCGTGCCGCCGGCGAGCGTCGTCGTGCCTGCGGGTACTTTGGCGCCGCCGAGTTGCAGCGTGCCGCCATTCAGCGTCACGTTGTTATACGTATTGCTGCCGTTCAAAGTCAGCGAGCCGGCGTTGACGGTCGCATTGTTGAACGAATTCGTGCCGGTCAGGGTTGCCGTGCCGCTGCTCGTCAGGTTGCTGAACGCGTTGGCGCCGGCGATCGTCAGCACCGTACCGGCGCTGAGCGTCACGCTGCCGAAAGCGTTGCTTCCGGATAAATTCAGCGCGCCCACGCTGACAGTCGCATCCCGGAAGGTGTTGGTGCCGGTCAGGCTCAGCGTGCCGGCGCTGATCAACAGATTGCTCAACGTGTTGTTGGCGGAGAGGATCAGTTCGCCGGCCCCCCACTTCCGGAGGTTTGCGCCGCTGGCGCCCTGAGTCAGGGTGCCGCTCATTTCGGCCACATTGGCGAACACCCCGATATTGCGGTAGGCAGCGGCCGAATTACCTAGGCTAATGGAGTTCGAAAACGTCAGCTTGCTGTCGGCGGTGAGATGGTTCAGCAGCAAACTGCCCTGGACATTCAGCGGCATCACACCCCAGGTGAGGCTGGCGGGGCTGGCGGCGCCGAACTGGACGGTGACGGGGGCGCCGCGCGCGCTGAAACCATTGAAGGCGCTGCCGGCGGCAACCTGATCGATCCGCATCTGGTTGGTGGTCGTCCCTCCATCCCGGATGAGGTCGAAACTCGTTTCCAGAACGCCGACCTGCGGACTGTTGGCCGCCCGGATGTAAATGTTTCCGGGACTGAGGCTGGCCGCGTTGGTGACCCGCAGCCGGCCGCCCGTGATGTCGGTCACGCCCGTGTAGGTGTTGATTCCCGTCAGCAACCAGGTGCCGTCACCCGTCTTCGTAAGGGCGGTGTAGTTGGTCACCGTGGGGAGTGTCGTGTTCACGATGTTACCGGCCAGGACGTTCTCGGCGTTCGTGTAACCCCCCTGCAGGGTGAGTGTCCTGTTACCCGCATTGGTGATGACCAGGCTGCCGTTCAAAACCAGCGGACCGGTCCCCGACGAGTCGAGGGTGGCCCCTCCCGCCATGTAGATGGCGCGATCGCTGGCGTTTCCGGCGCCCAGGTATTTCAAGGTTCCCAGGCTGGTGAAGTTGATGGTGCCGTTCGCCGTCGTGGTCGGGGCGCCGATGGAACTGGGCTCGCCCAGGTTGCCGATGGAATAGATCTGCAGCGCAAACTGGATGGAGGTCTTTCCGGTGTACGTGTTGTTGGTGCCCGCCAGCAGGAGTGTGGCGGCATTGCCGGTCGACCGGACATCGCCGCTCCCCGTAATCCGGTTGGCGAAGGTGTAGATTGGCGACCCGCTGTTATAATAACTCAATGTGCCGTTGTTGACGACATCGTTGGTCCAGGTCCCGTTGGCCGAGTTCACCTCAAGGACGCCGCCGGGGTCGATGGTCGTCGAACCGTTGTAGTTGTTATTGGCGCCGAGGGCGCCCAGGTAGAGCGCGGCACCGCTTCGGACGGTCACATTGCCGGTCCACAGGTTGGTGCCGCCCAGAGTCACCGCGCGGTTGGACGTCACCACATCGCCGATAAACGTCTTGTTTCCGTTCAGATAGGTATAAAGCCCGTTGTCCGCGAAGACCACGTTTCCCGTGCCGCTGATGGAGCCGTCCAGATAGATGTTGCCCGTATTGTTCCCCTGGGGGAAAGAGAACCTGAGCGGCGAATTGCCCAGCACGAAGTTGTTCCGGACGCGGAAGTTCCCGCCGTTCACGTCGATCGTCACGAGGGGTTGGGTCGCGCCGTTGGCCACGAAATTCAACGCCCCGCCCTGGACCGTGTTATTGGCGTTCACGCCCGTGGTCCTGACCTTGAACGCATTCAGCGTCAGCGGGGCGGATATGTCGTTGTTGTTCGTCTGGGCGTAGCCCGCCGTCACGGCGTTGTTGGTGAAAAGCTGAATGGTCACATTCGATCCGCCCCCGCTTGGCGGCGCGGCGTTGTTCGACCAACTGCCCGTGTCGCTCCAGTTAAACACGCCCCGGTTGGTTTGCGTCCAGACATAGGAGTCGGCCGGAACGGCGGCCGCCATCAACACCATGGCGCCCCATCCCATCAATATTGCTTTTCCGGTTCGCATATGACCCTCGCTCTTAATCGACCGTCATCCTACCGCAACATGATCAGAGTCCCCTTCGCATCCACATTCAGGACCACCTGCGTGGCGGTATACGTGATCCGCGCGGTTCCGGTCAGCCCCGTCAGGTCCACGTTCTCATCCTGGAACTGGCCCGCGCGGGAGGTTCCCTCCGCCAGCACATGCTTGCCCGCCGGCGGCTTGCCCGTCAGGACCAGCCGGGCGGTCGGCTCGCTGATATCCAGGGTGCCGTTCACGGCAAGTTTGCCATAGGTGCCATCCGGCTGGAACGCGATGCTCAGCGTGTTGCCGGCCGCCAGGGCCAACGACCGGTCCACCGTGAGCGTGCCGGCAGGCAGGCCGGGCGCCACCGTGAAATCGGCCGGACAGGTCCAGGCGGGAATGGCATAGAACGTCCCCTGCCCCGCCAGCGCCGAGCCGGGATTGAAGGTGACCGGCCGGCTGAACGTGATCCCGGCCCCGACCGCGAACGTGGCGTTGCTGAGGAT
>CAYZVY010000411.1:0-3018 GCA_964481675.1 uncultured Verrucomicrobiota bacterium
GCGAAGTGAGATCCCTCACTGCGTTCGGGATGACCGGACTGGCGCACGGGAACGCTCAACGTTCAACGCTTAACGCCCAACGTTCAACGCGTACGGCAATCACGACCCGACCCGCGACACATCCCCCGGCTGCCGGTGTCGATACCGATCCCGCCATATTCCGCTCGACGTTGCGACCGGAATCTCTGATAGTAAGGAGCACTCGTAAGACATAAGCCTATGAGGTAAGACATGACGGGAACGATGACATCCAAGGGCCAGGTGACCATTCCGGTTGAGGCAAGGACCCGGATGGGGCTGCACGCGGGCAGTCGCCTGGAATTCGTGATCACCGAAGATCAGCACCTGGAGATCATTCCGCTGTCCGGTTCGGTGAAGCGCTTGAGGAAAGTGGTTCCGAGGCCGAAGCGCACGGTGTCGCTCGAGGAGATGGATGCCGCGATCGCAACCGGAGCAGCATCGTGATCGGCCTGGATACGAACGTCCTGGTCCGGTACATCGTCAGGGACGATCCCGGACAGACAACTGCGGCCACACGGCTGATTGAGGGCCGGTGCACACCCGAGGACCCGGGGCGCGTCAGCCTCATCGTCATCTGCGAGCTGGTCTGGGTGCTCCAGCGCGCCTATGGCTATTCACGGGAGACGGTCAGCCGCGTCCTGGAGACCCTTCTCACGTCCAACGAGCTGCAGGTGGAGTCCGCGGACCTCGTCTGGCTGTCGCTTCGGAAGTATCGAAAGGGCGCGGCCGATGTGGCCGATCACCTGATCGGCGCCATCAACGCCCTCCATGGCGCTGCGCCCACATTCACGTTTGATCAGCGTGCCGCCAGCGACCCGGCGTTCAAGCTGCTCGGCTGAGGCGAAAGAAAGCGGGCGGGACCGTGGGGTCCCACCCGCTGATGAATCAGAGGCCCTACGTCGGCTTACGCCTTCGCGGACAGCGCGGCCTGCGCGGCGGCCAGACGCGCGATCGGCACGCGGTAGGGGCTGCAGCTCACGTAGTTCAGCCCGGTGCGGAAGCAGAACTTCACCGAGGCCGGGTCGCCGCCCTGCTCGCCGCAGATGCCGACCTTGAGATCTCCGCGGACGCTGCGGCCCTTCTTCACCGACATCTCGATCAGCTGGCCCACGCCGTCCTGGTCGATCGTCTGGAACGGGTCGGCCGGCAGCAGCTTCTGGTCGAGGTACTCCGGGAGGAAGCCGCCGATGTCGTCGCGGCTGAAGCCGAACGTCATCTGCGACAGGTCGTTCGTGCCGAAGGAGAAGAACTGCGCCTCCCCGGCCATGCGGTCCGCCAGCAGCGCCGCGCGCGGAATCTCGATCATCGTGCCGTACAGGTGGTCGATCTTCTTCACGCCCTTGTCGCGGCAGACGTCGTCGTAGACGCGCTTGCAGATGGCCTTCTGGTGCTTGAGCTCGCTCACGTCGCACGTGACCGGGATCATGATCTCGGGCTTGCACTTGCCGCCGGCCTTGATGATCTCGGCCGCCGCCTCGAAGATGGCGCGGACCTGCATCTCCGTCACCTCGGGATACGTCACGCCCAGGCGCACGCCGCGGTGCCCCATCATCGGGTTGTTCTCGTGCAGGCTCTCCCCGCGCTTGCGAACGTCCGCGGCGCTGATGCCCAGGGCCGCGGCGAACTCGGCCTGCTTCTCGGCGCCCTGCGGCACGAACTCGTGCAGCGGCGGGTCGAGCAGGCGGATCGTCACCGGCAGCCCGTCCATCGCCTCGAGCGTGGCCTTGATGTCGCGCTTGACGAAGACGATCAGCTCGTTCAGGGCCTTGCGCCGCTCGTCGGCCGTGGCGCTGAGGATCATCTTGCGCAGCAGGAACAGGGCGGCGTCGCTGCCCTCACCGTAGAACATGTGCTCGGTGCGGAACAGGCCGATGCCTTCGGCGCCGAAGGCGCGGGCCACGCGGGCGTCCGCGGGTGTGTCGGCGTTGGTGCGCACGCCCATGGTGCGGAACGCGTCCGCCATGGTCATGAACTTCTGGAAGCGCGGGTTCTCCGTGGCGTCCATCATCGGCATGGAGCCGGAGTAGACGTGCCCCTTGGTGCCGTTGAGCGTGACGACGTCGCCTTCCCTGAGCACCAGGTCCAGGCCGGTGATCTTGGCGGTCTTGCTCTTGGCGTCGACGTGCAGGCCGCCGGCGCCGACGATGCAGCACTTGCCCCAGCCGCGGGCCACCAGCGCCGCGTGGGAGGTCATGCCTCCGCGGGCGGTCAGGATGCCGGCCGCCGCGCGCATGCCCTCGACGTCCTCCGGATTGGTCTCTTCGCGCAGCAGGATGCAGGTCTTGCCCGCGCGTTCGGAGGCCACGGCGTCCTCAGCCGTGAACACCAGCACGCCGCAGGCGGCGCCGGGTCCGGCCGGCAGCCCCTTGACGATCGGCTTGGCGTCCTTCTCGAACTTGGGGTCGCAGATCGGGTGCAGGAGCTCGTCGAGCTGCTGGGGCTCGACGCGCATCACGGCGGTCTTCTTGTCGATCAGCTTCTCGGCCAGCATGTCCATGGCCATGTTCAGGGCCGCGGTGCCGGTGCGCTTGCCGACGCGGCACTGCAGCATCCACAGCTTGCCTTCCTGGATGGTGAACTCGATGTCCAGCATGTCGGTGAAGTGCCGCTCGAGCTTGGTGCGGATGGCGTCCAGCTCGGCGTAGGTTCCGGCCATCACCTCCTGCATGCTGTGCAGGTGCTTGTTCTGCTCGTTCTTGGTGTCGTCGTTGATCGGGCTGGGCGTGCGAATGCCGGCCACCACGTCTTCGCCCTGGGCGTTGACCAGCCACTCGCCGTAGAACTTGTTGTCGCCGGTGGCCGGGTCGCGGGTGAAGGCCACGCCGGTGGCCGAGCTGTCTCCCATGTTGCCGAACACCATGGCCTGGACGTTCACGGCGGTGCCCCAGGAGTCCGGAATGCCCTCGATGCGGCGGTAGGAGACGGCCTTCTTGCCGTTCCAGCTCTTGAACACGGCGGCGATGCCGCCCCACATCTGGGCCATGGGATCGTCCGGGA
>CAYZVY010000412.1:0-3015 GCA_964481675.1 uncultured Verrucomicrobiota bacterium
GCCGAGGCCGACAGCCTGATTTTCCAGGTGGCGCGCGGCTGCCCGCACAACACCTGCCGCTTCTGCGCCATGTACAAAGGCGTCCGCTACCGGATCCGGCCGCAGGACGAAATCCTGGCGGAAATGGCCGCCACCGCGGCCCGTGAACCGGGGGCGAGCCGGATTTTCCTGGCCGATGGCGATGTGATGGCCCTTCCCTTTTCCCGCTTCCGCGAGCTCCTGGAGGCCTTGAACGCAGGATTTCCGGCCCTGTCCCGGGTCAACGTCTATGCCAACGGCCGCTCCATCCTGGCCCGGAGCGACGGCGAGCTGGCGGAACTCCGGCGGCTGAAACTGAACACGCTCTACATGGGCCTTGAAACCGGCGACGACGCCCTCCTGCAGGCCATGGGCAAAGGCGAGACGGCCGACGGCATGGTGACCGCGATCCAGCGGGCGCAGGCGGCGGGCTTGCGAGGCTCCGTCATGATCCTGCTAGGGCTGGCCGGGGCGCACGGATCTGAGCAGCATGCCGATGCCACTGCCGCGGCCCTGAACCGGATGCAACCCCGCCTGCTATCCGCGCTCCGGTTTGTGGATGTGCCGGGTACGGCCATGCCGGCCGGCTACAAGCCGCTAAGCGAGTATGGGGTGATCGTGGAACTCATCCGGATCCTGCAGGGAGTGGCGCTGGAAAAGACGGTGTTCCGCTCCAACCACACGTCCAACCCTATCCCCCTGGAAGGCCGCCTGCCGCGGGACCGTGACCGGCTCGTGCAAGGGCTCCAGTCCATGCTGCCCCTGCTCGACCGGAACAGCCCGGGCGCAACCCCGTTCTTCCTGTGACTCCTCAGCGCGTCTGGAACACCGCCACCAGCCCGCCCCCGGCGGCCACGTTGACGACGGGGCGGATGCACGCGCGGCCCAGGACGCCCACGCGGCGGCCGATCGCGATCACGCCGTGGCAGACAAACGCGTCCTGGAGGACCGGGCGGGCGTGCTCCAGAATCGGGAACCGCTGCCGGCCGGACTCATGATACCGCTGCACCACCCACCCGTCCGGGTCGGCCAGCGCCTTGCCAATCAGCCGCCCCCATTCACGATCATCCGTCTTGCGCCCCAGGATCACCCGGTCGCCTCCGCAGGAGCGGTTGGGCTTGATCACCAGTTGCTCGCGCTGGCGGTGGACAAAGGGGACCAGGTCGATCGACTCGCCCCGCATCCCGTCCGTGCGCGTCTCGCGCAGCAGGCGGGTCCAGAGCAGGCTTGTGCGGAATCCGGCGCGCCAGGCGGCCGGAACAAGATGCCGGGTCTTTTCGGACGACAGCACCTCCCACAGGCTCTTATGATCGAAATCCCCGGCTATCCCGCTCAGAACCCGGTCCCGCCGGAAGGCCTCGCGCATGCCGTCGAGTCGCGCGCCGGCCTTCTCCAGGTCGGCAAAATCACGGGCCTCCATGTTCCGGTACAACAGGTCCACCGGCTCCCCCGCCAGCCGGAACCGGCCCCGGTGGCAGGTCAGGTCGCGCGGATCGCCCAGCCGGGCGACAAAACCCGCGGCCTCGAACGCCTCGGCCAGCCGTGGCATTTCGGTGATGCCCTCGGTCCACTCGCGGTTATCCAGGATGCCGATACGGGGCTTCGGTCCCAGTCCCACATGCAGGGACTGCCGCCGAAATTCGAGAGCCAGGGCGGCGCACATGTCCCAGGGTTTGGCGACACGCTTCCGGTCCCCGGCGTCCAGCACAACCTCCGCGATCATGCGGGGCCCCGCGCCGGTGTAATACAGGCCGCCGATCGACACACCATTGGCCTCGAACGCCATGGGAACCCCTCCGGGGGCCGGCCGGCCGGGCGCGTCAAAATCGATCCGCGAGACCAGGGCCTGCCGCCCGCCGGGGCGGTAGCAGTCGAGCACCCACTCCCGCTCGTCTTCCGGAAACGGGAGCGCCTCCCGCACGGCGGCGTGGGCCAGGTACAGCCCCGGCATGCGCCGGATCATCGCGTTGACGGCGGAGGAGAACCGGTGCAGGTTCCGGACCTGTCCCGCGCTCAGCAGCAGGGGCGTGGCCATGTAATTGATCGGAACCCGGCGGCCGCCGGACAGGTCGTAGTCAATGCCGCGGCGGACGCACTCGCGCCGCAAGGTCTTCAAGAGAGCCGGGAAATCGGCCCGCTTGACAAGAGTTCGCCCAAGGGCTTGTCCATCCATTCGTCCGCTCATGCCACAGGTCCTTTCGGGAAAAGGTTGTAATCCTGACGCTGCTCCACCCGGGCCAGCCAGCGCCTGAGCGTGACCCGCATGGTCAAAACAGATTCCTCCACCGGCGCGGACCGGAGGGCCGCGGACGTCTGACCGTGGCGGCGAACGGCCTCGATCACGAAGGCGAGTTTTTCCGCCAGGAGCGGGCGCCGGCGATACCGGCTGAGGCAGGTCGCGGGCGACTCGAGCCAGGTCTGGAAAAGGGTGGCGAAATCCTCGTCCGGATGCCGGGCGGCATACACCTGGATAATCTCGCCTCGTGCCACGCGGGCGCGATCCCCGGCGGACGGATGCCAGCGGGCCGGATAGGTTTCATAGAAGCGGCCCCGCACCTGGAAAAGGGCACGGAAATCCGGCGCGGCAAAGAGGCGGTTGGCATAGCAAAAGGCATGGCCAGCCTCGTGGCGGAGGGTACGAAGCAACTGGGCCGGGGACCGCACGCGCATCCCTCTTGCGCGGGCCAGCTTCCGGAGCGCGGGAAATCCGTCCGTGAACAGCAATCCCACGTCAACCGACCGGATGTTGCATCCGTATCCTGTGGACAGGTAATGGCGCGGCCGCAGGGCGATGCCGCCCCGCTCCAGTTCGCGTTCCAGCTCGGAAATAACAGGCTGGAACAGCGACTTCCCCAGTTCCAAACCCAGGTCGCACAACCGGGTGTCCAGGAGAAGCGCCGCCTTATCCCTGCTCTTCCTATCGCCTCCAGCCTTCATGCCATCATCATGACGAAATCAAAGAGCTCACGCGAGAAGATTTTGTATATTTTTATACAA
>CAYZVY010000413.1:0-2996 GCA_964481675.1 uncultured Verrucomicrobiota bacterium
GGTAAATAGCAGTGTTTCCCAAAGCTTTCGGTCGATAACCATGATGGTCGGTTCTTGGCGTTACGCGTTGCGGGATAAAAGGTTACGCACGTAATCGCCGAATAATGTTCAAGGGAAAACAAGGCGCGGAGCGGTACGCGAGGCGGGGGCCCCGGCCCGGCGACGGGCCTGGGGCCAGCGTAGCGGGCGACCGGCTTAGCCGGGAGCGGCCGCGGAGATCGCCGGCCGGCGTAGCCGGCGGCGGGAAAGAGATCGGGGGGTAGCGGTGAAGGAACGCGGGGAGATGGCTCGGGAGGCGAGGCAGATCGCGGCGGAGCATGGCGTGAGCCTGCGGCAGGCGTACCGGTATGCGGCAGCCGGGCGGGTGCCGTCGGAGACCGTCCGGGTCGGCCTCGATAACCGGCGGTATCATGTGCGACTGCGGGAGTGTGCCCGTGATCCTGTGGAAGTGCGACGTATCCGGTATGTCATAGCCGGTGTGAGCAAGCGTGCCGCCACACACGGTCTCCTGAAACCGGACCTGGCGGAGTTGGAGGCCGCAGCCACCCAGATGCAGGAACTGGTGACGTTCTGGCGAGAGCGCTTCGCCGCCGAGTCTTGAGATCGTGTCACGTTGCAGCGGTTGCAGCCTGACATAATGACGGTATCCAGTGGCACGGAGAGCCCGGGCCGCTACCGGGACAACGGGTTGTGACAGGTGAAAGGGAGTATGAGGGTGACACAATGGCGAGGCGACGCCGGAAGCGGCATGCCCAACTGTTGTGACACGTTACGGGTGCCATGGTAGGTGACACAATGGCGAAATCCAAAGGCATTTGGCAGCGCGGCGACGCACGTAGGGCGGCGACCTGGGTGCGCTTGTGCAGCCAGGCGGACGGCGTAGCCGGCGGGCACGCGCCGTAGGCGGGCCGGGGGAGAAGAGGATGGACGGGCGGTGTTTCGGGGCCCCAGCGGAACCGGGCGTCCGGCGTAGCCGGAAGCGCGGTCCGCGGGGCTCCGGGCGGGGGCTACAGCGTTTCCTCGTACATCATGCCCAGGAGGTGGGTGTCGCCCATGACCTGGATGCGGCCGACCTCCTGAACGTCGCGGGTGCCGGCCGGGAAGTAACCGGCGGGGTCTTTGAACTCGCGGAGATCCTCGGCGTCGATGAGGTAGACGGCGGCGGGGTTGCCGCCGCTGGGGATACGGGCTCGGATCAGTGCGTATTCTCGGGTTGCGCTCATGGTCTCTGTCTCCTTGCTGTTGGGTTTTACTGCACGATCGGTCTGCGGCCTTCATCCGCCCAGACGATGCCGTCACCGAAGCCCAGGGCGGTGCGGGCGGCGGCGAGGGTGCTGCCGGTGGTGGCCATGTTGTCGATGAAGTAATACGCCGTGCCGGTCGCGGTCAGCGGACCGGCTACGCGGATGAAAGCGTGAGCGTCGGCGCGCAGGCCGGGCAGGCCGCGCTTGCGGCGGACGCATGAGGATTCCACGGGGTGCTTGCGGCCCACGGTCAACTTGACTTGCACGCGGCGCGCCGGATAGCGGCGGTGGACCTCGGCGGCGAGTTCGTTGGCGAATTGGCGGTTGGCGTCTGTGCTGCCGGTGCTGCTCGGGATCGGCATCAGGACAATGACCGTGCCGGGGGCCTCGGCGGCGTCGAGGAGCGGGGCGAGGTCGCGCGCGGCATGCTCGCATGCCTCGGCCCGCCTGCAGCGCTTTGCGCAGCAATGCGGGCAGGCGGTTGGGACCTTCAGGGCGTAGGCGATGCGGCGGACTTCCGCCTCTTCGGGGGTGAGGGTCCGGGCGCGGGGGCTGACGTACTTGTGGGCGGCGATGATGTTCATGGGGATGGGTCCAGAGTTACAGGGTGCAGAGTTACAGGGTGCGAGGAGTTCATGCGTTGAAGTCCACAAGGCCGGCTTCGCGCAGGCTGAGAAAACCCCGTTCGGCAGGCTCAGGGCAGGCGGGGGTGCCGGTGCCGGGCCGGCCGATGACGACGTGATCGAGAACGCGGATGGAGAGAACCTTTCCGGCTTCCACAAGCTGGCGGGTGATGCGGATGTCCTCGGCGCTGGGGGTCGGATCGCCAGACGGGTGATTGTGAACGACAACCACGGCGGCGGCGTTGTTGACGATGGCGCCGCGGAAGACTTCCCGCGGGTGGACAAGGCTGGCGTCGAGCAAGCCCAGCGTGACGAGGCGCTTGTCGATGACGTTGTTCTTGGCGTTCAGGTCAACGACGATGAAGGCTTCCTGCGCGGACTGCTGGATGTCGCGGCAGAGGCCATAGATTTCCTGCGGGGTGCGGACGCGGATGACCGCGCCGTCCGAGTAGCGCATGGATTCGCGGACCAGCGGCAAGTCCACGCGGAGGGACCATTTCTCCGGAGGCTGCGCCCTTCGACTGCGCTCAGGACAGGCTCTTCGTGAGACCTGCTTCGCGGCGGATACCTGAGCCTTCATGAAAGGGAAGAGAGAAGTGGTTGTGACTGCGCTGTTCATGTGCCTTTCCTCCTGCTGTTGTTGGTTTTGTTGCATTGAGCCCTGCCCCCCGTTCGGTGACCCTCGCCTTCGCCTGCTTTGAGGCGAGGGGCGCCGGGCGGGGGAGCAGGGCGGCACGACAACAACAGCAGGAGAAAGGCACGGTGGCCGGAGGCGCAGGCGCGCCATTCGGCGGGGGACGTGACAACGTGCGGCCGCGTAGCGGCAAACGTTGGCACGGACCGCGCGGGCGCGACAAGCCGGAGGGCAGAACAGTGCAGACACAACCACGCTTCCACAGTCCGAAGGACTTGAAGGCGCAGGTATGCGCCGGTCTAGAGCCCGGCTTCGCCACGGTTGCGCCGCGGCGAACGCTGGGCGTTCGGAGGGGGGCACCGCGATTGTGATCGCGGGGGGTTCCCAGTCCACCGGAGTTGTGCGTAGCACAACGACTCTGGGGGGTGTGGGGGTCTGGTTGAGGAACGGTTGCAGGCGGGGATGACGATGGGCGTTGGGAGCAGCGTTGGTCGG
>CAYZVY010000414.1:0-2996 GCA_964481675.1 uncultured Verrucomicrobiota bacterium
TCCGGATCGTCCTGCCGGCCATCATCGCGATGCTGCTCTTCGCCGTGGCGCTGCTGGACATCATCCTGCCCGCCTTCGAACGCTCGCTCATGGACCGCAAGCGGGAGATGATCCGCGAACTGGTCAATTCGGCCTGGGGCATCCTGGCCGAGGCCGAGCAGGAGGCGCGGACGGGGCTGGCCTCGCGGGAACAGGCGCAGCAGTTGGCCATGCGGCGCATTGAAACCATGCGCTACGGGCGCGAAGGGAAGGATTATTTCTGGCTGCAGGACATGCATCCGCACATCCTCATGCATCCCTACCGGCCGGAGCTGAACGGGCAGGACGTGTCCGATTTCCGCGACCCGCGCGGGGTCCGGATCTTCGTGGAATTCACCGACCTGGTCCGCCGCCAGAACGAAGGCTTCATCGATTATGTCTGGCAGTGGAAGGACGATCCGCACCGCCTCGTGCCCAAGGAATCCTACATCCGGGGATTCGCGCCCTGGGGCTGGATCATCGGGACCGGCCTGTATATCGAGGACGTCCGCGCCGAGATCATCCGGTTCGAGCGGCGCCTGATGCGGATCTCGTGGGGCATCGCCGGCCTCATCGCCCTCCTGCTGCTGTTCGTCATCCGCCAGAGCCTGCTGCTGGAGCGCCGCCGGCGGGAGGCGGAGGGAGGCCTGCGGGAAACCACCGAGCGCTACCGGGCGCTGGTGGAAACCGCCGCCGAAGGCACGCTCCTGCTGGTCGAAGGCCGCTGCCGCTATGCCAACCCCACCCTGCTCCGCCGGCTGGGCTACGCCGGGAACGAAATCGAACTGCTCGACCTGGCCGACGTCCTGCCGCCGCAGCCCAGCAACGAGCCGGCCTGGATCGCCGTGCGCCTGCTCCGGCCGGGGGAAGAGCGCTCCGCCGGCATTGAAGCCGTCCTGAAGGCGCGCGACGGCAAACAGCTGGAATGCCTGCTGTTCCTGAGCCGCATTTCCGTGGCCGGCAAGGACGGACTCGTGCTCCAGGCCCGGGATCTCGCGCCGCGCCGCACGCCGGAACCCGAGAACCCGATGGTTCAGAACGAACGGGACAAGCAGCTGGCGGAGGCCGCCGGCAATGTGCCCGCGGGCCTGTTCCGCGCCCGCGCCCTCCAGCGGAGCACCGTGCTCGAAGCCAACCGCAAGGCCGTGGAGCTGCTGCCCCTCCTGGGGCCCCACTCCGGCGCCGTGTCCGCCTGCCTGGCCGACGCATTTCCCGACGAGGCCACCTACGACGAGTTCCGCCTGCGCCTCGAGCGCGACGGCGCCGCGCGCCAGCGGCTGACCGCGCCCGTCCCCGGCGGGCCGTCCCGCACGCTGACCCTGGACGCACAGCTGGTGCGCGACGAAAACGGGGACCCCCGGTACGTGGACGGGATCATCGAGGACACCACGGCCGATGCCCTCCGCGAATCCGAGCGCGACTCCCTCATCGAGCGGCTGCAGACGTCGCTCCTCTACCTCCACGAGCCGGTGGAGCGGCTGTGCCGGCCCGCCGCGTTCTGCGACGCGAACACCCCCATCGCCGAAGCGGCCGCGCTGATGACCGCGCAGGATTCCGAGGCGGCCCTGGTGCGGGGAAAGAACGGCGAGCTCGTTGGCATCGTCACCGACCGGCTGCTGCGCACCCGGGCCATCGGCGAGGATCTTCCGTCAAAGGAACCCGTCCGGCGCGTGATGCGCGAGTCGGTGGCCGCGATCCCGCGCGCCGCCCAGGTCTATGAAGCCCTCCTGCTGATGCAGGAAAAGGGCGTGGAGCATCTGGCGGTCATGGACGATGGCGGGGGCATCCTGGGGCTGATCCACAGCCGCGACATCCTGCAGCTCCACGGCAGCGAAGCGGCGGCACTCACCCGCCTGATCGCCCACGCGGGAACGACCGACGAGGTCATCGCGGGCTGCCGCCGCGCGCCGTCCCTGGTCCGGTCGCTGCTGGACACCGGCGCGCACGCCCGGCAGATCACCCGCCTCCTCAACGCCATCAGCGACGCAGCCACCGTGCGCCTGATCGAGCTGGCCCTGGCCGCCCTGGGCCCCGCGCCCCGGCCCTTTGTCTTCCTCGCCCTCGGCAGCCAGGGCCGGCAGGAGCCCACGCTGCTGGCGGACCAGGATAACGCCATCGTGTATGAGCCGGCCGAAACGGCGGAGGCCGCAGAGGTCGCGGCCCGCTATTTCTGGGAATTGGGGGAGCGCGTCTGCGCGGGACTGGAGCGGGCCGGCTATCCGTTCTGCCAGGGCGGGATCATGGCCCGGCATGCCAAGTGGTGCGCCGACATGACGGCGTGGAAGAAAACGACCGCCGACTGGATCCGGAAATCCGAGCCGCAGGAGGTGATGGAGTTCACCATCTTCCTGGATTTTCGTCCCGTTTACGGGGACACCGCATTGGCGCTGGAGCTGCGGCGGCATGTCCGCGAGCAGCTGGACGCGCAGCCGGCCTTCCTGCCGTTCCTCGCGCTGGACCTGCAGCGGTTCGAGCCGCCGCCGGCCTGGTTCGTCCGCGTCTTCCGCCCCGGTCGCCACCCGCGGACCTGGCAGGTCGACCTCAAGGCCCTGATGATGCCGATCACGGGCTTCGCGCGGCTGTATGCGCTGAAGCATGGCGTGGAGGAGACGCATACGCTGAGCCGGCTGGAGGCGCTGGCGCGGCGCGACCTGATCACGCGTGACAACCTCAAGGAGATCGCCACCGCCTACGACTCCCTGCTGAGGCTGAGGCTGCGCCACCAGTCGGAATGCCTGCGCGAAGGCCGCCCGCTCGACAACACCCTCGACCGCCGCCGCCTCGACCGCCTGGAGCAGTCGCTTCTGCAACAGGCCCGCGAGCGGATTGCGGCCCTCCGCAAAAAAATCAGCTACGACTTCACGGGGGGGGCGTGAGGGGGCACTCCCTGTCCAAATCCGTTGGACATCCAGCCGCCCGACTCGATACACTTCCCCCGTGAGCCCCTTCTCCTCCATCCCCCGCTTTTCCTACCAGGA
>CAYZVY010000415.1:0-2981 GCA_964481675.1 uncultured Verrucomicrobiota bacterium
ATGCAGATCCTGCTCCAGATCCTGGAGGAGGGGCGGCTGACGGACAGCTTCGGGCGCGTGGTCGATTTCAGGAACACGATCGTGATCATGACGTCGAACCTGGGCGCCGATTTCGGGAAGTCCGACAGCGGCCTGGGCTTCAAGGAGGCCTCCGTCAAGGGCGACTACACCGCCATGCGCGACCGCATGCTGGCGGAAGCCAAGCGGGCGTTCAAGCCCGAGTTCCTCAACCGGATCGACGAGGTCATCGTGTTCCGGCAGCTGGACCGGGCCGATGTGAACCGGATTCTCGACCTGGAGCTGGCCCGGCTGGGGCAGCGGCTTCTCGTGCGCGGCGTCACGCTGAAGCTCAGCGCCGGGGCGCGGGACTTCCTGATCGACAAGGGGTTCGACCCGGCCATGGGCGCGCGCCCGCTGCGACGGGCGGTGCAGAAGCACATCGAGGACGCGATGGCCGAGGAGATCCTCCGGGGCCACATCAAGCGCGGCGCGGTGGTGGAGGCGGTCAAGGCGGAAGACGGCGGCCTGACGTTCCTGGTTCCCGAGTCCGCGAGCGTTCCGTAGCGATGTTCGAGTCCCTCTCCAACACCTTCCAGAAGGTCTTCCGCAACCTCCGCGGCTTCGGCACGCTCTCCGAGTCCAACATCAAGGACGCGCTCCGCGAGGTGCGCCTGGCCCTGCTGGAGGCCGATGTCCATTTCACGGTCGTCAAGCAGTTCGTCGACCGCGTCCGGGAGAAGGTGCTGGGCCAGCAGGTCCTGGACAGCGTGTCGCCCGGGCAGCAGTTCGTCAAATTCGTTTACGACGAGCTGACGGCGATCCTCGGCGGGACCCAGGCGGAGATCAACCTGGCGGGCACCCCCGCCACGCTGATGCTGTGCGGCCTGCACGGGTCGGGCAAGACGACCACGGCGGGCAAGCTGGCGCGGTGGCTGAAGAAGCGGGGCCGGCGCGTGCTGCTGGTGGCCGGCGACCTGCGCCGCCCGGCGGCCGTGGACCAGCTGGCCGTGCTGGCGGAGCAGGCGGGCGTGGCGCTGATGAAGCCGATTCCGGGGGAGAGCCTGCCCGCGCTGGGCCGGCGCGCCCTGGAGGACGCCCGGCGGCAGGGGCACGACATGGTGCTCTTCGACACCGGCGGCCGGTTCCAGATCGACGAGGAGCTGGTGGCCGAGCTGAAGGATCTGAAGGCGGCGGTCAAGCCCGGCAACGTGGTGCTGGTGGTCGATGCGGCCATCGGCCAGGAGTCGGTGAACGTGGCCGGCACGTTCAACAAGGAGCTGGGGCTGACGGGCCTGATCCTGACGAAGCTGGACGGCGACGCCCGCGGCGGCGCGGCCCTGTCCATCCGCTCCGTCACCGGCTGCCCGGTCCTGTTCACCGGCACGGGCGAGCACCAGGACCAGTTGGACGCCTTTTATCCCGACCGGATGGCCTCCCGCATCCTGGGGATGGGCGACGTGGTGTCCCTGGTTGAAAAGGTCCAGGAGAACGTGGACCTGAAGGAGATGGCGGAGGCGGAGCGGAAGATCCGCACGCAGGATTTCAACCTGGAGGATTTCCTCCGGCAGTTCAAGCAGATGAAGCGGATGGGGCCCCTGGAGAAGATCCTGGAGATGCTGCCGGGGGGCGCGGCCCTGGGGGCGGGCAAGGTGGATACCGCCGAGATGAACCGGTTTTCGAAGAAGGCGGAGGCGATCATCCAGAGCATGACGGTCCGGGAACGGCGTCATCCGGAGATCCTGAACGGGAGCCGCCGGTTGAGGATTGCGAGGGGGAGCGGGACGCAGGCGTCGGATGTAAACGATCTCATCCGGCAGTTCAAACAGGCCAAGCTGATGGCGAAAAAGATCGGGATGATGCAAAAAAAGTTGCAACGCATGCGCTGATGTGGCATGATTGCACGCTTTCAGGAGGATAGGAATGTCGGTAAAAATCAGATTGCGCCGCACGGGCGCCAACAACGATGTAAGCTACCGGGTGGTGGCCACGGATAGCCGCTCGCCCCGGGATGGTCGCTTCATCGAGGTGCTAGGGTGGTATGATCCCAAGAAAAAAGGGGTCAACTATCTGCTTAAACTGGACCGCATCCAGCATTGGACGTCCAGGGGCGCGGTGGTGAGCAATACGGTTGCCAGCCTGCTGAAGAAGGCGCCCGCGGCCCCTGCAGCGGCTCCTGTCGCGGCGCCCGCCGAGAAATAGCCGGCAACGGCGGGACTGATCGAGGCCCATGAGCGGCACGCTTGAGATTGACGTCATCACGATCTTTCCCGGGATGCTGACCGGTTTCCTGGAAGAGAGCATGCTCAAGCGGGCGCAGGCCCAGGGAGCGGTCCGGGTTCGGGTTGTCAATTTGAGGGATTTCGCGTCCGGCAAGCACCAGGTCACGGATGACCGGCCCTTCGGGGGCGGCCCGGGCATGGTGATGAAGCCGGAGCCGATTTTTGCGGCCGTGGAAGCGGTTAGGCGGCCGGAAAGCCGCGTGATCATGATGACGCCTCAGGGGAGGCGTTTTTCGCAGGCCGAGGCGGAGAGTCTGGCCGGGGAAACCCACCTGGTGTTCGTCTGCGGGCACTACGAGGGGATCGACGAGCGGGTCCGGACCGCGCTGGTGACGGACGAACTGTCCATCGGGGATTATGTCCTGACGAACGGGGTCCTGCCGGCGGCGGTGGTGGTGGATGCGGTGGTGCGGCTGCTGCCCGGGGTGCTGGGGGCGGGGGAGAGCGCGACGAAGGAGGAATCCTTCAGCAGCGGGCTCCTGGAGTTCCCGCAGTATACGCGGCCGCCGGAGTTCCGGGGCATGAAGGTGCCCGAGGTGCTCCTCTCGGGCCACCACGCCGACATCGGGCGCTGGAGACGGGCGCAAGCGGAGCGGAGAACCCTGGCCAGAAGGCCGGATTTGCTGAAACGAGGGAACGACCATGATCAACAAGATGATCGATAAGATTAACCGCGAAAACGCCCGCCCCGAAAAACTGGCG
>CAYZVY010000416.1:0-2919 GCA_964481675.1 uncultured Verrucomicrobiota bacterium
CCGGTGGTGGCGCTGACTTTGCAGCAGATCGTGGAGCCGCCCCACTCCTCGGGGGCGAGTTCCTCGGCCTGGAGCTGCTGCAGCACGCGATCGGGATTGGCGGTATGCAGGTCGCATTTGTTGATGGCGACCATGATGGCGACCCCGGCGGCCTTGGCATGCGCGATCGCCTCTTTCGTCTGCGGCATGATGCCGTCGTCTGCGGCGATGATGATCACGGCAATATCCGTCAGGTTGGCCCCGCGGGCCCGCATGGCGGTAAACGCGGCATGGCCGGGGGTATCCAAAAACGTGATCGGCTTGCTGCCCATTTCAACCGTGTAGGCGCCGATGTGCTGGGTAATACCGCCACTCTCGCCCTTGGCGACGGAAGCATTGCGGATCTGGTCCAGAAGCGACGTCTTGCCGTGATCCACATGCCCCAGGAACGTGACCACCGGTGGTCGTGGCAGAAGGTCTTCAGGCTTGTCCTGGTAGGGCTCGTCATCCGGGCGCGGCATGGCGCTTAACGGCGCTTCCCCGCCGCGCTTCTCATGCTCGACCTGGAAACCCCGATTCCCGGCCACCGTGGCGGCCACATCATAATCGAGTTTGGCATTGATATTGGCGAACACATTCATGCCCATCAGCTCGGCGACGATGCGATTGGGTTTCTCGCCGATGATCTCGGCCAGCTCGCGGACCGTGATCCCGCCCCGGATCCGGAGCGTCTTGTCGGGCGCGCTCGCGGCGGCTGCCGGTGCGGGCGGGGTCGCGTCCGGTGCCGCAGGCGTGACCTCTGCCGCGGCGGCGCTTCCCGGCTTCTCCACGGCCTTGGCGGGCGGGGGAGGCGGGGTTGCCGATTTCGCCGCCGGGCGTTCTGGCACCGTCTCGGTTTTGGCGGGTTTACCGCCCGCGGCCGGACGCTCCGCTCCGGCGGGCTTTTCCGGTTTGACCTCGGCCACGGGTTTCTCCACCGGCTTGACCTCAGGCTTGGCCACCGGCTTCGCCTCCGGTACCACCGCCGGCTTGGCCTGCGGCTTCGTTGCCGGTTTCGGCTCCGGCTTTGCCGCTTCGGCTTCCGCCTTGCGCCGGGCCTCCTCCTCGTCCTTGCGCCTGGCCTCCTCGGCCCTTTGTCTTGCCTCCTCGGCTTTCCGCTCGTCTTCCTCCGCCTTCAGCCGGGCTTCCTCGTCCTTGCGCTTTTCCTCTTCTATGGCCAGGGGGATGATCGCCCGCATGACAATGATGTGATCGTCTTCCAGCACGGTCATGTGATTCTTCACTTCGACACCGCGCTCGCGAAGCTTGGTGATCAACAGCTTGTTCGCGACTCCAAGATCTTTTGCCAGCTCATGAACTCTCATGTTCCGTATCCCCCCCGGGCGGCCGTGCATCCGCTGCCCTTGTATATGACGAGAAATCAGGCCTGAATGTCCGGGCGGCTGGCGACAATCGCCTCATAAAGATCCCGGGCTGCAGCGATTTCAATGTCAAGCATTTCCGAAATATCACGCGGTTCCGCGGCAAGAATGCCCTCGACCGACAGGAACCCGGCCTCCACCAGGCGCTGCGCCAGCGCGGGCGATACGCCCGGTATGGCGGCCAGTCCGGCAACGGCCTGCGAGACCTTCTCCTCGAACGAGACAGCGGAGTCATCCTTGTGGATGTCGATCTTCCACCCCACCAGCCGGGCGGTCAGGCGGACGTTCTGCCCGCGCTTGCCGATGGCCAGGGACAACTGCTCGGGATCGGCAATCACCGTGACGACATGATCCAGCCCGCCATCCTTGATCTCGACTTTCGAGAGTTTCGCGGGGGAGAGCGCGTTAATGACATAGGTCTTGATGTCCGGGCTCCAGCGGACGATATCGATCTTCTCGCCCGCCAGTTCGCGCACGATGTTCTTCACGCGCATACCGCGCATGCCGACACAGGCGCCGACGGGGTCCACCTTCTCATCGGTGGAGGCCACCGCGATCTTGGTACGGTATCCCGGTTCACGGGCGATCCCCTTGATGGTGACGATCCCGTCCCCGATCTCGGACACTTCCAGTTCGAAAAGCCGCCGCACGAAGTCAGGATGGCTTCTGGACAGCACAATGGCTGGCCCGTTGGCGTTGTTCTGCACGCTGACAACATAAGCGCGGATCCGCTCGCCGACCTGGTACTCCTCGGTGGGGACGCGTTCGCGGGACGGGATAACAGCCTCGGCCCGCCCCAGGTCGATGATGATGTCGCCGCGGTTGAACTGCCGTACGGCACCGCTGACAATATCGCCGCCGCGATCCTTGTATTCATCAAACACCAGGTCCCGTTCGGCCTGGCGGATGCGCTGGGCGATCGCCTGTTTGGCGGTCTGGGCGGCGATGCGTCCGAGGTTGGCGGTGGTGACTTCCCGCTCGACAACGTCTCCGGCCACGGCTTTCGGGTTGATTTTCCGCGCGTCCGTGATGGTGATCTGCTCCTGGCCGAGGGCGGGGCCATCCACGACATTGGCGATACCGTAAGCCTTGATGTCGCAGGACTTGCGGTCAATGGCGATTCGCAGGCCATGTTCAAGAGGCGACGACTTCCGCAATGCAGACTGCAGTGCAAATTCAACCGCCTGGATAAGGGTCTCGCGCTCGATGCCGCGTTCCTTCTCCATATAATTCAGTATAGCGATGAGTTCGTTGTTCATAGTCCTCTTTCGCGGTAATATTCCTTTATCAACCCCTGGCAAAAACAAAAGAGCGGGGAAAAACCCGCTCCTCGTAAAAGCCAGGACTATTCGCCAAAGCCTGACATTATGCCTGACGGAGCGCTCACGTCAAGTACGGATTTCAAACTGTCGCGCGGCATCGATAAACGACCGTGAAAAAGAAAAGCCATAGAAAAAGGCAATAAAAAAAGGGGTTTTCCGTTAAGAAAACCCCTTTGGAAACTGGTAGCGGGGGTTGG